>JAGNSU010000128.1 GCA_017987895.1 Flavobacteriales bacterium | reverse complement strand
GTCAGCTCGCTGAAGTAGCGCACGCCCACGCGGCCGATCCAGTGGTCCACCTCGGCCTGAAGACTGACGATCGGCAGGTCTTGCCTATGTATGGAACCGCTATCTTGAACCGCCATGTTCACTGGAGTTTTGCACAAAGGTGTGTGGATCGCTGCCATTGCCCTGATCGGTGCCGTCAGCCACGGTATCGCACAGGACCTGGCTCCGCTGCACCAAGTGCAGGCCGTGGTGGACGGCGTGCGCTCCCCGCAACACGCCTACGAAGCGGACCTGGTCCTACGGGCGCTGCCGGGCGTGGTCCTGACCCGTACGGACCACAACACGCGTAACCTCCTCATGCATGTGCCTGCGGATCTCCCCATCTCGGTGGCCATGCTGAACGAGGCCTTGGCCTCATTGGGCATGAGTGTGCGTTGCTATCAACGTGGCCCGATAGGGCAAGGACCTTTCCGCCATCTGGACCCCCGCGACTGCGGGCTCACACCGACCATGCGATGAGAACCGCCCACGGTCTCCTCCTCGCAATGCTCCTGGCGAGTGGTCTTTCGTCCGAAAGACTTGCGGCACAGTGCACCACCTACACGATCACGGTAGGTGGCGGGGCATGGGATATAGAGATCGACTGGGAACTGGTGAACGATCTGGGGGTGACGGTGGCCAGTGGCTTTGCCCCGCAGACCGTGAGCGTGTGCCTGCCGAACGGGTGTTACACCATGTATATGTACGATCTGTTCGGGGATGGTTGGAACGGCGCCACATACGTGGTCCGCGTGCAGCCAGCGAACACCATCGTGAGCAGCGGGACACTGACCAACGGGGCTTTCGGGACCTCCCAGGTGAATCTGGGCGGGGGCTGCGGTGGTGCGAACTGTTCCAACTATACGCTCACGATCACGGCAGGGGCCTGGCCTGCGGAGATCAATTGGAACCTGGTGACCGGCACGTTGATCGTTGCTACTGGATTCGCTCCGAGCACACAAGTGCTCTGTTTGGATACGGGCTGCTTCGTGATGCAGCTGTTCGACAGCTTCGGTGATGGCTGGAACGGTGCGACCTGGACGTTGACGAGCAGCCTCGGTGTTACGGTGGGCAGCGGGACCCTTGCGACCGGGAGTATCGGGCAGCAGGTGATCGACCTGAGCCCGACCACCACGTGTGCATCCTCGACAGGTGCCGTCACCGCGAGCGATTGCCCACAAGCAGTGAACATCTGCACGAACTACAGCTTCCAGATCGACCCGAACGGCATCGGTTCCTTGAACGAGATCCCACCGCTAGGCTCGCTGGGGAACCCATTGCTCACCCTGGGCGATGCCATCCCCAGCGCGTGGGGCTCGGACAATTTCGGCTGCCTGCAGAACGACGAGCTCAATAGCACTTGGATGGTGGTGAACATCTCCGGGAGCGGTTCGCTCGAGTTCACGTTCGGAGGCCTCGGATCGCAAGCGGGGTTCTATGACTGGATCATGTATCCCTATACAGCAGCGACCTGTGCCGCGATCATGGCCAACACAGTACCCCCGATCCGGTGCAATTGGAACAACGTGGCGTTCGGAGGTACCGGTTTGGCCGCCACCGCACCTCCCGGAGGCGACGCAGGGAATTACGAGCCGCCGTTGAACGTTCTCGCCGGGCAGCAGTACATTATCTGCTTCAGCAACTGGAGCAGCGTATCCACCTTGGTACCGTTGGAGTTCGGAGGCACGGCCACCGTGAGTTGCGACCCGATCACGCTCCCGTTAGAACTGATCGATCTACGCGCTACCGCCGAAACCGACGGAGTGCAAGTGGAGTGGAGCACCGGATCAGAGGAAGAGACCCTTTCGTTCGGCCTCGAACACGGTACCACCAACAGCGCGTGGGAAGTGATCGGTACGCTGAGCGCGGCCGGTTACTCACAGAGCGTGATCGACTATGCTTTGAAGCACAGCACACCCGCGCGTGGAACCAACTACTATCGCCTCCGCATGGTGGACATGGACGGCAACGAAGTCCTTTCACCCATGGTGAGCGCACAATGGACCGGATCCGATGCCGTGATCCACCCCAATCCCAGCACTGGGTCCTTCTGGGTGCCCAGCGGGTCCGCCTCGGTGATGGTCCTCGATGCCCGCGGGCTCGAGGTCCCCTTCACCCGCGAAGCATTGCGCGACGATGCACAATGTCTGCATATCCCCCGACCTGGTCTCTATACCGTTCGTTGGGGTACGGATGGAAATTCTGGAAGGGCGCGCGTGGTCGTGCATTGAACTCCTCAGTCGCGAACACGACTATCGATGAGGATGGTGACCGGACCATCGTTCACCAGTTCCACTTGCATGTCGGCCCCGAACTCACCACTGCGTACCGGCCTGCCCAACACTTCGCCCAGCCGTTGCTTGGCGCGCAGATAGAGCGGAACGGCCTCCTCCGGTCGCGCGGCGCGCAGATAGCTCGGACGATTGCCCTTTACCGTGCTGGCATGCAGGGTGAATTGGCTCACCAGCAGGATCTCACCATGGGCTTGCCGCACATCCACGTTCATCACCCCTTCCTCATCCGGAAAAATGCGGAGGCGCACCAACTTGCCACAGAGCCATTCCAAGTCGGCATCGGAGTCGCCCACTTCGATGCCTAGCAGGATCAGCAGACCATGGCGGATACGCGCATGTTCCGTTCCAGCGATATGCACCGAGGCCTTGCTTACCCGCTGGACGACCGCCCGCATCTCCGTTGCCTTTGTGTGCGTTGTGGATCAATCCACGCGAAAGGTGCTGGTATCGTCCACTCCGTTCAGCATATCCACGTAGCTATTGTAGCGCGTGCCTGCCAACGTGCCCGCTTCCAGTCCTGCGCGCACCGCACAACCGGGTTCTTCCAGGTGCATACAGTCGTTGAACCGGCATTCCCCCTTCAGCGCGAAGAACTCGGGGAATTGATCGCCGATATCCGCCTTCTCCAGATCGACCAGCCCGAAACCTTTGATACCAGGGGTGTCGATGATGAACGTAGGGACTGGGGACTTGATGCCGTGCGGCATGCGCAGTTCATACATCTCAGCGTTCGTGGTGGTGTGCTGTCCCTTCTCGCTCGAAGCACTGACCTCGAAGGTGTGCAGGTCCAACGTGGGATCGATGGTGTTGATCAACGTGCTCTTGCCCACTCCGCTATGCCCGGATAAGAGGGTGACCTTCCCTTGGAGCAGGTCCACCACCTCCTGCACACCGCCTCCTTGCAGTGCGGCGGTCATCACCACGCGGTACCCGATCTGCTGGTACGTGTCCACATGATCCGCAAGGAGCTCCCGTTCGTCGTCATCCAGATCGTCCACTTTGTTGTACACCAGCACCACCGGCACATTGTACGCTTCTGCGGTAACGAGGAAGCGATCGATGAAGCCGAACGAGGTGCGTGGGCGCAGCACGGTGACCATGAGCAACGCCTGGTCGAGATTGGCGGCAAGCACATGCCGATGGTGGCTCAGGTTGACACTGCGGCGCACGAGGTAGTTCGTGCGGTCGTGCAGGTCGACGATCGAGCCCACTTCTTCGGCGCTCAGTTGTGGAAGGAACTCGACCCGATCGCCCACTGCGAGCGGGTTCGTGCTCTTCCACCCCTTGATCCGCAAATTGCCCTTGGCCACACATTCATGGCGCGCGCCGTCCGCCCCCCGCACCAGGTAGCGGCTGCCGGTGCTGCGCATCACAAGTCCGGTGGGCATGTGCGCAAAGGTCGGGCGGGGCGCTGTTCCGTGGACCATCTGTCGCGTTGACCTGCGGATACCTTTGTGCCATGTCCATTTCCGTCCGCCACATCAGCAAGCTATATGGCGCCCAGAAGGCACTGGATGGTGTGTCCTTCGAGATCGGGAGCACGGGCGTGGTCGGTTTTCTCGGGCCGAACGGCGCTGGAAAGAGCACCATGATGAAGGTGCTCACTTGCTTCCTTCCACCTACCAGCGGGGAAGCCAGTGTTTGCGGCCATGACATCCGCACGGAGAGCATGCAGGTGCGCCGCAAGGTGGGCTACCTGCCCGAACACAATCCGCTCTATGTCGACCTCTATGTGCGCGAGTACCTGGAGTTCGTTGCCGGGGTCTATGGTCTGAAGCAACGCGACACCCGGGTGAGAGAGATGATCGGAACGGTCGGACTGGGGAGCGAGCAGCACAAGAAGATCGGCGCCCTCAGCAAGGGGTACCGTCAGCGCGTGGGCCTCGCGCAAGCCATGATCCACCAACCGCAGGTGTTGATCCTCGACGAACCGACCAGCGGCCTCGACCCCAACCAACTTGAGGAGATCCGCGGGTTGATCAAGCACGTGGGCGAGGAACGCACCGTAATGTTAAGCACCCACATCATGCAAGAAGTGGAGGCGATCTGCGACCGCGTGATCATCATCGATCACGGCCGGATCGTGGCCGATGACAAGGCCGAAAATTTGCGGAACCTGCGCCGCGACCAGGACCTGCTGGAGGTCGAGTTCGAAGGCAGCGTGGACGGCACGGCACTACGCGCTATCCCAGGAGTGGTCCACGCCCAACACGAAGGTCAAGGCCGTTGGATGCTGAGCTATGACAGCGAAAGGGACATCCGTTCCAGCGTGTTCCAGTTCGCCGTGGACAAAGGCTTGAAGGTGCTCACCCTTCAGAAGAGCGCACGCGGCCTGGAGGAGGTGTTCAAAGAGCTCACCAAGGGCTGACCCTCGGGCAAAGTCCTAGAACTTGAACTGCAACCCGCCGGTGAGGAAGGCGGTATCGTAGCCCACTTCAGCGAACACGCCGAAGAAGTCCGTGAAGTAGTACCGCGTGCCGACGAAGACCGATGTGCGCAGAGGATTGCGCGGTGTATAAGTCCTGTGGTACTGGTTGTAGTAGTAAGAGGAACTGTATGTGGATCGATCGTTGTACGTGGTGATGTTCGCTCCAATGGCCACCCCGCCGTACACATCCCAATTTTCCACCTTGTGCCAGCTGTTCCAGTGGTAGGTGCCACGAACCCCGAAGCCCACGAAGCTGTAGCGCTTGTCCTCCACCCAGAACACGTCGGAGTTGTAGATCCTGCGAGAGGTATAGGAGAAGAACCCACCAATACCCAGCACACCGGGGCCCACACCGATCGCGGTTCCGCGGTCATAGTTGAGCGACAAGGTGGGCCGGAACCCCTCGTAGTTGCCATAGCGGTAGTAGGAGCCGCCGACACCTGCGCCGATACCAATGGCATTGTCACCCGCCAGGAACGCCTGTGCACGCGCTTCTTGTTGAACGATGGTGGTAAGGAGGAGCGTGGTGAGGAGGATGGTTCGCATACGTGGAGTGTTCTTTTTCACTAGGCCGCAAAGTTCGTGCTGCTCGAAAGAAGGGTGATGCCAGGATCCGCTCAGGAATAGAACAACCGATCGTTGAACAGCGACGCAACTCTGCTTTGTGGTGCTGGGGAGAAGCCTTTCCTTTGCGCCCTTCCGAAGCCGAAAAAAAAGGCCGTACGCACCGATCCATGCCCTACCTCTTCACCTCCGAATCCGTTAGCGAAGGCCACCCCGATAAGGTCGCCGACCAGATCAGCGATGCCCTGATCGACCATTTCCTCGCCTTCGACCCCAGCAGCAAGGTGGCCTGCGAAACGCTGGTCACCACCGGACAGGTGGTGTTGGCCGGTGAGGTGAAGAGCACGGCCTATCTGGATGTGCAGCAGATCGCCCGCGACGTGATCGAACGCATCGGCTACACCAAGAGCGAATACATGTTCGAGGCGCATAGCTGTGGGGTGCTCAGCGCCATCCACGAGCAGAGCCCGGACATCAACCAGGGCGTGGAGCGCAAGAAACCAGAGGACCAGGGCGCCGGCGACCAGGGCATGATGTTCGGCTACGCGTGCCGCGACACCGACAACTACATGCCCCTGCCGTTGGAGATCAGCCATTTGCTGCTGCGCGAACTGGCCGCCATCCGCCGCGAGAAGAATAGCAAAATGCCCTACCTGCGCCCCGATGCCAAGAGCCAGGTGACCATCGAGTACGCCGACAACGGCAAGCCCCTGCGGATCGACGCCATCGTGGTAAGCACCCAGCACGACGACTTCGATGCTGAAGCTAAAATGCTGGCCAAGATCAAGAAGGATGTGATCGAGGTGCTGATGCCCCGCGTGGTGAAGCAACTCCCCAAGCGGGTCCAGGCCCTTTTCGGCAAGGACATCAAGTACCATGTGAACCCGACCGGCAAATTCGTGATCGGCGGTCCGCACGGGGATACGGGCCTCACCGGCCGCAAGATCATTGTTGACACGTACGGCGGCAAGGGCGCCCACGGTGGCGGTGCTTTCAGCGGCAAAGACCCCAGCAAGGTGGACCGCAGTGCCGCCTATGCCGCCCGGCATGTGGCCAAGCATCTGGTGGCCGCTGGCGTCTGCGATGAAGTGCTCGTGCAGGTGGCCTATGCCATCGGCGTAGCCCAGCCCGTCGGGTTCTATGTGAACACCTATGGGACCAGCAAGGTGAAGATGACCGACGGCCAGATCGCGAAGACCATCAGCGGGCTGTCCGAGTTCGACATGCGCCCGTACTTCATCGAAAAGCGCTTCAAGCTCCGCACGCCCATCTACAGTGAAACCGCCAGCTACGGCCACATGGGCCGGGAAAGCCGGGTGGTGACAAAGAGCTTCGACAACGCCGGGCGGCAGAAGACGATCACGGTGAAACTCTTCCCCTGGGAGGACCTGAACGCGCTTGGCACGGTGCGGAAGGCGTTCGCGCTGAAGTAGGCCGGTAGCCGGGGGTTCCAGGCTTTCCAAGCCCTTAGTTGGCTGGATCGGTCCGGCATCCTACATTTGCAGCCCATTTTCCGGTAGACCATGTACGCCATCGTTGATATCGCAGGCCAGCAGTACAAAGTGCAAGGCGGCCAGAAGCTGAAGGTCCATCGCCTGGAGGCGGAAGCCGGCAAGCATGTGGAACTCGCCAACGTGTTGCTGGTGAGCAATGGCTCCACCATCAGCGTAGGCACCCCCAACGTGGAGGGTGCCCGTGTGGCCGCCAAGGTGTTGGCCCACAGCAAGGGCGACACCGTGCTGGTGTTCAAAAAGAAGCGCCGCAAAGGCTATCAGAAGCTCAATGGCCACCGCCAGTCCATCACGGAACTGTGGATCGAGGCCATCTTGGGCAAGGGCGAAAAGTTCGATGCCAGCAAGAGCACCGCGCCGACCCCCAAAGCGGTGAAGGTGGCTGAACCGAAGGCGAAGACCGCCTCCGCCAAGGCCGCAGCAGAGAAGGAAGCCGCTCCCGCCAAGAAGGCCGCCCCGAAAAAGGCCGCTCCCGCCAAGAAGGCAGCACCGGCCAAGAAAGCGGCCCCGGCCAAGAAGGCCGCGCCAAAAAAAGACAGCAAGAAGTAACTCCTCGGCCACGCTCGGAGCGACCACCCCAAGGAACAAGACCAAGAAGCCATGGCACACAAGAAAGGTGAAGGCAGTACCTCCAACGGACGCGAAAGCCACAGCAAACGCCTCGGCGTGAAGATCTACGGTGGTCAGACCGTGAACGCCGGCAACATCATCGTGCGCCAGCGCGGCACCAAGCACCACCCCGGCAAGAACGTGGGCATCGGCGTGGACCACACGCTGTACGCACTCACCGACGGCATCATCGAGTTCAAGGTGAAACGCGGCGAGCGCAGCTTCGTGAGCGTGATCACAGAGGAGAAGGCGTAGTCCTCTCTCAACTTTTCGATGGCCCCGCCTCTGGCAACAGACAGGCGGGGCTTCGTCGTTCACCACCCCGCCCGTCACAGACCTGGCACAGGCGAGCTGCCTACCTTTGGCCATCATCCATTCCCCCGTCCATGCTGGAATTGTCGTTCCTGAGAGCGAACCGTGCTGAAGCCGAACGCCGTCTTTCCAAGCGCCCCATCGATGCCAAAGGCCTGCTCGACCAAGCCGTGGGACTGGATGAACACCGGCGCGCGACCCAAGGCGAACTGGATGCCCGCCAAGCCGAATTGAACGAATTGAGCCGCAGCATCGGGGAACTGATGAAGAGCGGACGCAAGGACGAGGCCGAGGCGACCCGCGAGCGCACGGCGGTCCTGAAGTCCAGCATCCAAGATCTTCGGAGCCAGCTGGATGAGGCAGAGAAGGCGCTGCACGACCACCTCTGCACCATTCCCAACGCACCAAGCGAGCAAGTGCCGGAAGGCCGCACACCGGATGACAATACCGTGGTGATGCAAGAAGGCGCCATTCCGGAACTGCCAGCCGATGCAAAGCCCCACTGGGACCTGGGTGAACAATACGGCTTCCTACATATGGACCTGGGCGTGAAGGTGACCGGTGCCGGCTTCCCTGTTTACAGCGGGCAGGGGGCCAGGTTGCAACGGGCATTGATCTCGTTCTTCCTGGACAAGGCCACCGCGGCCGGCTACCGAGAGATCATTCCGCCCCACATGGTGAACGCGGCCAGCGCCTTCGCCACGGGTCAGCTCCCCGACAAGGAGGGCCAGATGTACCACGCCACCGTGGATGATCTCTACCTGATCCCCACGGCCGAGGTGCCCATCACCAATTTGTACCGCGACGAGATCCTGGAGCCTGCGCAGCTACCGGTGAAGATGGTCGGCTACACGCCGTGTTTCCGCCGCGAGGCGGGAAGCTATGGCGCACACGTTCGCGGCCTCAATCGGGTACACCAGTTCGATAAAGTGGAGATCGTGCGCATCGAGCATCCCGATAAGAGCTACGCGGTGCTGGAAGAGATGGTGGAACATGTGAAAGGCTTGCTGCGCGAACTGGAACTGCCATTCCGCCAATTGCTTTTGTGCGGAGGGGACATGGGCTTCAGCAGTGCGATGACCTACGATATGGAGGTGTATGCCGCCGCGCAGAAACGCTGGTTGGAGGTAAGCTCCATCAGCAACTTCGAAACCTTCCAGAGCAACCGCTTGAAGCTGCGCTACCGCGATGAACAAAAGAAGACCCGCCTGGCGCACACCCTCAATGGCAGCGCGCTGGCCCTCGCACGCATCGTCGCCGCCCTGTTGGAGAACAACCAGACCCCGGACGGCATCCGTATCCCAAAAGCCCTTCAACCTTACACCGGCTTCGACCGGATCACCCGATGAAGTACGGCATACCGTTCGCCGCCACCGCCGCGTTACTGCTCGCACTGGGTTCCGGCTGCCGCCAACCTTCCGACCCTGCCCTCGTGAGCGCGCTCGACAGCATGATGGTCCGCACCGACAGCCTGATCGCGGGGCTGGACACCATCGACCTGGCACGCTGTGATCACATGGACTCCGTGTTCC
>JAGNSU010000127.1 GCA_017987895.1 Flavobacteriales bacterium | reverse complement strand
CGCCGTGCGATGGAGCAGGCCGGGTTCGTGGTGGAACGACTGGCCGGGCCGCCGGGTAAACGCCACATGCTTCGCGGTAGGAAACCGATGTGAGCATGGCACGCTTCACCATCCGCGTCTACGGTCTCCTGCTGCATGAAGGCGCAGTGCTGGTCGCGGACGAGATCATCAAGGGGCAACGCATCACCAAATTCCCCGGTGGTGGCCTGGAATATGGGGAAGGCTTGAAGGACGCACTGGTGCGCGAGATCCGTGAGGAGATCAACGTGGGCGCTTTTGGTCTGGAGCACTTCTACACCACGGACTTCTTCCAGCGAAGCACCTTCCACAGGGAAGAGATCCAGGTGATCAGCGTGTACTACAGGTTCCACGTGGCCGAACCCCAGGCCCTCCCGGTGGTCGCTGAACCCTTCACGTTCGCTGAAGAGAAGGAAGGGGCTGAGGTGTTTCGTTGGCTGCCGCTCCACGCAGCGCGCGCGGAGGATGTGAGCCTGCCCATCGACAAGGTGGTTCTGGCCAAGCTGCTCGCAGCGCCAGCATCCGCCCAGAAATAGCGGACCCGGCTTATGGGCCGGGTCCGGTCGCCGAGGTGGGATATATGGACTACCTGCTCCGGCTCCCAAAAAAACACCCCGGCCTAAAGCGCTGCGCGACAGAAGAAGTACAACCCGACCAATGCACCGATGGCCACACCCAGACCGAGCCACCAGACAGTTCGTCCGAAGATCTCTTTACGTGTGTGCATGGTGTCCATGATCCGGGAAGGCGAAGCAATACCGGCCGAAGAGCATCCGCAACCCCGATTTTCCGGGGGTTACGCCCAAAAAGTGAACTGTTCGTCCCAATTCGGATCAGCACCTTCCTGGTCGATCCACCCGGATCGGGTGAAGAGTACATTCGGAGGCTTCCATCCGACGCAACAACCACAGCCATGCGCCACCTCTCGTCTTTGTCCGGCCTCCTCGGGCTGATCGCTCCCATCTCCATCGCGCACGCCTTCGATGGCACGGGGAGCCTCGTTTCGCAAGGGCTTACGCGCACCTTTGTGTACCACGCGCCCGGCGCGACGGTGCCGGTAGGTCGCCCGCTCATCATCGCCTTCCACGGCACCGGTGGCACGGGAGCGGGGTTCAAGGCGTACAGCGGTCTGGATGCCCAGGCCGATGCCTCCAACTTGATCGTGGTCTATCCCAACAGCACCACCATCGGTGGCGACCTCCAGTGGAACGTGTATGCCGACGATCAACCAGGCCACGGCGGCGTGGGTGATGCGAACGCGACGGACGATGTGCAATTCACCCGCGACCTGATCGACTGGTTCTGCACCACCCACGAGATCGACCCGCAACGCGTGTACGCCACGGGCCACAGCAATGGCGGTTTCATGACCTATCAGCTCGCCTTGCATCTCAGTGACCGGATCGCCGCTTTCGCGCCGGTGGCGGGCAGCCTTTGGGGCGACAATACCTACCTCACCCAGGCCTTCGGTGCGGGCTTTGTGCCGGTACCGATCGCCCACCTGCATGGCGATCCGGACCCAGTGGTGGAATACCCCGATGCGGACCATGACCCCAACACCTGGAACTGGCCGCTCAGTTCGTTCGGCAGCGCCACCTGTGGCAATGATGCGTACCTCCCTTTTCCTATCTCACCCACCATCGACCAGCTTGTCTTTTGTGATGGTGTCGTGGGCGAGCCGGTCACGCTCTTTCGGGTGCAGGGCGTGGGGCATGCCTGGCCCTCCCAAGGCAGCTTCGTCGCGGAAGCGGTGATCGTGAACTTCCTCTTGGACCATTCCATCGCCGACCCCGGCGTGGTGTGCGGTGAGAGCAACGTGGCGGAGAACGGGGAGCTCGCGATCCTCAGCGTCTTCCCGATACCGGCCAGCGATCAACTGCAATTCAATATCGCTCCGCAACCCGGCAGCCGCATGCAGGTGAGCGATACGCGCGGGCGCATGCTTTGGCAGGGCGCGGCCAATGGTGGGCGCACGCTGCAACTCCCGAACCTGAGCGCGGGCCACTACCTGCTGCGGGTGGCGCCACCGCAAGGGCGGCCGTTCACGCTGCCCTTCACGGTGGGGGAATAATGCCATTTCGCAATACGGATCGGCGCCGAGGGCAATGCCTGGGGCAACGGCCGAGCGATCCCTGATCTGAGCGGAGAGTTGTGCGCTTGGGAAGGGAGCGTGCACAGATCCTGGAGATCGCTTCGGACCCCGACGCGTCGGGGATCCGCGCGAACCCGGTTGTTATGGAATGCGCGGTGGGGCGCCCACGCTATCCACCGTTACCAACTCCGCCGCGCGGAAAAGTGCGGCCGGTGTGATCACTTTCGAGTCGCAGGGCACCGCACCCCCGAAGCGTTCCACCAATGCTCGATGCGCGATGGGCGCCTCGAGGTCCATATCGCAGAAACGCTCCAACGTACCGACCGATCGGCCCGCGGCGCCGAACATCTTAAAGACCAGCTCGGAGCAGTAGATCCGCTCATCGTCCATCTGGAAATGGTTGTCGTAAGGAAGGCCCATCATCGCCGTTCCGGCCTTCTTCAATTCGCTCACTTCCGAAGAAGCAAGTGGATCGCGCACGCGCTTGATCACATAGTGGTCACCCTCTCCGTGGTGCATGAACTCCTTCCAAGGCGTGCGCTTCACCGGACCGACGGCTTCCCAGACCATGGGCACGCCGTTCTCCAAGAAGACGATGCCGCAATGGGTGTAAGGTGAATGCGTGGCCTGGGCTATGGCGGCACCTTGCCCACTCATGTGGCCCTGGAATACCACGTCGCCATCCTGGAACGCGAAACCATCGCGCTTGCTCTTGGTGCTGACCGCGGCGGTGGTGGCAATGAGAACGGCGAAGAGGGCGATGGCCGGAACGAGCCGTGCCCCAGGAAGAAGGTTGCGGGTGCACATGGCTGGTTCGCTCAGGTTGACAACGACCGTGCCGGAGGGATCGTTGTGGCCAGCGGGTGCTATCTATGCCCCGAGCCGCTTCATCACATACCCTTCCACCTTTTCGAAGAGATCCTCCGGTTCGAAGGTTCGCCAATCCATCTGGTCGAGGTGTCCGCCGAGGAGGAAGTACTGGTCGATGTTGGCGGCGCGCAGATCATCGCGCACATGTTCGCGGAAATTGAGCAGGGCGATCCAGCCATCGGCATCGGCGGCCTCCTCGAACCATTCGTTGTAGTACTCCTCGTCACTGGCGTGGAAGTTCAACACGTTCTCGCCTACCAGGATGAACTTGCCGATGCCGTGGGCCATGAGCGGTTCCACCACATCGCGTTTCAGGAACATGATGTCATTACCGAGCAGATCGTTCCATTCGCCTATGAGTTCGATCACGGCGAAGCCCTGGTCGTAATCCGCATAGAGCAACTTCATATACAGCGTGGCGGATCCGAACTCGTCCCACTGCGGATGGATGGCGTGATCGTAGACCGCATGGGTGAACTCGAACTCGCTGTGCTCACGGCCGACGAAGGGCGAACGTTCGTCCTCCTCGCTGGTATAGCGATGGCGCCAGTTCCAAAAAGGCTCAAGGGTATGCACGGTGCGAAATTACGGGCCTGAGGATGGGGCTGGGGGAAGGAGCGGGTTGAAAGGAGAAGATCGAAGGGGAAGGCTGAAGTGTGGAAGGGAAAAGAGAAAAGAAGGAAGTACAAGGGGTGTCGGTTGCTTAGGTTCGTAAGCAGCCTTTGACGCGTGCGATGCGTCAGAGCGGAGCACCATGCGTTCTCGGCAAGGAACATTGGATCCAGAGGTTCTGCCACGCCCAGCGCTTCCCGCCTGGGTGGTGCGCCCTCCCTTGGATGCGGGCATTGGGCCGGTGGAGGTCCGCAGGTGGCCGGCCCTCCTCGTGATCGCCGTGTACATGGTCGCTTCGGTGGTCTACGGGGCGTTGAGCGAAGCGCCTTGGGACGACGATTGTGTGACACGCTACTTCAACGCGTTGCGGGCGTGGAGCGAACCGGCGCAGTTCTTCAGCATGTGGAACCGGCCGTTGTTCATGCTGCTCTTCGCCCCCACCGCATGGATGGGCAAAACCGCGATGCTGGTGGAGATGGTGGCCATCGGCGCCCTGGCCGGTTGGCTGTTGTACCGCACGCTGGAAAAACTCGGTGCACGGCAGCCGTGGATGGTGCTGCCGCTGTTCTTCTTCCAGACCTTCTACTTCTCCGTATCACGGAACTTCCTCACCGAGCCGTTGGCGGTCGCGCTGATCTGCGCGGGCCTGTATGCCTTGGTGCATCGGCGCTTCGGCTGGTTCGCTTTGGCCGGAGGCCTGTTACCTCTAGCGCGCCTGGAGCTTTCGGCGGTGCTTCCCCTATGGGCCCTCGTGTTGGTGGTGCAACGTCAGTGGCGGCCAGTGCTCTGGCTGGGGCTGCCAACGCTGGTGCTGGCCGTGGGCGGCGCCTTGGTGAAACCGGACGCCGGATTGCTCTGGCTTGTGGACGAGACCGTGGGCCGCGAAGGGGACAACCGCTACGGGCACCGCGAGCTGTGGCACTATTTCCAACGCTATGCGTTCGTTGTGGGGATCGTGCCCTTCTACTTCTTCACCATCGGCGCTATAGAAAGGCTGTTGCGATGGCGGACGGATGTGATGGTGATGCTCCAGGGCTCGCTGATGTTCGCGCTCTATGTGCTGTTCTCCTGGAAGTTGGACGTAGGGAACGCGGCGGGTTTCCTGCGCAACCTGATACCCTTGACGCCCTTCGTGGCCGTGATCGCCTACGATGGCTTGCAGGCCTGGCTGATGGCCATGGCACGTCCGGCGGGAGCACCCGACCATCGCGGTGTTGGGTCGCTCACTACCGTGGACAAACCTGTGGGCAAACAGGCGAGGAGAAAGGAGCCGATGCCAAAACCGAAGCCAGTGAAGCAGCACTGGCCATGGTGGCCCACGGTGCGTGTCCATCTGGCCTCGCTGGCGGCAGTGGCGCTGATCCACGTCTACTATTCCGTGGTGTTGGAGAACCACCACAAGGTGTTGCGCACGCCGGATCCCACCAACCGGATCGTGGCGGGTGCGCTGGCGACGCTGCTATTGATCGGCACGCTCGCGTACTTCCGGCGGCGAACCCCGGCGATGTGGCGCAATGGCCTGATGGTACTGGTAAGCGCCATGACCCTGGGCTTCACCTTGCACCGCGAGCGGCCCAACGCGCACCTCAGCCCCGAGCGCAAAGGGATCACGCAACTCTCCAAGCTGTATAAGGACAGCTACCTGCGGCAATACCCGCTCTATGCGAACCACACCTGGTTCTTCTGGCCGGACGATCTGGGATACCCGGGGCCGAACTACCGCACGCTGACGAAAGCGGCGATCCAAGCGGCGGCGCCCCATTCTGTCTTCCTTTGGGAGAACCACTATTCGCACCGTCTATCGGGCGATGTGCCCGAACGCTGGATCAAGGGCCATACCGGCCTGGTGGCCCTGGCGGAAGTGGTGAGCACCGACCACCGGCTACGTGCCGTCCTCTACCAGAAAATGGACACCAGCGCGCACGACGCCGCGCTCTTGCGTTCGGCGTTCCTCGAACATCATCCGCATTTTCTACCGGGCTACCACGCGCGCGGGCAGTACCTGAACGATCGGGGCGACTTCTCCGGATCCCTAGCCGTGGCCGATACCATGATGCGCATGGACAGCATGAACGTGCAAAGTCATCTGCTCCGTGCGCAGGCCTTGTACCAACTGGGCCGCTATCAGGAAGCGTTGGACCAATACGAACGTTTGCTGCATGTGGATACCGGGTACTACATGGCTTACTACAACATGGGCAGCTGCTGGCTGAAGGCAGGCTATCCGCGCGAGGCGCTGGGGTACTACCAACGGGCCATCGCACGGGCTCCGAAGCTGGACCAGGCCATTGAGGCCATTGGTGCAGCGCACTACCAATTGAAAGAGTACGATCAGGCCGTGGAAGCCTACACGCGTGCCATCCGGCTGAAACCCCGGAGCATCTCGGGTTACTACAACCGCGCCAACTGCCACTACCAGATGGGCGCGTTCGACAAAGCGCTCGCGGACTATGACATGGCGCTGAAAATGGATCCCCGCTACGCCCTGGCGATGGGCAACAAAGGCATGACCTTGATGCGCATGAAGCGAACGGACGAGGCCTGCGCGGTACTAAAGCAGGCGAAGGCCATCGGGTACCAAGGCGCCGACGGGGCGCTCACCGCGTATTGCGGCGGAGGATGAACGGTTGAACGCGCCACGGGGATCCCATTGCGAGCCCACCCCCTGCTCTATCTTGGCCCGGCCCGTTCCTTGGCGGGCACCTCCTAAGAACGGACCATGAACCGGACCTTCGTTTTCGTTCCCATCGCCCTATGGCTATGGAGCGCCCCACTTCTCGCCCAAAAACCCCTCACCAACCAGGAGATCTGGTACAGCCCGACCTTCAATGGTGAGCATGTGGGCGGCCTGGCCAGCATGAACGATGGCGAACATTACACCGTGCTGGACGAGGTGGGTGACAAGCAAACGATCGACCAGTACAGCTACACCACCGGCCTGAAAGTAAGCACCCTGGTGGACGGCCAGGACCTGGTCCTTCCAGGCTCGAGCGCTCCGGTCGAGGTGGAGGACTACAGCTTCAGCAGCGATGAGAAACTGGTGATGATCGGAACGGACGACGAACCCATCTATCGTTACAGTCATTCCGCGGAGCATTACATCTTCGACCGTGCCGCGAAGACCCTGCGTCCGCTCTCCGATCCAGCGAAAGGCAAACAACGACTGGCCACCTTCAGTCCGGACGGCGGCAAAGCCGCCTTCGTGCGCGACAACAACCTCTTCGTGGTGGACCTGGCCACGATGCAAGAGCGACAGGTGACCACGGACGGCGAGCGCAACAAGGTGATCAACGGTGCCACGGATTGGGTGTACGAAGAAGAGTTCGCCCTGGTACAAGGCTACCAGTGGAGCCCCAAGGGAACACAGCTCCTCTACCTGCGCAGCGATGAGACCGCGGTGCCCGAGTTCGACCTTACCTACTATGAGAACCGCCTCTATCCGCGCGAATACCGGTTCAAGTACCCCAAAGCCGGGGAACAGAACAGCACCATCTCGCTCCACACCTACGACACCCGCAGCGGCACCACCCAAAGCATCGGTTTCGGCGAGACCTTCAACGAGCCTTACGTGCCCCGCTTCGGTTGGACCACCAAGGACGATGTGCTATGGTACATGCTGATGGACCGCTTGCAACAGACCAAGTTGATCTATACGGTTTACGTGCCTTCCCCAAAACCTCCACAGTTCGGGAACAAGCCGGTGGAGATCTATCGCGAGACCAGCACCACCTATGTGGAGGTGACCGACGACCTGTACTTCCTCCAGGACGGCAGCGGCTTCGTGCTCACCAGCGAGAAGGACGGTTGGAACCATATCCTGTGGTGCGGTCTGGACGGCAAGGTGCAGCGCGCGATCACCCAGGGTGAGTGGGACGTGCTTTCAGTGCAAGGCATCGATGAGGCGGGCAAACGCCTGCTCTTCACCGCGAGCAAGCGCGGACCTCTGGCGCAAGAGATCTATGCGGTAGGCCTGAACGGCAAAGGACTTGTGCAACTCTCACCCGCAGGCGGATGGAGCGAAGCGGAATGGAGCGACGGCTTCCGTTACTTCATCAATACCCGCAGTACGGCGAACGAACCGGCGATGATCACCCTGCACGACGGGCAGGGCAAATTGGTGAAGATCCTGAAGGACAATGCCGGGCTGCGGGAACGCATGACAGGATACAGTCTGCAGCCCAAGGAATTCTTCCAGTTCACCACAGAGGGCGGCACCATGCTGAACGGATGGATGATCAAGCCGCCCGGCTTCCAGAGCACCACCAAGTACCCGGTGTTCATGACCCAGTACAGTGGCCCCAATAGCAATGAGGTGCTCGACCGCTGGGACGGGAAGGACTACTTCTGGCATCAGCTCCTCGCCCAGAAAGGCTACGTGGTGGCGTGCGTTGACCCACGCGGCACGGGGCATCGCGGGCGCGACTTCCGGCACATCACCTACGGGCAACTGGGCAAGTACGAGACCGAGGACCAGATCAGCGCCGCGAAGTGGCTGGGGCAACAAAGCTATGTGGACGCAGCGCGCATCGGCATACAAGGGTGGAGCTACGGAGGATACATGAGCAGCTTGTGCATCACCAAGGGCGCCGATGTGTTCAAGGCCGCCATCGCGGTATCGCCGGTGACGAACTGGCGCTACTACGACAGCATCTATACCGAACGCTTCATGGGCCTGCCGCAGACCAACGCGAAGGGCTATGATGACAACAGCCCGATCAACCACGTGGACAAGCTGAAAGGCAACTACCTGCTGATCCACGGGATGGGCGACGACAATGTGCACTTCCAGAACGCCGCGGAGATGGTGACCGCCCTGGTGAAGGCCAACAAGCGCTTCGAACAGTTCGCCTATCCGGACAAGAACCACGGCATCCATGGGGGCACCACGCGGATGCACCTCTTCGAGATGATGACCGGATGGTTGGAGCGGAATCTGTAATGGGTTAGAGAAGTGAACTACCTCCCGGCGACCGGATCAACTCCCCTCCCTGCGATCGAGCCCTCGATCGCTGTGCTCAGGGAGGGGCAGGGGTGGGTACCTTTCCGAGCGCGACCTTCAGATGGGCACCTTCCATGATCGGCCTGAGCTAAGACCTTTTCGCAGGGGTCTGCGCAACGAGGGCACATCAGCGGAAGCGACCTTGTGGACCTGCCTGAAGAACAGGAAGCTGGGCGGACGGAAATTCCGACGCCAGCACAGTTTTGGATCGCATGTGATCGTAGATTTCTATTGCCCGGAGGAGAGACTAGCGGTTGAACTGGACGGGAAGGAGCATGACGATCCTCTGGGCGTAGCGAACGACGAGGTTCGCGAAGAGTTGCTGCGCAAGAACGCGGTCCGCGTGGTCCGGTTCGAGAACAAAGAAGTGTTCGTGGATGTGGAACGAGTGCTCGAAGAGATCAAGTCGGCATTTCGTCCAGTATCAATTCACAAGACGGAAAAAGAAGAGCGGAACCCACCCCCAACCCCTCCCTGAGATGTCGATCGCGCATGCGATCGACGGAGGGGAGCTAAAGCGATCCGCGAGGACCACGGACCACTAAGAACCTGCACTCGACAACTCCGGTTCGAACCCTTTTCTACCTTCCCGCCTTCCTAACCGACCCCACCCCTCATGAGCCAAACCCCTGCACCCGCCAGCAAGCACCCCAAGGGCCTCTACCTGCTCTTCTTCACAGAGATGTGGGAGCGCTTCGGGTTCTACCTCATGCTGGGGATCCTTTTCCTCTA
>JAGNSU010000029.1 GCA_017987895.1 Flavobacteriales bacterium | reverse complement strand
TCGAGATCGTGCCAGGAACACAGGAATGGGCGTACCCGGGTTTTAATACGTACGACGGGCATCCATATTTGTTCGTCAAAGGTGTCTGGAAGGTCACGTACACCCCAGGCTCTGCCTATGGCCTGCCGAACAACGTGCGTGAATTCGCGCTGAGGCCCAAGATCCTCTACACCATCGGCGGCATCCCGGCCACGAGTATTGCGAGTGAAGAGTTCCGTTTCAAGGCCGTGATGGTGGGAACGAATTTCACAGACGTGATCGGGACATTCGATTCGCCCAGCACCCCGGTCCAAATCCTTCGCGATCCCCCGGGCGATGCTAGCTATGGCAGCCTTACCACAGCCACCAGCACGTGCAGGGGTGAAACCATCTCCGGGACGACAGAGCAAGGTGGCTCCGCCTTTGCCAAGGTGCGGATCGGTGTGGCCGGGTCCATCGGCTTGATCGCCACCGTGGACTACGAGATCTACGGCGAACTAGGTTTCAGCACATCGGCCACTCGCACCCAAACGGCCACCGGGGATTACCAGACCTGCCTGAACGTCGGGCAAACGATCTCCACCACGCAGTCCGGTGCACCGGATGATCTGTTCTTCGGCAGTTCGGTGCGCTACGCCTACGGCATGGCCCTTACCACGCAGCGTATGGGTTGCAACATGCCGACCGATTCCGCTCAGTTCACGATCGTACCCATTCAGAGGCTCAGTAGCTTCCATTGGCCCGAGAGCTATATCAGGAGCTCGGTGGTGCCCGATCTGCAAGCCGAAGTGGCCTCGCTCGTGGTGGGCACAGCGGATTGGAGAACCGCCAATAATCAACTCAACGTTTGGCTTCAGGCCTTGGCCATGAACGATTCCATCAAGGCGAACGCGAACTTCACTGGTACCCTCGAGCAATTCGCGAGCGGAGCACCGTTTGACGAGTTTTTGGAGACCACGACCTCACAATCAAGGTCGATCGATTATAACGTATCCCTCTCACAAGGTTTGAGCGCTGAGTTCGGCGTCAACTTCGGCGGTAGTGGAGTTACTGTCGGTGGCGAGGTCACCTTCCGGCAGGAGTACGGTAATAGCGTGAACGCTTCGAACAGCGGTACCAACACGGTGGCGTACCATCTGGAGGACACGGGCAATGGCGACAACTTCGACGTGGAGATCAGGCAGGACAAGGTGTTCGGCAGCAACGTGTACCGCCTGGCCTCGACTTCAAAGACCAGTTGTCCGTATGAAGGCGGTTACCAATTGGACCAACCCCTGTTGCTTGTCGGTGGAGCTTCCCACATGCTGCTCAATCAGGTACTTACCCCAACGGCGACCTTCCCGATCACCGTGACGAACAATAGCAATTACCAACGGATGTACTCCTTCTTCGTGAACGGCACTACGAACCCGGGCGTCACCCTTTCCGGTTTTGGTGGGATCAACCCCGTTACTCCGGTATCTCTTACGATCGCCGCGAACACCACTTTCACCGGGAACATAGTCGTTGGTCCACCGCTCGGTACGGACAGCGTGGCCGACCTGGAGATCATCCTCTCCGATGCCTGTGGGGATCAGGAAATATCCTCCAGCGTCACGCTTTCCGCCTACTTCGGCGTGGGGAACTTCGGCGGCTACTGCGTTCCCAGCAGCGCGGCCGGGACAACGGATGGCGATTGGATCGATGGGGTGCAGATCGGCTCCATCAACAACACCGGCACTGGAGGCATCACAGGCCCTACCTACACCAATTACTCGGCACAGTTCAGCACGCCACTTCCCCGGAACGCGCAGAGGATCATAACCATCACTTCGGGAACGAACGCGGGTGACCGGTTCGCCGCATGGATCGACTACGACCACAACGGCACGTTCGACGCCAGCGAGAAGCTTGGGGAGTTCACGAACGCTTCCGCGGGCGAAGCGCAGAACCTCGCCTTCACCGTGCCTAACACGGCCGTGCTGGGTTCCACGGTGCTGCGTGTGCGTGGCGCCAACAGCACGAACCCCGGATTGGACCCCTGCTATCCATACACCTCGGGCGAAACGGAGGACTACGCGGTGGTGATCAACAGCAACACCCCGCAGGATTGCGCGGGCGTGAACAATGGCCCGGCCCTGCCCGGCACCGCCTGCAACGATGGCAATGCGAACACCGGGAACGACACCTGGAACGCCAACTGCACATGCGTTGGCCAACCGCTGGATTGCGCGGGTGTGCCTAACGGCCAGACCCTACCGGGCATAGCCTGCAACGATGGCGATCCGAACACCGTGGGTGACGTGTTGAGCGCCAATTGCGTGTGCGCAGGGCAGTTGTTGGATTGTGTGGGCATCGCGGGCGGAACGGACCTGCCTGGTGCAGCGTGCGACGACAACAACGCCAACACCGGCAATGACCTGTGGAACGCCAACTGCACTTGCACGGGTCTGCTGATCGATTGCCTGGGCGTGATCGGTGGAACAACTACCGTGGGTACCCCATGCGATGATGGCAACCCGCTTAGCGGCGGCGATGGGTACAACATCAATTGCCAGTGCGTGGGTGCCTTCGCCACGGATTGCGCCGGAATGCCCGGCGGCACCGCACAACCCGGCACACCGTGCGACGATGGCGATGCGACCACCGGCAACGATGTCTACGGGCTCAACTGCGCTTGCGCCGGTCTACCATTCGACTGCGCCGGGACCCCGGGTGGGAACCAGTTGCCCGGTACGCCTTGCGATGACGGCAACCCCAATAGCACCAATGACACGTTCACCGCCAACTGCGGCTGCATCGGCGTGTTGCCGAACGATTGCGCTGGTGTGCCCGGCGGCACTGCGCAGGCCGGTACCGCTTGCGATGATGGCGATGCCAATACGGGCAACGATGTGTATAACGCCTTCTGCACCTGCGCCGGTCAATTGATCGATTGCGATGGTGTGGTCGGGGGCTTCGCATTGCCCGGCTTCCCCTGCGACGATGCCAATACGAATACGGGCAACGATGTGATCGACGCGAACTGCCAGTGCGCTGGTCTGTTGATCGATTGTGAAGGCGTGCCCGGTGGCACGAGCACCATCGGTACGGCCTGCGACGATGGCGACAACGACACCAGCAACGATATGTTCAACGCCAACTGCATCTGCGCGGGGACGCTCGTGAGCGATTGCGAAGGCACTGTGGGAGGTCCTGCCCAGCCAGGCACTGCATGCGATGATGGTATTGCAGGTACCGGCAACGATGTGTACACGGCCAACTGCACATGCACAGGACAAGTCATCGACTGCGAAGGCACCATCGGTGGCTCGGTATTGCCCGGCACCACCTGCGACGATGGTATCGCGTGCACGGTGAACGATGTGCGCGATGCCAACTGCTCATGCAGTGGGACCACGCTCACCATCGGGAACGTCTCCGGTGCCTCGGTGGTGATCGGCAATAGTACCAATGCCTATGTGGTAACACCCGTGCCCAATGCCACCAGCTACACGTGGACCCTGCCCAACGGCTGGAGCACCGCCGACAATTCGGCCTTCGTAGTGGTAGCCGACGCGAACAATGTGGCCGGCCCCGTGGATCTCTGCGTAACGGCCATGGTCGGTTCATGCGAACTGACCAGCTGTATCACGGTGACCGTGGATATCAGTACGGGCATCGCCACTACGGATGGGTCCGCTACCTGGTACAGCGTTCAACCCAACCCGAACAACGGCGTGTTCCAACTCATGCCCTCCGGTGATGACAAGTCGCCGATCCGCGTTACGGTGAATGATGGCCTCGGCCGCCAGGTGATTGCGCCGTTCACTATCGCTGGTCAGCGGAGCATCACCATGGATCTCGCTAGTGTGGCCCCTGGCGCGTACTACATGATCGCCACACGCAACGGCGAGCAGCAAGCCATCAAGGTGATGGTGCAACGCTGAGGTTTCCCTGCTATCTGACAGAGCCCCCCGACTCGTCGGGGGGCTCTGCTTTTATGGTCTGCCCGCAGACGGAAAACCGGTATTTCTACGAGGTGTGGGATGGACCGGTCTTGGGACCTTCGTTCCATCAAACAGCCGCGCACACCATGAAACAAGTTCTACTCATTTTGGCCTTGATCTCCGTGCAGGCGCACGCCCAGATCATCTACACGGATGTTGATCCTGACGACATCTACAATGCCAGCAACGACACCTGTTCACTCGACGTGGACAACGATGGGAACATCGACTTCCTGATCGTGCAGCGCACGGTGAATGCCCCGTGCCCGGGCACGGGCCCCGCAGCGTGCGATACGTCGATCACAAGGCCGCGCAGTTGGGTGAAGGTCACCCCGCAAGGGATCAATGCCGTGGTGACTGCGGCCACCTTCGCTTCTCAGCTTCCGCAGGGGCAGGCGATCACCCCTGCTTCGGCATGGAACAATGCCAGTGACCAGGTCCTTCTGACCCAGGGCGCACCCGCGTGCGTACCCTTTGGGCTGTTGAATCCGCCCCAATGGTATTGTCGGCCAGGGTTCTACACGGGCTCATGGTTGGATAGCGCATCCGTGGCTTCACCCATGTTCCTGGGCCTGCGGTTCGATAGCGCTGGAACCACCTACTATGGATGGGCTCGCTTGAGCATTCCCAGCAATGGCACGAGCTTCACCCTGAAGGACTACGCCTACTCTAGTTTGCCCGACGCAGGGATCTATGCCGGGGAGACCCAATGCGGCATACCCTCCGGCTTATCCGTGAACAACTTGGACTCCAATACGGTGAGCCTCACGTGGCAATCGTCCACCACCGACACATTCAACTTGCGGTACCGGCCAACGGGTGCGGCCACCTGGTCGGTGATCGACTCGATCACCGCGACCAGTTTCACCTTGGCGGGCCTTGCCGGTTGCACGGAATATGAGTTCCAAGTGGAAGGGATCTGCGACGGCCTGTTGACCGGCTACTCGGCAAGCTTCATCCGCACCACCTTGGGCTGCGGCGCGTGCATCGAACTGACCTATTGCCCCAGCTACAGTATCCTCACCGGAGATGAATACATCGCCCATGTTGCGGTGGGCACCTTGGACAACCAGTCCGGTGCCAATGATGGTTATGGCGATTTCACCGCGATGGGTACCGCGCTGCAGATCGGCCAAAGCCACCCCATCACCCTTGAACCGGTCTTTGTTCTATTTGACATCTACCCCATGTACCTGAGAGTGTACGTGGATCTTAACCAGAATGGCACCTTCACCGGCCCAGGGGAATTAGCCTATAGTACCAGCGTCTTTGCGCAAGGCCCCATCAGCGGCACCCTCAACATTCCCGCGAACGCGTTGACAGGCAGCACCCGGATGCGCGTGGTCATGGTGGAAGGTGACCCAGCGACCACGAGTTGCGACTATTACAACATTGGCGAAACCGAGGACTACTGCATTGAACTCGTGAACAACACCACCTCGGTGGGCGAGGGCACGCATTCCGCAAAGCCACGCGTATTCCCCAACCCCAGTGATAGCGAGGTCTTTTTCGATCTAACGGGCATCGATGCGGGAACGTCGTTGCGCATTGATGTGCTGGACGGGATCGGCCGCACCGTGGTCAGCAAGAACATGGACCAGGGTCGCGCAACTGTCAGCACCTCCTGGTTGGCCGATGGCCTCTATGTGTACCGCATCACCCGCAGCGGCGTCGAAGTCGCGAGCGGCAAGTTCCAAGTGCAGCACTGATCCCAGTTTGCTGATCTCGAACCATCACCCACTCAAGCCTCACTCAATATCATCGCCATGAAGCAACTGAATACCCTGACCCTTTCTGCCCTGCTCCTGCTAGGATCGTTTTGCCCCTGTCCGGAAGCCAGCGCCCAGAGCGCACTAGACAACTTCATCACCGATCACATGGCCACCGAGCACATCTCGGGATTGAGCGCCGTGTTGGTGCGCGACAACGCGATCGTGTGGTACGGGAACTACGGCCTGGCCGATCGCGATGCGAATATCCCGGTCACGGACAGCACCATCTTCATGCTGGCCTCCGCTTCCAAAACGATCACTGCCACGGCATTGATGCAACTGGTGGAGGATGGAGCGATCGGACTGGATGATCCGGTGAACAACCACATACCGTTCACCGTGGTGAACCCGAACCACCCCGACTCGGTGATCACTGTGAAGCAGTTGCTCACGCATACCTCGTCGATCGCGGACAACTGGGACGTGATGCCCTACACCGTGGGGGATCCCACCACCCCGCTGAGCGATTACCTGTTCGACTACCTGGACGCCAGCGGTGCGATCTATGATCCGGCTTTGAACTTCAATGCCTTCGCACCGAACAGCACGTACCAGTACAGTAACATCGGCATCGCCCTGGTCGGATACATAGTCGAAACCGTGTCCGGCATGCCCTTCAATACCTATTGCAACCTGAACATTTTCGCGCCGCTGTGCATGGACAATACGGGCTGGTTCCTCAGTGAATTGGACACCACACTCGTAGCGCACCCCTACACCTGGACCGGCGGGATCTATACCGATGAAGGCTTGTACGGGTACGCGGACTATCCGGATGGGCAATTGCGGACCACCGCATTGTCACTGGCCAAATTCATGTACGCACACATGAACTATGGGAACTTCGACGGCACGCAGTTGCTGGACTCTTCGACCGTGGCCTACATGCGCAGTGAGGTAGTGCCCGCGATCGAGCCTTCACAGGGTATCGTCTTCTACACTTTCGACGATGCGTATGGAACGTGGTGGGGCCACAATGGAGGGGATCTGGGTGTTTCCACCAACATGTATTTCGACGAGGCCACGAACACCGGCCTGATCACCCTCACCAACGGCGATGGCGACCACGGGCCAATTCGCAATGCGATCCTGGATGCGCTGGATTCGCTGGAGAACGAACATGTCGCGGATATCGCATGCAACATCGTACTTCCCACTTCAACCCCGGAGGTGTCTCGTGCCGAACCCTTCACGCTCTTCCCGAATCCCGCGACCGATCAGATCACTCTTTCCTTGGCGACGACCGGCCACGTGCGGATCATGGACATGACCGGGAAGGTGGTCTCGTCACAGGCATACGCGCAGCGCATGGATGTCCGCCAACTTGATCCGGGCACTTACACGGTTGTCGTGCAGACCCCGGTCGGTGAGCGCGTGAGCGTTCTGGTGAAGCTTTGAGGGTACCTCGAGGGATCGCGCAACGTTTCCTAGCAGCCCCCCCGACCCCGGATGAAACTCCGGGGTTCGGGGCTGCTTGTTTTGGGCAGTCGAGGCGGGGAAGGGTGCGGATCCGCTCAGGCTCCCAATGGATCTCAGCGCAGATGCTCAGGGATCTTTCTTGGAGACGGGCACGCCCAAGCAGCGGCTGCTTATCAAGTATGGCATCACGTACTACCTTGTCCATGATGATCTTCCGCATCACCGTCGTCAACTGCTCGCCCAGCGCCGGCTGATATGAGGCTATTCCACATTCTTCTTCTCTTCGGGATCCTGTTCCGGTGCATGGGGCAGTCCGATCCCGAGCTGACCTTTTCCGTTCGCCAGTTCGGCATGGAGGAAGGCTTGATCCACCGGCGCGTGTTGCAAGCGGTGCAGGATGAAGAAGGCTTCATCTGGTTGGCCACCCCTGCCGGCGTGCAGCGGTTCGATGGGTATTCCTTCACCAACTACACCACGGAGGACGGGTTGACCACCAATGCGGTCTCGATGATCTGGCCGGACCCCGATGGCTTGCTCTGGGTGGTATCCACGGCCGACTTTTCCGAAGGTCACATCTCCGCCATCGACATCCTCGATCCGCGTACCGGCAAGATCCTTCCGTATGCGAAACACTTCGGCAACGCACCACCCGTGCCCTTGGAGGAACTGGTGGACAAGGCGATCGCGCTGAACGACGGTAGCCTCTTGCTTGCGGGTCAGGCAAGACTGGTCATCTACCATTCTGCCGCAAAGGGCAGCACGGTGATCAAGACGTCCACGGACCACCTGCTCAGGCCGCTGGTCATGACACAAGGGGGAGTGGTCTGGTGTGTTCGAACAGAGCCGATGGAGGATTTCTCCCAATTGGTGAAGGTGCAACCGACGGGGCGGGTGACACCGGTGGATGATCGCGATTTTCGTCTTGGGGACTTTGGTATCATAGATGGCTGCGACCTGCGATCCGGTGAGCGATCATTCTATTTCTTGGCGGAGCAGCAGCACGTTGCCACCCATGAGTTCCGGATCACGCCGGAAGGGGAATTCGAGCGCATGCCGGAAGCCCTCCGGCCAGGCGACCTTTTCAAAGGAACAGGCACGGTGTACCGGGACCTCGGTGAGGGACGTGTTCTGGTAGGGCCGAAGATCCACGAATTGAGCGGCCGCAGCGCACCACGCAACGGCAAAGTCCTTCTCGACCTTGCCAAGGTGGATCCGAAATTGTCCGTTGACCTCAACTCCACACTGGTCGACCGTGCCGGGAACATCTGGCTGTGCAGCAACTTCGGCCTGTGGCAATTGACCATCCGGCGGAACGCGTTCCACCGGTGGTTACAACGGACCGATACGGCAACAGGGCTCGGCAGGACGACGCGTGCCATGCAGGTGATCGGGGATACGCTGTACGTGAACACGGATGAGGATGGTTGGTGGGGCGTGGACACCCGTTCCGGGAACATACGCCGCAAGGATGACGGGCATTGGGCCATGCGCTGTGCCATGGCGCCGGATGGCCATGGTGGCCTTTTCGCCAACTGTTCCTTCCGATTGATGCATTGGCGCAACGGGCGTTTGGTCGTCCCCATGTTCACCACCGAGCGCATGGTGCACAGCATCTTTCCGATGGGCGACGAACGCTTGCTCTTGGGCACGAACGTGGGCCTGGCATGGGCGGATACCAGCTTGACCCGCTATGTGCCGTTCACGGATGCCGAACAAGGCAAGGCGGCCAATGCCATGGTTTTCGCATTCCACCGGGATCGTGCGGGCACCATTTGGGCGGGTACCACCAGGGGGTTGTGCGAATTGGATGTGGACGGCACGGTCCGGGCCATCTGGTCCCAAGAGGACAGTACACACTACCTGCCGGGGGACGATTTCCAGCACATATATGAGGATCCGCACGGCATTTTCTGGCTCAGTACCGGAACCAGCGGATTGATCCGCTGGGACCGGTCCACGGGCGATGTGCGTTCCATCACCATGCGCGATGGCCTGCCCAGCAATGGCATCTATGCGGTGTACCCCGATCAGCGAGGGAGGTTCTGGATGCCAACGGACTACGGTATCGTTCGCTACGACACCTTGACCGGACAGGTCTTCACGTACACGGTCGCGGATGGGATCACGGACAACGAGTTCAATTGTACGTCCCACACGCAAGGTCCCGATGGTCGGTTGTACTTCGGTGGCATGAACGGCGTAACGGCGTTCCATCCTGACGACCTGGTCGATCAGCATTACGATTCTCCCTTGGTCATCGCCCATGCGGAACAATTGGATGGTGGGACAGGGAAACTGATGGATCGCACCGCCGAGATCACGCGTACCCGGACCATCACCATGCGCCCGAGCGACCGCTTCTTCACCTTGCGTATGGCCTTGTTGAGTTACGAGAAGCCCGGCAATGTCCTGTACGGTTGGCGCATCGATGGGGTCGATAACGATTGGAACAATCAGCGTGATCCCGAATTGCGATTGGTTTCGCTTCCTTATGGTTCGCATCGATTGCACATACGCGCAAAGGGCGGCAGCGGGGAGTGGAACGAACAAGAACTCGCATTGACCATCAATGTGATCAGGCCCTGGTATTTGCGTTGGTGGGCCGTAGTGCTGTTCGCCACAGCGATCATCGGCGGGGTATATCTGCTTTTCCGGATCCGCTTGGCACGCTTACGCGCTGTGATGGCCATGCGCGACCGGATCGCTTTGGACCTGCACGATGAAGTGGGCAGCACCTTGAGCAGCGTGGCGTTGTTCAGCACGGCCTTGCGCAATACCAACCGCACACATTCGGAGAAAGAGTCCAACATGCTGGACCGCATCGCCGAGAACAGTGCGCAGGCCATGGAAAGCATGAACGACATCGTATGGAGCGTGAACACGCGCTACGAGAAACTGTCCGATGTGAAGGACCGCATGCTGGCCTATGCCGGGCCGTTGGCCGAGACCTGCGCGTGGGAATTGGAGATCCACGTGGAGGAGGGCTTGCAGGATCTGCGCCTGAGCATGAACGAACGCAAGAACCTCTACCTGGTCTTCAAGGAAGCGGTGAACAATGCGGCCAAGCATGCTCGGTGCGATAGGGTGCGTGTGCAGGTGCGGAAGCAGGGCCAAGGGCTCGAACTCACCATCGTGGACAATGGCGCGGGCGTATCCGGGGAAGCGCAGGGCCGCAACGGGCTCGGTGGCAATGGCCTGCGCAGTATGAAGGAACGGGCCGAAGCCATCGGTGGCAGCCTTTTGGTCGAGCAGGCAGAGCAGGGCGGAACGGTCATCACCCTGCGCTTCACCCCGCACCGGGAATAGCCGGACACATCACCGAACTCTTCGACTTGTTAGATCTACCCATGGATACCACCTCCGATCAGCCTTTCCTTTGACCGCATGATCCGCGTCGCGCTTTTCGATGACAACCGCCAACAACGCGACGCCATGGCCGCCTTGCTCGAAAGTGTGCCGGAAATGAGCTGCGTGGGTTGCTTCGCCGATGCCAATTCAGCCCTCGAGCACGCTGGGGCCTGCGGACCCGATGTGGTGCTCATGGACATCGACATGCCCGGCACCGACGGGATCGAGGGCACGGCGAAACTCCGCTTGGCGTATCCGGCGCTGCGCATCATCATGCTCACCGTATTGGAGGATGATGACCGGATCTTCGCGGCGATCCGCGCGGGTGCCGACGGCTACTTCCTGAAGCAGACCGCCCCCATGAAGCTCGTCGATGGCATCAAGGAAGTGATGGAGGGTGGTGCACCGATGAGTCCCAGCGTGGCGCGCAAGGTGCTCGGGATGGTGAACGGCCCGAAGCAGGAGAAGAAGACCGAACAATTCGAGCTCACCCCGCGCGAGCAAGAGATACTCGCACTGCTGGTGAAAGGCTGGACCTACAAGCGCATCGGTATGGAACTCGGCGTCACCTTTTCCACCGTGAACAAGCACGTGGGCCATGTGTACGCCAAGCTGCGCGTGAACAGCGTGGGCGAAGCCGTGGCCTTGGCCGTTCGGAAAGGCTTGGCCTGAAGCCCGATCATTCGTGCATTGGATATCCTGAACAGGGTTGATCCCGTCGCGGCTTTCGCGTGCGATGCGCCTGAACGCGTATCCAGCCAAATGAAGGACGGGTGTGGAGAACGCCGGAAAGGCCCGTCGTTGCTGGATACTGCTAGATCTAGCAATTGACCCGCCGCGTTCGTGCGGCCACCTTTCCACCCTGACCCGAATTCCCTGTACAACCAACCTTACCACACCCATGAAACACCGTACGCTTCTCTCCCTCGGCCTGGCGCTTGTGCTCGGCACGACAGCGCGCGTCGGCCTTGCGCAATACCAAACAGGATCTCCCGCGAACGGCCTGGCGGGCAACCTCCACGCTCTCGACCTCGCCGTGGGAGGACCGAACACCTGCGGGCCGTACGCGTTCACCATGGTGAACCCGGGCACGGCATGGGGCACCAACTATGGGGCAGTACCCAGCTATTTCAATGTGCAAGCCGGCTCGGGTCAGCAGCAACTCCAACTTCAGTTCCATTACGAGATCTCGTCCGTCGCTCCGGCACCGACGTACCAATTCTGGATCGATGGCCAGTTCTGTTCCAGTTGCACAGTGCAATTGACCGCGCACGTCGCGGGGTTCTCTCAGGACCCCAACTACAGCATCTACACGGATGTGCTCACCATCACCCATCATGCAGGGGATGCTTGGGCCGAACCGAACAATGGGGTGCGCGAGTTCGGCTTGCGCGTGAACCTCTTCGGCCAGCCCAATTGCGAAGCACGGTTCAAGGCCGTGATGGTCGGCACCACCTTCTCCCGGGTGCTCGGCTACTACGATGCTCCTGCGCTGCCGCTGTACATCCTGCGCGATCCGCCCGGCGATGGCAGCTACAGCTCCATCACCATCACCGACGGTGCCTGTGTCGGTACCACCACCTCGGTGACCACGGGCTCCACGCAGGATGCTTACTTCAAGGCGCGTGTCGGTGTGGCCGGCACGGTTCCCTTCATAGGCCTGGAATACGACATCTACGGTGAGATCGGCACAGACTACCATGCTTCGCAGACCGAGCAACAGAACTTCGATATCACCACCTGTTTCCAGAACACCCAGGTGATCTCCACCGGTGCCACCGGGCCACCCGATGATGTGTTCATCGGCAGCTCCGTCCGCTACGCATACGGCTTCGGCAAGGTGATCACCCGCCCCGCCTGTGGCACCATCGAGAAAGACGCCTACTTCGCCAACGGACCGGTCGGCGTGAACAGCAGGTATGCATACACCGAAAGCCAGATCCGCAATTCGATCATCCCCGACCAGGAGGATCTCATCGCCGGCTTGACCCCTGGCACCAGTGGCTACCGCGATGCCGTGAGCCAGCTCGGTGTGTGGGTCCAGACCCTGGCGATGAACGACTCCATCAAGGCGGCAGCCGTGGTGGATGAGGTGGAGAGCTTCGGCGGCGGACTTTCCGAAGACCACACCTACACCACCACCACAACTGAGGCACGGAGCATCAGCTACGAAGCCACCGTGGATAGCGGTTTCACGGGTGAGTTCGGCGTGAACATCGGCGGCACCGGCGTCACCGCAGGAGGTGGAATGCACTTCCAGCAGGGATACGGTTCCGGCCAGAACTCGAGCAATTCCGTTGAGAACACGATGGCCTATCACTTGGCGGACGATGACGGCTCGGACCAGTTCACCGTGAACATTGCCAAGGATCCCGTCTTCGGCACTTTCGTCTTCACGCTCGACTCCGCGAGCGCCGAGACCAGCTGCCCCTACGAAGGCGGCGAGCAGGTGGATCAGCCTTCGCTTTCCGTGGGTTCACCGGGGCAAACGAACATGATCGTCGACGAGGCCACGATCGGATCGCAAGTCATCATCCCATTGTACATCTGCAACAACAGCGCACAGGACCGCACCTACCACTTGAAATTCAGTTCGGCCACGAACACCAGCGGGGCCATCATGAACGCGTTCGGCAACACGCTCAACGGGAACGACGACGGCATCGCATTGGATGTGCTAGCGAACGATTGCCTGAACGTGACCAACCTCCTGCTGGAGCAACCGAACATCAACGTCGTCAATTTCGAGAACATCCTCCTGTACCTCTATTCCCTGTGCGATCCGTCCATAAGCTCCAGCGTGACGATCTCGGCCTACTTCGGCGTTGGCAACGTTGCTCCCGATACCTACTGCAAGCCACCGAGCCTTGGCGAGATCCAGTACGGTTTCTATCTGGATGGTGTGCAGCTCGGTGACATCGATAACCTGAACACCGGAGGGATCCCCCCACCGGAGGGCTACGTGGACTACAGCGCCGACCACACCACGACCCTGTCACGCAACAGCGAACAGATGCTCACGGTGACCGCAGGTCCTGGCGATCCCATCCAACTTGCGGCATGGATCGACTACGACCAGAGCGGCACGTACGATGCCGACGAGAAGATCGGTGAGGGTGCTTACTTCCTCGTCCCGGGTGACCGCCGGGCCTTCCACACTTTCCAGGTACCGGCGGCCGCTCAGCTCGGAAGCACCCGCATGCGTGTGCGCGCCGTGCATGTGTTACCCGGCGAGCCTACGCCGATGGACCCCTGTTACGCCTACCTGTACAGTGAGATCGAAGAGTACGAGATCGTCATCGACGGTAACACGCCTTTGGATTGCACTGGCGCGCCCAACGGCTCCGCCAACCCCGGGTATTCGTGCAACGACGGCAATTCTTTCACGGTGTTCGACTTCTACCAGTCGAACTGTACGTGCGCCGGATTCCAGACCGATTGCAACGGCGTCGTGGCCGGCCCGGCCCTGCCCGGTACACCGTGTGACGATGGCAATGCGAACACCGGGAATGATGTCTTCGACGCCGGTTGCGGTTGCGCTGGACTTCCCTTCGACTGTCTGGGCGTGGCGGGTGGTCCCGATGTGCCGGGCATGCCCTGCAACGATTTCGATCAGAACACGGTCAACGATATGCTCACCGCGAATTGCGCTTGTATTGGGCAGCTCTACGATTGCGCGGGCACGCTCGGGGGAACCGCCCTGCCGGGCAGCCCTTGCGATGATGGCAATCCGCTCAGCGGCGGCGATGCCTACGATGCCAACTGCTTGTGTGCCGGTGCGTTCGCTACGGATTGCGCAGGAATTCCCGGCGGAACCGCACAACCCGGCACACCTTGCGACGATGCGAATGCCGCCACGGGGAATGATGTCTATGGCCTGAACTGCGCCTGCGCCGGCCTGCCCTACGACTGCGCCGGAACACCGGGTGGAACACAAACGCCCGGCACCCCTTGCGATGATGGCAACCCCGACAGCAGCAACGACACCTTCACCGCCAACTGTGGTTGTATAGGTGTGCTGCCGAACGACTGCGCTGGTGTGCCCGGCGGCACTGCCCAACCCGGCACGGCTTGCGACGATGGCGATGCCACCACGGGCAACGATGTGTACAACGCGTTCTGCACCTGCGCCGGTCAATTGATCGATTGCGATGGTGTGGTCGGCGGCTTCGCATTGCCCGGCTTCCCCTGCGACGATGCCAATACGAATACGGGCAACGATGTGATCGACGCGAACTGCCAGTGCGCTGGTCTGTTGATCGATTGTGAAGGTGTGCCCGGTGGCACGAGCACCATCGGTACGGCCTGCGACGATGGCGACAACGACACCAGCAACGATATGTTCAACGCCAACTGCATCTGTGCGGGAACGCTCGCGAGCGATTGCGAGGGCACTGTGGGTGGCACTGCGCAACCGGGGACGGCATGTGACGACGGCAACGCGAACACTGGTAACGATGTGTACAATGCGAACTGCACATGCGCAGGACAGGTCATCGACTGCGAAGGCACGATCGGTGGTACGGTGCTGCCCGGTAGCGCCTGCGACGATGGCGATGCATGCACGGTGAACGATCTGCGTGACGCCAATTGCATGTGTAGTGGTACCGCGCTCACCATCGGTGCTGTTTCCGGTGCAACCACGGTGATCGGCAACACGACCAACGCTTATGTGGTAACACCCGTGCCCAATGCCACCAGCTACACGTGGACCCTGCCCAACGGCTGGACCACAGCCGACAATTCGGCCTTCGCGGTGGTAGCCGACGCGAACAATGTGGCCGGCCCCGTGGATCTCTGTGTAACGGCCATGGTAGGCGCATGCGAACTCACCAGCTGTATCACCGTGACCGTGGATATCAGCACGGACATCCACACCAATGATGGGAACGCGAACGAATGGTTCACGGTGCAGCCGAACCCTTCGAACGGGTTGTTCCAACTGCGCCCTTCTATGACCAGCGATGCACCGATCCAAGTTACGGTGCGCAACGGGCTCGGACAGGAGGTGTTGACGCCTTTCACCGTCACTGGACAACGTGCCATTGATATGGACCTCGGCGATGTGGCGCCGGGAGCATACTATCTGCTCGCCAAGCGCGGTGAAGAACAGACGATCATGAAGCTGATGGTGCAACGCTAACGGTAGGACATCCAATGCGGACAGCCCCGGCAAATACGCCGGGGCTGTCCGCATTTCAAGCCGGTAATATCACTCGTACCGCAAAGCCTTCACCGGATCCGCCACCGCGGCCCGATACGCCTGCACGCTTACGGTCACTACCGTAACGAAAAGCGTCAGCAGCAACGCGACCGCATAGAGCACGGGTGAGATATCCGTGTGGTACGCGAAGGTCTCCAGCCAGCGACCGATGGCATAGAAAGCGAGCGGGAAGGCGACGAGCAACGCGAGGCCGAGCAGCACCACGAACTCGCGGTTCAACCGGCGGACGATGTCGAAGAGCGGCGCGCCCATCACACGACGGATACCGATCTCGCGGGTGCGTTGCTTCGCGGTGAAGTAGGCCAGACCATAGAGGCCCATGATGGTGAGCAGGATGGTAAGCACGGCGAAAGCGATGAAGACGCGGAACAATTTGTCCTCGGCCTGGTAGAGCTGCGCAATGCTGTCGGTGAGGAAGGTTGCTTCCCAATCGTCGTTCGGCCGCAAGGTGCTCCAGCGCTTCTGTAAGGCAGCCATCTGCGAACCCACCTCGCCAGGTGCGAGGCGTAGGACGAGGTTCTGCACGCCATAGCGCTGGCTGCTTTGGAAGATGCAAAGCGGCTCGATCGGCGTGTGCATGCTGGCATAGTGGAAGTCCTTCACCACACCGATCACGGTGAGCTGCTGCTCGGGCTGAGGCGGCGTGGCTTGCGCATCGCCGGGTATGTAGATCTTCTCCGCGAGCGGATCCTTCCACCCAAAGGCCTTCACGGCGCTTTCGTTCACTACCACGGCGGTCTCGGCGTCGCTGGGGATCTTGGGATCGAAAATGCGGCCCACCGCGAGTTGCAGGCCGAGCAGTTCGGGGAAGTCCGCGTCCACGTTGAGCGTAGGCATGGGCTTGTCGATGCGGCCCGCAGGCGTGTTCACTTGCAGCACCCAACGGCCTCCGCTCTGTCCGGGCAGGCTTTGCGTGAACGAAGCCCCGGTGACGAAGCTCTCCCGCATCAGTTCGTTCTTGATGGGCCGCAGCGCATCCCACGCAAGTGTGTCCTCGCCGCGGGGTTGCGGCATGGTGATGCTCAACAGTTGCTCCTTGCGGAAGCCCATGTCGCTGGTGCGCAGCCAATGCAGTTGCGCGAACACGGCGAGTGTGCCGACCACCATGAACAGCGCGATCGCGAACTGCGCACCCATGAGCACCTTGCGCACGCGGCCCTTCCCTGCCCCACTGGCCACACCTTCCTTCAACAGCAGTTGCGGGGAGAAACGACTGAGAAAGAAGGCGGGGTAGCAGCCCGCCACCACTCCGATGAGAAGAACGATGAGCAGCACGACAGCGAAGAAGCTGCCCTGCATGAGGTAGCCCATACCGATCTCCTTCTCCGTGATGGTGTTGAATGCGGGCAGGCAGAGCCACAGGAGACCGAGCGCGACCATGATGCCGATGATGGCGATCATCACGCTACCTCCGATGAACTGCGCCACCAGTTGTCCGGGTTGCGCGCCGCTCACCTTGCGCAGGGCCACTTCCTTGGCACGGCGCGTGGCGTCGGCGGTGCTCATGTTGATGTAGTTGATGCACGCGATGGCGAGGATCAGCACGGCCACGATGGCGAAGAGCGTGACGTACGCCTTGTTGCCCTTCTTGGGCGTATCGTAGATGAGGTCGTTGTTGAAATGCACTTCACGCAGCGGCTCCAGGTTGAAGCTGATCTCACCGTGGAACTGCTCGCCACCCCATGCGGGGATGATGTACTTCGTAACGAAGGCGTCCATCTTGCTCTGGAAGTCCTTCTCGTTCACGCCCGGACCGAGCACGAGGTAGTTGAAGCTGCTGTTGTTCCCCCAGCTCTGGCCCAATTGCTCCTTCGCTTGCGGCGGCATGCCGAGGCGGCTCATGAACACCCCCATCGGGATGTGCGTGTTCTCCGCCTTCCCATCGATCACGCCCGCGACCTTCAGCGTGCGGTTGTTGCGTTGGACCATCTTGCCGATGGGGTCGTCGTCCCCGAACATGCGCGTGGCCATATCCTGCATGATCACGATATTGTCCGGCTCATCGAGCGCCGTGCGGTCGCCCTTCACGAAGGTGAAATCGAAGGCGCGGAAGAAACTCGTGTCGGCGTTGTAGCCGTTCTCCGCGATGAAGGGTTTGCCATCGTACTCCAATGTGGTTTGCCCGAGCTGGTATAGCGAGACGCCGCTCTCGATGTCGGGGTACTCCTTCAGCAGCGCCTCCATGATGGGGAAGGGCGTGATGCCGAAATCGTCCTGCGTGTCGCCGAACTTGTAGTGCGCCTGGATGCGGTAGATGCGGTCGGCCTTCTGGTGGTGCGCGTCGAAGCTCAACTCATCCTGCACGTAGATGTAGATGAGCATGCAGGCGACCACCCCGATGGCGAGGCCGATGATGTTGAGCGCCGCGAAGAGCTTGTCGCGCTTGAGGGTGCGCCAGGCGATGAGGAGGTAGTTGCGGAACATAGCGGGCGTTGTCAGGAGCACAGGAAGAGTTGATGGCCGGCCAGGTCGATGAGGACCCGGTGGAAGCGGAGGAGCCAGTTGTTGCTCACGAAGCCCACTGCATCGGGCCTAGCGAAGTAGCCTGCGGCTGGTTGTACGATGACATGCACCACGGTACCGTCCACAGCACTGTCGAACGCACCTATGGTGCAACGCCCGACGCGTGCCACGGGAAGCTCCACCGGCGTGGCATCGATGCCGGTGGCCGTCAAATGCCGGTCGGCGGTGAGAGTGGTGTCCGCCCCGCGCAAACGTTCCCAAAGCGACAATGGGATGTTCACATAGAGGTCGGGCGTGGCGAAAAGGCTCGCGCCCGTATCCAGGCGAAGGTCCACTGGGGTGTCGTCGATCGTACCGGCCATGCGCGGGATGCCATGGTCCGTGGCGAAGGGCACGGCCAATGCCCCTTCGATCATAGGAGTCGTGCGGTGCAACGTGAATGTGCCCGCCACAAGGTCCAGGTCCACTGTTCGGCCGGCGAAGAGGTCGTTCCCCGCAATGAGGTCTAGGCGGCGGCCCGTTGGCGCAAGTGCGAAGGAGAGGTCGCGCACGGTGGCGAGCACGGTGTGCAGGAATGTGCCGCCGAGGCTGCATCCGGCCACCGCCGCCCGTGCCGTCCGGAAGGTGGTGTTGGTGCCCTCCACATCCACGCTGTCCATTGTCGCCAGTCCTGCGCGCCGCGCCGTCATTGGATCGATGGCCGACACCTCAGCACCGGTGTCGAACAAAGCCGTGAGTGTGTCGTCCCTGAGGATCACATCAATATAGAAGAGCCCATGCTCCCGGATCAAGGTTACGCGGCCCATGTTCGCCCGCAGGGTATTGGGAACGGCGAAAGCCATGCACGCGATGAGGAGCGGAGCGAAGAACTTGTTGCGCAGCAGGGTGCGGCCCGCGATGAGGATATAGTTCTTCCACACGCTGCCAAGGTGGAACATGGTGTGCGTGGGGCGAACGGTCGGAGTGCGTTGGCGTTGGGGGAGTGACGGATGGTTTACCCATGGCGAGGCCCTACCTTGGATCCGCATGAACGAGCTCTTCCGCATCTTCAAGGTCGACCCGGAGGAAGTGAAGCGCCTGGCCACCGGCGCCAACGTGCCGCACCATCACGATTTCGAGGAACTCATTGTGGGCGCAACAGGCAGCTTGGAGCATTTCATCGACTTCCGCACGGAGGTGATGGACGCGCCCTTCGCGAGTTTCGTGACGAAGGGCAAAGTGCACCGCGTGAAACCCGCGATGAAGGACGGTGCCTGCGACATGTGGGTGCTGCGCTTCAAGAGCGAGTTCATCCCAGAGACCACCTTCCAGCTCTATTCGCTCTACCACGACAATGCCAACATCCCATTGAAGGAGGCGCGGTGCTTCGTGCGATTGACCATGCTTTGCGAGATGATCGCCGACGAGATGGGACAGCGGGAGCCGGACCTCGCCGTGGTGCGTCAGCTGCTGAGCACGCTCTTCACGCTGATCAGTTCGGAACGCCGCAAACTCCATCCTGACGAGACATCTCAACCTGCCACGCACAATGAGACCTTCAGCAATTTCCTGCGGATCCTGGAGGAGAACTTCCGGCAGGAGCACGAGGTGGAATTCTACGCCTCGCAACTCTTCATGAGCGCGCGCAACCTCAATCTCATCACGCAGAACATCCTGCAACAAAGCGTGTCGCGGATCATCGAGACGCGCAAGCTGATCGAAGCGAAGAACCTGCTGATCAGCACGGACAAGCCTGTGAGCGAGATCGGCTTCGAGCTTGGCTACGAGGAGAAGGCCTACTTCACGCGTGTGTTCAAGAAGAACACCGGGCAGACACCGACCGAGTTCCGCGAAGAGATGCGGAAGCTGGTCGTCTGACCATCTGTGCAACCATTCTACCGAATTGTTCAACCCGCGCGCTGCGGGGTGCGGGCACCTTTGTTCCATCAAACAACAACAGCCATGAGCACAACAGCAACGACCACCACCGCCATCCGCACGAAATGGGCGTTGGACCCCTCGCACAGCGAACTCGCCTTCAAGGTGAAGCACTTGATGATCTCCAACGTGAAGGGCGAATTCCAGAAGTTCAACGCCAGCATCGAAGCCGTCGGCACGGACTTCAGCCACGCCCGCGTGCATGCAACGATGGATGCCGCAGCGATCTTCACCAACGATGAGAACCGCGACAAGCACCTGCGCGGCGCCGACTTCTTCGATGCGGAGAAGCACCCGCACTTGGAGTTCAACAGCACGGGCATGGAGCACGTGAGCGGCACCGACTACAAACTGACCGGAGACCTCACCATCAAGGGCATCACCAAGCCCGTAACACTTGACGTGGAGTTCGGCGGCATCAACACCGATCCGTGGGGCAATGAGAAAGCGGGCTTCACGCTGAGCGGCACGATCAACCGCAAGGATTGGGGCCTGAACTGGAACGCCGCGCTGGAGACCGGCGGTGTGCTGGTGAGCGATGACGTACGCATCAACGCCGAAGTGCAATTCGTGAAGCAGTAAATACTTTCACCACAGAGGCACCGAGGCACAGAGAAGGTAGGACCCTCAAGCATTCTGCTCCGTGTCTCTGTGACTCTGTGGTGAACTCCCCCGCATGGACCGCAAGAAGTTCCTCCTCTCACTAGCCACACTGCCCCTGGCAGGAGCCGCCATGAAACTCAACGATCTCACCCGCATCACCGAACCGTTCAAGACGACAGAGCGCATGCCCGTGCTCTTCCTCGGCCACGGCAGTCCGATGAACGCGATCGAGGAGAACGAGTTCGTGGCCGGCTTCCGCAAGGTGGGCAGCGAGGTGCCGCGCCCGCAGGCGGTCCTGGTGGTCAGCGCGCACTGGGAGACGCGCGGCACGCAGGTGACGGCGATGGAACATCCGCAAACGATCCATGATTTCGGCGGCTTCCCCAAGGCATTGTTCGATGTGCAGTACCCGGCGCCGGGAAGTCCGAAGCTCGCTGCGGAAACGAAACGATTGGTAAAGAGCACCGATATGGTGCTCGACCACCAGTGGGGCCTCGATCACGGCGCGTGGAGCGTGGTGAAGCACCTGTACCCGAACGCCGATGTGCCCGTGATCCAGATGAGCATCGACTACAGCCTGTCACCGGCGCAACACTACGCACTGGCGAAGGAGATCGCCTCCTTGCGCGACAAAGGCGTGCTCATCATCGGCAGCGGCAACATGGTACACAACCTGGGCATGGTGGCCTGGGACAAGCTGAACGCCGACGCTTACGGTTACGATTGGGCGCTTGAGGCACGCGAAAAGATGAACCGCTTCATCCGAAACGACGATCACGCCTCCTTGGTGAACTATCAAGCACAGGGTCGCGCGTTCCAGCTCGCCATCCCATCCGCTGAGCACTACCTGCCGTTGCTCTATACGCTCGCGCTGAAGAACACCGATGAACAAGTCACGCTCTTCAACGACAAGCCTCTGGGCGGATCGCTCACCATGACCTCTGTGAAGATCGACAAGGCCTGAGCTTCGGACCGAGCCACGATACGCCGACCACGAACGAACGACCCGTTCACACGGATAAGCGCATGAACGGGTCGTTGAACGTTCAGCGTTCGATCAACCGGCGATGATCAGGCGCTGACGTGAGAGCAAGGCACCATCCAGCGCACGGATCATCAGCCAGTAGATGCCTTCGTTCATGCCGTGCGTGTCGAAGGTGCGGGCGCCGTTCAACGCGATGTCAGTGAACTTGCGCCCCGTGGCATCATAGAGCACCGGGCGGTGGCGTGAGGTGTCCTGAGCGACGAGGGCGTGCCTCTCGCAAAGCTTTGGGTCGGGCTTGGACTTTAGCCCGGCCTAAGGCCGGGCCTTCACATCCTCACCGATCCTTCTCCACCCTCCGAGGAGAAGTTCCGCGATGATTTCCGACCAGTTCGATCCGTTGAGGACCTGTTCGAGGTTTGGTGGTCGATCCTCTTCTGCCCTGCCAGGGCGGGGGCGGACAGGTCCGCCCCCGCTGGCCGGTTCACTTGCAGCAGCTGCAACCGCAGTCGCAGCCTTCGCCGGGGCAGGTGATGCCGCAGGTACAAGTGGTGCAGGTGCAGCTCGTGTTGCTGCAGTTGGCTTGGGCCTCTTCGGCCGACTTCATCGGGTTTTTCATGGCGTCGATGGTTTTTGTTGTTCGACGACGCAAAAGTCCCCGCACCCAAGGCCTTGGGCGTTACATCAACTTCGGAAAGGTTTACATCAGCGGCCCACGCGGTCGAGCGAAGTGCGCCCCATGCCCATCGCCTTGAAGGCCGAGGGCGTCATGCCGGTGAGCTTCTTGAACTGCGCGCTCAAGTGCGCCACGCTGCTGAACCCGCTGCGATCCGCGATCTCGCTCAAGGTCATCTCCCCGTACTTGATCAGCTCCTTCACGCGCTCGAGGCGCTGCAATAGGAAGAACTGCTCGATGGTGATGCCTTCCACTTGCGTGAACAGCGCGGTGAGCCCGGAGTACTCCTTGTGCAGCAGGCCGCCGAGATGATCGGCCAATTTCACGCGGCCTTGCAGGTCGCCCTCGTGGTGTACGAGCTTCACGATGGCCGCCTTGATGCGGGCGATGGTGGTGGCATCGCGATCATCCACCAGTTCGAAGCCTTCGTCCCGCAGCGCACCGCGCAGGGCATCAAGCTCATCGGAGCGCGGCTCGCGTTCCACCTCCACCTCGCCGAGTTCGATGTGCATGACGGGCAGGTGCTGTGACCCGAACACGCGCTTCACAGCCGCCTTGCAGCGGTCACACACCATGTTGCGGATCGTGAGCTTCATGTCGTTGGGGCGAAAAGTAACCGGCAGGAAGACGTCAGCCCATTGGGAAGCCTCACCCTTCCTCGATCACCACATCACCGCGTTGAAGGCGGAGGCTGCGGCGCTGCGCATGTGGTAGGCGGACATTACACTATCCGCCCAAGAAGGGTGAAGGATAGGATCCTCCCCAGCACTGGCTTCAGCCGCAGGCTCACCGCAAGACGCGAACAACAACAGTTCAGTGATGAGCGCTGCACCGTTCAAGGACGTTGCGGCCATTCGGGCACGGGTCAGAGCAACGCGCTCGCCGGAACATCACCGGCCACCACTTTCCCGTCCAGCAGTTTGATCGTGCGTTGCGCGTAACCCGCATCGCGCAAGCTGTGCGTTACGATGATGATCGTGGTGCCGGCTTTGTTCAGTTCGGTGAGCAGGTTCATCACCTCCTCGCCCATTGCGCTGTCCAGGTTCCCTGTGGGTTCGTCGGCCAGGATGAGTTTGGGGTTGTTCACCACCGCCCGAGCGATGGCGACACGCTGCTGCTGACCCCCGCTCAGCTGTTGCGGGAAGTGCTTGGCTCGGTGCGCGATGCTCATGCGCTCCATGGCCGCTTGCGTGCGTTGCTTGCGCTCCGCTTTGCCGAGACCGGTGTAGATCAGCGGCAGCTCGATGTTCTCGGCAACGGTGAGTTCATCGATCAAGTTGAAGCTCTGGAACACGAAGCCGATGGTGTTCTTGCGCACCTCAGCACGCTTGCGCTCGTTGTAGCCGCTCACGTCCTCACCGGCAACGAAGTAGCTGCCACTGCTGGGCGAGTCGAGCAGGCCGATGATGTTGAGCAGGGTGGACTTGCCACAGCCGCTGGGGCCCATGATGGCGACGAACTCACCCTGGCCGATGGCGATGTCCACGGCGTTCAGGGCGGTGGTCTCCACCGTATCGGTGCGGTAGACTTTGGAGAGGTTCTGGGTTTTCAGGAGGCTCATGGTTCTGGGTTTGGTCGGGACGGGAATTCCCGGTCCTTACTGTTGGATGATGAGTTCGTCAGCGTCATTGAAAGCGGCGTAGCGGCTGGTAACAACGCGATCACCAGGTTGCAGCCCTTCGAGCACTTCGTACATGTCGGGGTTCTGGCGGCCGAGCTTCACCGAGCGCTTGGTCGCGGTGCCTTCGGCATCGATCACGTAAACCCACTGACCCCCGGTATCCTGGAAGAACGGGCCGCGCGGCAACATCACGGCTTGCATGTCCTCGCTCAACTGTAGTCGCACTTGGAAGGTCTGCCCGCGACGTATGCCTTCGGGCGCCGCTTCCACGAACCGCAGATCCACATCGAACTCGCCGTTGCTCACTTCCGGATACACCTTGAAGATCTCGATCGCGTGTTCCTTCCCTGCGTGGGTGAACGTCCCGTTCAATCCGATGCTGATGCGGCTCACATAGTGTTCGGGGATCCTAGCGCGCACCTTGAACCCATCGAGCACGTCGATCTGCGCGATGCGTTCGCCGCGTTGCTTGGTCTGTCCCAGTTCCACGTTCAGGCCGCTGAGCTGACCATCGATCGGCGCCTTGATAACGAGGTTCTGCAGGTTCTCGCGCAGGAAGGCGAGGTTCTGGTCGATAAGGGCGAGGTTGTTCGTGATCGAGCCGACCTGGCTCATGCGGAAGAGCGAATCGCTGCGCACGTTCGCGGCAACGAGCTTGCGCTTCTCGCGCATGTACTGGAGGTTCTCGCTATTGCCGAGGTAGGTGTTCTGCGCAAGCAGTGAGTCCTTCACCAGGCGGTCATCGATCTTCTGGTCACGCTCCAGCCGCTTCAGGTCCTTGTCGAGGTTCAGCAGGTCGTCCTTCAAACGCGTGGTCTGCTGGTCCATGGCCAGTCGCGTATTGCGCAGGTTGTTCTGCTGGTCGAGCAGCTGTGCTTCGCGGTTGATCGCATCCATGTGCAACTGTGGATTGCTCAGCTCGATGATGGCCTCGCCGGCTTTCACCATGTGGCCGTCCTCCACGAAGCGCTTTTTCACCGTGCCGCCCTCCGGTGCGTCCAGGAAGACCGTTTGGATCGGCTGCACCGTTCCTGTTACAGGAATGAACTCACGGAACATCCCCTTCTCCACCGTACCGATCTGGAGCTTGGCCTCTTCCAAGCGCACACGGCTGGTAGAAAAGGAACTGGACCAGAAGGCGATGACGATCAAGCCGATGCCGCCCAGGCAGCCCAGCGCGATCAATCGCTTACGGCGGGCAGGTCGGGTATCAATAGCTCTATCCATGCGCAGTGCGGCTGTTGTCCGAGCAGGCCGTATCCTTCCAAAAGGCTTCGGTGAGCACAGCGGGACCGCGGCAACAGGGGTCCGCAATGTTCTCACGGCGCCACGACCCATGAAAGAGATATGTGCGGGCCAGCGATGCCTGTGACGAATGGTTAGGCGGCCCGGCGCATGGGCCTGCGGTCGTTCCCCAGCCCTTGCCGGGCTTGCCGGGATCCGAAAACTGTCTACATTCGCTCCGCCCAAAGGCCCCCCTGTGCTTTGGCGAGACCACGGGGGTACAGGCAAGGACCAACAAAACCCAGTCAGTAGAACTCATGAACATTTACGTCGCCAACGTGCCTTACTCAGTGAAGGACCAGGATCTCCACGAGCTTTTTTCCCCGTTCGGAGAAGTGACATCTGCGAAGATCATCATGGACAAAGCCACCAACCGCAGCCGTGGCTTCGGGTTCGTGGAAATGGCCAACGATGATGCCGGACGAGCTGCCATCGAAGGCACCAATGGAAAGAACTTCCACGGCCGGGACCTGGTGGTGAACGAGGCACGCCCTCGCACCGAAGGTGACCGTCCCAGCTTCGGCGGTGGTGGCCGCAGCGGTGGTGGCGATCGCGGTGGATACCGCGGTGGCAATGGCGGTGGTGGTGGAGACCGCGGCGGTGATCGGGGCGGCTATCGCAGCGATCGCGGTGGTGGATCGCGTCGCGACGAGTATTAAGCTCAACCCTGAAGATCAAAAGCCCCTCCGCCTCCCGGCGGAGGGGCTTTTTCATTCGCTCATCCCCACGGGCGGGATGTGAAAAGATGTTGATCGATCGAACCGCTTCGGCCCGGTGCGCTCGAACGACCATCCCTCCCCCTCGCAACCGGGTACTTTTGCGCCCCATGCACGTTAGCCTCCCCGCAACCCTGCTTTCGATGGGGCTCTTGATCGCCACGCCAATGCTGGCTCAACGTCCAGGCGGAGGGCCTGCCACTGGGAAGGTCTATGGCAAAGTGCTGGATGCCGGTACTCGGAAACCGGCCGAGTTCGCCACGGTAACGCTCTATGCGCAGGAGAAGGATAGCGTGATCACCGGAACGATGGTCCGCCCCAACGGCGATTTCGTCCTGGAACAACTGCACTTGGGAAGTTACCGCCTTCATGTGACCTTTCTCGGGTATAAAGAACTGGAGAGGCCGATCGCCCTTACGCGCGAGATGGTGGAGATGGACTTGGGGAACATGCTGCTCGAAACCGACGCCGATGTCCTGCAACAGGTCGAAGTGGTGAAGGACCGCAGCACGAACGTGCTCCAAGTGGACCGCAGGGTTTTCCATGTGGACAAGGACCTGAGCACACGGGGTGGTACCGGCGTGGATGTGATGAAGAACGTGCCCGGCCTGAGCGTGGACCTCGAAGGCAATGTGCAGATGCGTGGCGCAAGCCCGCAGATCCTGGTGGATGGGCGCCCCTCCTCCTTGAGCCTGGAACAGATCCCCGCCGAAGAGATCGAGCGTGTGGAAGTGATCACCAACCCGTCCGTGATCTTCGATGCCAACACTACGGGCGGCATCATCAACGTGGTACTGAAGAAGAACACCAAACCCGGCTACAGCGGGCAGGTGCAAGGGGGCATAGGCACCAACGACCGCTACCAGGCCGGGCTGAACTTCAACATGAAGGACGGACGCTGGGGCTTCAACGTGAGCTACAATTTCAACACGGGGAACAATGTGACCGATGGCACCACGGCGCGCACCGACCTGAGCCAGGGTATCACCACGGGCTTCTTCGATCAAGCCACCGCGAGCGAAGCGGGCAGACTCATGCACGGCGGGCGCGTGGGTGTTGACCGGCAGGTGAGCAACCGCAGCACGCTGAGCCTTTCGCAGGGCTTCCGCATACATGACATGAAGGGCGATGATGTGCAACAGTACACATCGCGCGATGCCGAAGGGAGCACTCTTTCCCAAGGCACCCAGCACAACATCTCGAAAAGCCACACCCAGAGCCTGACATCGCAGCTGATGTTCCGCCACAAGGCACCGAAGGAGGGAAAGGAATGGAGCACCGACCTCACCTACAACCGTTGGGACCGGGAAAGCCGGTCCACCTTCGATACGCGTAGTTCGATCGCCGACGGCACGCCGGATCCCGCCACCCCACGCATCCAGGACAACACCGGTGGTTCGTACTTCGACCAGATCACCTGGCAACTGGACTTCGTTGACCCGGTGAGCCCACGCACGAAGTGGGAATATGGACTGAAGAGCAACTTGCGTTTGGACCGCACCTGGTTGGACGTTTTCGTTACCGCACCACCGCTCGGTGAGAGCGTACAGGACAGCGCGCTCACCAACGATTACATGATCACCGACCTGACCAACGCGGTCTACGTGAACTGGTCGCGGAAACTCACTGAGCGTTGGAGCTTGCAGGCCGGCCTGCGTTTCGAGCAGACGATGTTCATCACCGAGATCCTCAACAAGGACCAGGAATTCGCATACCGCTACCCCGATGGCACGGACAACCTGCTCAAGGCGCTCTTCCCGGCGATCTATCTCGTGCGGCGATGGGAGGATGGCCAGCGCGAAGTACAGATCAACTTCTCGCGCAAGATCAGCCGACCGCGCTTCTGGCAGGTCATGCCGGTGATCATGTTCAGCGACAGCCGGAACGTGCGTATCGGCAATCCCGCATTGGCACCGGAACTGAGCAATTTGGCGGAGGTGAACCACTTGCTACCCTTCCTCAACGGCAAGGCCACATGGCTCACGAGCGCCTTCGGCCGCTATACCGAAGGAGCGATCACGAGTTATAGCACGCCGCTGGCCAGTGACACGAGCGTTCTGCTCAGCACCTTTGTGAACGGCAGTTACAGCGTCACCGGCGGTTGGGAGAACGTGATCAAGGTGGAACCGGTGAGCGGGCTGCAGACCACCTTGAGCGGTACCGTGCAATACACGGACGTGGCGCTCAACGCGGCCAATGGCGGGGATCGGAACGCGGGCACCAACTGGAACGCGAAGTTGCTCATCAACTACCGTTTGCCGAAGGATTGGGGCATCCAGGTGAACGGCGAATACGAGAGCGCGATGATCCAGGCGCAGGGGCGTTCCATCCCGCAGTACGGGGTGGACCTCTCGCTGTCGAAGGACTTCACCAAACGGATCGGCGCGGTGCTCTCCGTGAACGACGTCTTCTTCACCCGCAAGTGGGGCAATACCGTGGAAACGGACCACCTGTCGCAGGAGAGCTACCGCCGACGGGAGATGCGGTTCGTGCGCTTCACGCTCACCTGGAAGTTCGGGGAACAGAACGCCTCCTTGTTCCGCAGGAAGCAAACGCCACGCGATCAGAACGGCGGCGACATGGATATGTGAGGAGCTCAAAGCCCTACCACTTCCCAGCGCGGGCAACCCACAACACCGAGCTCACTGTAGAAATCGACGAAGTGCATTTTGTGGAAGTAACCTTCCGCATCGTGTACGATATACGCGAGCGAAGGATCGACCACGTACGTGCCATCATCGAAGGAATAGACCTTCCAATCATACCCGATGGTATTGCGGTGCGTGCTGAACGGATGGGCCAGCGTATCCGCGAGCTCGATCGAAGCGAAGTCCGCACCGGGGATGCGGCCCACGCGAACACCGGGCGGCGTGAGCACACCGGTAACGAGATAAGGGATGAAGGGATCGGTGAACTGGTGCGTGTACTGCGTGAACACCAGGTCCCAGGATCCGGCGGCCGGTTCGATGGTGACGGTTCCAGTGGCGAAACCGAACATCGTGAAAGTGCGCTGTGGGTCCTTTACCACCTCGCGCTCCAGCAGGCCGCTGCCGTCCAACGCGGCAGTGAGGAAACGATAGCGCTCGGAGCTCACCTCCAGGAACTGGATCTTCCGCAGGCCAAGGGCCTGACCCAGGCTGTTGAAGCCGAGATCGATCACGAACACATCCTGCGTGGATCGCGGATCACCGATCGCGGTGCTGTCCAACGCCCCGCTCGGTGCATCGATCCGTCGTCCGGCGAACATGCCCGTGGTATCGGTGTCGATCGCGATATCCTGTTGGCCACTGTTCCAAGCCGTGAGCAGGCGGGATCCGTTGAGCATGACATGCCATCCGTCAGGGGCACCTTCAAAAGCCAGGTCCCAGGCGGTCTTCAAATTCGTGCTCCGCACGGAACGCGTGCCCAGGTCCACCCACACTTGGTCCTGATAGCCGGGCCCCATGCAGGTCTCCACCTCCGCCACATCGCCGCGCGGGCGGGCGGGCACGGGTAGCTCCTCCTTCAAGCACGAGGAGAGCGTTCCGGCGAGCGCCATCCACACCATCATGTTCCGCAGGCCTCCGTTCATCGGTCCTTCCCTTTGATATCCACGTTGAGACGCAGGAACCATATCCGCCCGGTCATCATGGGCACGCTGCTTCCACCGCTCGTATGCGCACCACCCGTGTCGGAAGCGGTTGTGGTCACATTGCGCACGTCGAAGAGGTTCTTCGTGCCCACGGTGATCCCGATACGTTCCCGCCACAGCGACTTGGTGATCGAGGCATCCGCCATGCTGTACGCCTCGATCGTGCCACGAACCACGGAACCATCGCTCACGGTGGTGTAGTTCGTGAGCTCCCCTTGATACTTGTAGAACACTTGCGCGGTGAGCCCGCCCTTGGCCCAGGTGTATTGCCCCGAGGCACGGGCCTCATGCGCCCAGAGGTAGTTCTCTGGCTGCTGTCGTGCGAGGTCGTCGCTGCGGCCGGTGAGGTTCGCTCCCACCGTAAAGGACCACCGCGCATCCTCCCAGCCCAGGCCGCATGTGCCACCGGCGGTGTGGTACGTGCCGATGTTGGTATACGCGTAGAGCGATGCATCCACTTGCGTCAAGGTGATCAGGTCCTGCACATCGTTGTAGAAGCCGCTGATCTCCGCGCGCCAGGAACCCTTCTCTCCGGCCTTGGTCCAGGTAAAGGAGAGGCTGTAGTTGTTCGAGCGTTCGGCACGCAGATCCGTGTTCCCCTGGATGTTGTGGTTCACATCCACGAAGAACAGGTGCAGCTCCTTGAGCGAAGGAGCGCGGAACCCTTGGGCGAAACTGGCGCGCAGCACCACGTTCCGAACCAGGCTCCAGCGCAGGTTGATGGAGGGCAGCAAAGGCGCACCATAGACCGTGTTGTACGCGTAGCGAAGAGCGGGGCGAAGTGTGAGCTTCTCCACGGGCCGGTACTCCACGCTGGTGTACAGCGCATAGTCACCGATCACCTGGTCGCCCATTTCGATGCGGCCACCGGAACCGGTCTCGTAGTTCAGGTCGGTGCCGAATTCATAGCGCAGGCGGGCACTATCCCCGGCGCTGGCATACACCGCTCGCACGTTGCTAAGCGTGAAACGCGAGGTATCCTGCATGCTCTCCGAGGGCACCAATTCGCCATCGAGCGTGGTGAGGTCGCGCAGCCAGGTGTTCCGGGTGCGGGCGTAGCGGTTATGCGCGGCCAGCAGGGTCAGCTTGCGTCCGTTCTCCCAAATGCGGTCGGCGAAAAGGGCGTTGTCCGCACGTACGGTGTGGTAGCGTTCATCGAAGGCGGTTTCTCGGTACGGCTCACGCGGCATGCCACGGTCGGTGATCACATCATCGGCATACTCACTCTTGTAGCCCAACTGCCACCGCGCGCCGTTCCAGCGGTAGTTGATGCGTGCGGTGTATTGCTCACGCGGTTTCCATTGCTGGTAGCGTGTGGTGTCGGCTGGTGAGGGACCTAAGTCGGGGATGCCTTGATCGGTCGGGTTCCAGCCGTTGAAGAAGTCGCGGCCGGCGTTCACGTTCAAATGGTGGCGGCCCCAGCGCTGCGCGTAAGTGCCCCAGAGGTTCAGACGTCCGATCTGCTCGGCGTAGGCCGAGAGCTTCACGGATGGCGCGGAGCCCGCATTGCGCTTGGTGATCAGGTTGATGGTGCCTGCCAATGCGTTGCTGCCATAGCTCACGCTGAGCGGACCTTCCACCACTTCGATGCGTGCGATGCCGTTCACACCGATCTGCGCCAGATCGAGGTCGCCGTCGAGGCGGCCGATCACCGGCACACCATCCACCAGCACTTTCACGTTCGCACCGCTCAAGCCCTGCATGCTCACGGACGAACCGAGGATATTGTCCTGCGAAAGGCGGATGTTCAACTCATTGCGCAACGCATCGCTGAGGTCGTTCGCGGCGAGGGCTTTCAGGCGGTGCTCGTCGATCACACGCACCTTGTGAACGGCCTGATCGGTAGAGGTAGGGGCGTATTGACCCGTAACCACCACTTCCCGAAGAACACGTTGATCCCGCTGCAAGGCCACCCGCATATCATTTGAGGCGATAGGCAGCACCCGCGACGCGAAACCCAGGGCCGTAATGCGGACCAACCTCATTGCGCTGCCGAATTCCGGTGGAAGCCTGGCTTGTCCCTGTTGATCCGTGGCGAGCGCGGCCAAACGCACACTGTCCGCGGAAAGCAGTTCAAGCCCTGCGAACGGGACCGGCGCGCCATCCACCGCGTCGGACACCTGGATGACGCGCTGCGCCCACAACTGTGCGATGGGGAGGAGGAGCAGAACGAGAAGGGCAGCGGCGCGCATTCCAATAGGATCGACCAAAGCCGGATCCCGTGCCGCGAAGATCCCCGCTGGGTGGGGGCCTTCTGTCACGGCAGGGTAGATCACCGCTTTCAATGCCAACGGTCCGGCCACCCAACGGGTGAGGGGACCGCAGTGGCACCGGACCGAACCTATCGCACCACCAAACGGGAAGTCACCGCCCCATGGGCATGTTCCACGCGCAGCGAATAGATCCCGGCGCCCAACCCGGAGATATCGATCACCCGGGTGGACATAGGCGCCAGACCCGCGAAGCGCTCGTTGCGCACAAGGTTGCCAGTGATATCGTACATGGTCAGCACAGCATCGGTGGGGGGAATGTCGAACAACACGTTCACCGCGTCCGTGGCTGGGTTGGGGACCACCACCACCTGGCCGTTCGAGGTGCGATCATCCACCGCTAGGGCGCTTACCAATTCCTGGGTGAAGGTCATATCGCCCGTGGCGGTCCCGCCGTATTCGGTGAAGAGGAGCTTCCAGATGGAACCTGCCTGGTCCTGCACAAAGAAGGTGAGGTCCTGGTCGTACTCGTACTGGAAGGTCTGCATGTTGAAGGTCTTCCAGTCGTAGCCGATCGTGTTGATCACGGTATCGAACGGTGCGCTTGTCCAGTCCGCGAGGGATGGGTCCAGGCCATCCACGCGGAGCGAGGTGATGTACTTGTTACTGAGCACGCCGGAAACACCGTAAGGCGTCGGGATGAACGTGGTGTACTTGGTGAAGAGCAGGTCCCAGGTGGTATTCACCGGTTCGCGGTCGAGGGCCGCACTGTTCTCCAGGCTGTAGTAGGCGAAGTTCTTATCGGCATAAGCCGCCTTGTCGAGTGAAGCGGTCTGTTCGTTGGCACCGTCCACATCGGCCCAGGTAAAGGTGTAGCTGCCGGTGGCGAGCGCGTCGATGCGGATCTTCTTGAACGTCCCGTTAGCGAGCTTGATCACGAACAAGCTGTCACCCACCACGGAATGGGTGATCATATTGTACACGCCCCACCCCAGATCGAACTCGTCGGTGGTGAGCCCTTGGTTGAAGGCGCCGCTGCTCCAATCGCCATCGCTGTTGTACGAGGTGGTCCAGGTGGTGCTCATACCGTTCGTGTCGACCAGCGCCCAATCTCCGATGGCGTATGGCGCCTTGTAGAGCACGATGCCCTTCGCCCCGTTGGCGAGGATGCTCGCCGTGAACCCTTGTATCTCGAAAGCGAGGTCCCATTCGGCCAGGGGCGCCGAGCCAACGACACCATTGGCCAGGCTGTACCACGTCTGCTCGGAGTTGGCCGGGCCGGTGGTAACTGTTACCGTGGTCTGTGCATGGAGGACACCAGCAAAAAGGCCGATCGAAAGAAGGGTAGCGAGGCGCATGGAATGGAACCGTGTTTTGAGGCCGCAAAGCAGGTTACGCGCATCGCCTCTGTCGTCACACGATCGTCAGAACTCCACGAAAGGACCATCCCGAAAATGGCGAGGCCCAGGTCGCTTGGACTTTCGTCCGCGCTTCCCGAGCCCCGCCTCACCGGACGTCTTGGATCAATCCACCTTCACAAACCTCTCAGTGGTCACGCCATCGCCAGCGGAGAGCCGCAGGAAATAGGTGCCGACCGGAAGTGCGGCGACATCGATCGTAGTTCTGCTAACACCCACACCAGCGTTGATACCGATGCGCGGTGCGACTTCCTGTCCGAGACTGTTGGTGACGGAGAGCCCCAACTGGGTTTCAGACAGCACGGTCAATTCCACATTCAGCACATCACGCACAGGGTTCGGCCAAACGGCGGTTACCGAGGCAGGCATGTCCATTTCGATCGCCTTCAGCATCTCGGCGTCGATCTCGGTACCATCCTGCAACACCAGGGCATCGGTGCTCTGCTGAGCGGCACCGAAGATGCCGTTGAGGAGGGAGCACAGGAAGGGACCAACCACCAAGTGCGGGGCACCGGTCACATCCAAGCTGGCGCAGATCGTACCTCCACCCTGTATCAAAAGGGCGTTCACATCGAAACCGGTGGTTGTGCCGAACTGCACGATCGAGAGATCCAGCGTCGCGGGATCGTAGATCAGGGTGTGAATTCGGTACAGACCGAGTTGTTGCACGTTGAACACGGGTGTCGCACTCGCTTGAACGATGGTGAGACCGAAACCACGGGTCAGGACATACACGGTCTGGTATCCAGCAGGAACCAGTGCATTGCCTCCGGGGATACCGGTAAGGGTCGCGTTACCACCCGAACGACATACGATGGGATCTTCAGCCGCTATGGTACCCGCATCGGCGATACAGTCCGTGCTGCATTCGATGACGTTGATCGCGGCGCCGGCCACATCCAGGCTCGCGCAGATCGCGCCACCGCCTTGTACCAGCAATCCGTTCACATCAAAGCCCGTGGTAACGCCCAACTCCACTATGGACAGGTCCAGCGTGTTAGGGTCGTACACCAGGGTGTGGATCGTGTAGAGTCCATCTTCGGTCACGTCGAAGCTCGGGGCCGCTCCGGCGTTCACGATCGTCAGGCCCGCACCTTGCGTCAGCACGAACACGGTGCTGTAACCCACTGGCACGTTCGCGTCGCCATTGGCAGCGGCCGTCAATGTGGCCACGCCATCGATCAGGCAGACTTCCGAAGCCTCGGCGGACAGTGTTCCCGCACCAGGGCTGCTCACGTTGTACTGGGCGCCGGCCACATCCAGGCTCGCGCAGATCGCACCGCCACCTTGCACCAGCAATCCGTTCACATCAAAGCCCGTGGTCACGCCCAACTCCACGATGGACAGGTCCAGCGTGTTGGGGTCGTACACCAGGGTGTGGATCGTGTAGAGTCCATCTTCGGTCACGTCGAAGCTCGGGGCCGCTCCTGCGTTCACGATCGTCAGGCCCGCACCTTGCGTCAGCACGTACACCGTGCTGTATCCCGCTGGTACGTTCGCGTCGCCGTTGGCAGTGGCAGTGAGTGTGGCCACACCATTGGTGCCGCACACATCCGCACCACCGCTCAGGGTGCCTGCAAGTGCATCACAATTCAGCGGACATTCCACCGCCGTTACGGACGCACCGGCCACATCCAGGCTCGCGCAGATCGTGCCACCGCCTTGCACCAGCAATCCGTTCACATCGAAGCCCGTGGTAACACCCAATTCCACGATGGACAGGTCCAGCGTGTTGGGGTCGTACACCAAAGTATGGATCGTGTACTCACCGATCGCGCTGATCTCAAAACTTGGGGTCGCACCTGCGTTCACGATCGTCAGGCCCGCACCTTGCGTCAGCACGTATACCGTGCTATAGCCCGCCGGTACAACTGCATCACCATTCGGGGTGGCTGAGATAGTGACCGTACCCTCTTCGAAGCATACTTCGTCGTCATCCGCGCTCAGGGTGCCTGCGCTCGGGCTGCTCACGTTGTACTGGGCACCGGCCACATCCAGGCTCGCGCAGATCGCGCCGCCGCCTTGCACCAGCAATCCGTTCACAT
>JAGNSU010000126.1 GCA_017987895.1 Flavobacteriales bacterium | reverse complement strand
TCAGTGTGGGCATCGGGGCAGCGCTCGCCAAACGCCTGACCGGCGATACGCACCTGGTCTACACGCTCCATGGCGACGGCGAGTTGCAAGAAGGCCAGATCTGGGAAGCCGCGATGAGCGCCGCCGCGCATAAAGTCGACCACCTGATCGCGACCGTGGATTGGAACGGACGCCAGATCGATGGCGATGTCGACGACGTGATGCCGCTGGGTGATCTGCGTGCCAAATGGCTCGCCTTCGGCTGGGATGTGCTCGAGATGAACGGCAACGACCTTGAGGAGGTGCTGCGCACGCTGGAACAGGCCAAGGGCCGCACAGGCAAAGGCCGGCCCGTGGTGATCCTGATGCGTACCGAGATGGGGCATGGCGTGGACTTCATGATGGGCAGCCATCACTGGCACGGCATCGCCCCGAACAACGACCAGTTGCATAAAGCGTTGGCGCAGCTTCCCGAGACCCTCGGCGACTACTGATGCTCCCAGCACCGTTCCGCAAGCGCGAACACCATGGGAAGGTGGTACCGCGTTTGCTTGGAACGACGTCCATGCGCTCCCGCATCCTCCCGCTCCTTGTGCTGACGTGCTGCGTTTCGAGCGCACTGCTCGCGCAAACGCCGAAGAAGCCGCTCACCCGCATGTTGTTCGTGTTCGACGCGAGCAACAGCATGAACGCCTTCTGGGGCAACCAACCGAAGATCAATACGGCGCGTGAACTGCTGCTGGAATCTCTGAGCGAACTGGACGGACGTACCGATCTGGAACTCGCGCTCCGCCTTTATGGACATCAGACACCGGTCGAACCCGGCAAGCAGGATTGCGATGACACGCGTTTGGAAGTGCCGTTCAGCAACACATCCATTCCCGGCATGCGCAGCGTGCTGAACGCCGTGCGTTGTGTAGGTACCACACCGATCGCACGTTCGTTGGAAAGAGCGGCCGGTGATTTCCCCGATGAGAAGGGTGTGCGCAACATCATCATCCTGATCACCGATGGGATCGAAGCGTGCGACGAGGACCCCTGCGCAGTGAGCAGGGCGCTGCAGGCACGCGGCATCGTGCTCAAACCTTTCGTGATCGGTGTCGGCCTGGAGGATGACCAGAAGTACAGCTTGCGATGCGTGGGCAACTACTACGACGCGAGTTCGCCGGAACTCTTTGAACACGTGCTGGACGTCGTGGTGGCACAGGCGTTGAACAATACCACGGCGCAGATCGACCTGCTGACCGAAGGTGGCAAGGCCACCGAAACCGATGTGGCCATGACGTTGTACGATCAGCGCACCGGTCAACTGCGCTACCAACTGGTGCATACCCTGAACGAACGAGGCCTGCCGGACACGTTGACCCTGGACCCGGTGTTCACGTACCGTCTCGTGGTGCATACGATCCCAGAGATCGTGCGCGAGAACGTGGTGCTGAAACCGGGGATCCACAATGTGGTGCAGGTGGCGGCGGGCCAGGGGGCGTTGGAAATGAAGCTCGGGACCGGCATGGCCGATGCGTATGGGACGATGTGCATCGTGCGTGAGCCGGGCAAAGGCACGACACTGCACGTTCAACCGGTGAACAGCACGGAACGTTATCGCACCGGCACCTACGACCTGGAGATCCTCACCCTGCCGCGCATGCTGATCCCCGGCGTGCGCATCGAGCAGAGCAGGACCAACACCGTTCATATCCCTCAGGAAGGCGTGCTGAACGTGCAGGCCGGTGCTCCAGGAGATGGTGCCCTCTTTTTGGTGGAAGGCAGCGAACGCCGCTGGGTCGCCGACCTGGACCCGCGCAGCCCGCAGAACCAATTCCGCCTGCTGCCAGGTACCTATGAGGTGAACTACCGCAGCAAGAACGCCCGCCGTACCGAATACAGCCTTACCAAGCCCGCCACGGTGGAGAGCGGACGCTCCATCACACTGACCTTCTGAAACGATCCACGCGATACGATCCCCATGACCTCCTACCCCATCCTCGACGAAAAAGACACGCGCTCCGGATTCGGCGCAGGTTTGCTGGAAGCCGGCCAACGCGATGAAGCCGTGGTAGCCCTTTGCGCGGACCTCACCGGTTCGCTCAAGATGGACGCCTTCGCGAAGGCCTTTCCCAAGCGCTTTTTCCAAATGGGCGTCGCGGAGGCTAACATGATGGGCGTGGCCGCCGGGCTCACCATCGGTGGACGCATCCCTTTCACCGGCACCTTCGCCAACTTCAGCACGGGGCGCGTGTACGACCAGATCCGTCAGAGCATCGCCTACGCGGGCAAGAACGTGAAGATCTGTGCCAGCCATGCGGGGCTCACTCTGGGCGAGGACGGCGCCACCCACCAGATCCTGGAGGACATCGGCCTCATGCGCATGCTGCCCGGGATGACGGTGATCGTGCCTGCCGACTACAACCAGACCAAGGCCGCCACGCTCGCCATCGCACAGCACGCGGGGCCCGTATACCTCCGCTTCGGCCGACCTAAATGGCCCGTGTTCATTCCTGTGGACATGCCCTTCGAGATCGGCAAGGCGCAGGTATTGAACACCGGCAACGACGTAAGCCTCTTCGCCTGCGGGCACCTGGTGTGGCGCGCATTGAAGGCCGCCGAAGAACTGGAGAAGCGCGGCATCCATGCCGAAGTGATCAACATGCACACGATCAAACCTTTGGACACCGCCGCCATCCTAGCTTCGGTCCAGCGGACGGGATGTGCGGTAAGCTGCGAGGAACACAATCGGCATGGGGGCCTGGGCGATGCGATCGCCCAGGTGCTGTCGTTGCATCGCCCAACGCCGCTGGAACTCGTCGCGGTGAACGACACCTTCGGCGAAAGCGGAACACCCGATCAATTGCTGAAGAAGTACGGCCTGGACGTGCCCGATATCATCGCGGCCGTGGAGCGGGCGCTGAAGCGCAAATAAAAATAGCTCCCCTCCTGTCCGGTGGAGCACTCCACCGGACCGAGCAAGCAGGGGTTGGGGTCGCACGTCGCCATAGCTGGCTTCGGCGACGGCGCGGTGGTTCCCTCCTTCCTGCTGTTCCTTGGGACCATTGCTGCTCGATCCTGGCATGAGCGAGCTCTCGGACCAAGAACTGCTCGCCCTCTTCCGCAAGGAAGAAAGCCGCCACTATGCCTTCAACATGATGGTCCGCCAATACCAACAACGGCTGCACAGTTTCGTGCGCCGGATGGTGACCGACCCGGACGAGACGAAGGACGTGCTGCAGAACGTGTTCATCAAAGCCTGGAACGGGCTCGACCGCTTTCGTGAGGACGCCCAACTGTACAGCTGGCTCTACCGCATCGCGCACAACGAGAGCATCAGTCACCTCAAGCGGATGCGCCGCGGACTGTTCGTGAACCACGATGCGGTGATCGAACGGCTCACGACCACCCTGGACAGCAGCGAGCACTTCAGCGGCGACGCCATCCAGCGCAAGCTGCAACGGGCCGTAATGAAACTACCGGAGAAACAGCGCGCGGTGTTCACCATGAAGTATTTCGAGCAGATGAAGTACGAAGAGATGAGCACAGTGACCGGCACCAGCGTGGGCGCGCTGAAGAGCAGCTTCCATATCGCCGTGAAGAAGATCGAACAATGGGTCACCGACGATCGAACCAAATGAGCTTGCCGCCGTCCTACCCTCGCCAACGATGAGCACCCAGCTAGATAACGACGACCTCGAACACCTCGCTCCGAACCTGGCGCGGATCCCGAAGATGGACCCTTTCCACATGGAGGAGGGTTTCTTCGAGCGCTTCCCGCATCAAGTGCAGGCCCTTGTGGCACATGAGAAGCGGGGCGCATGGTCCTCCGTATGGGTGCGCCGTGCGACGTTCGCGCTTCCCTTGATGGCACTGCTGGTCGGGGGCTGGTGGTTCTTCCGCCCCCTCCCTCAGCACCCTCCTGCCGATCAAGTGGCCACTACGGAAAGCCTTAGCACCGAAGAGCTTTACATCCTGGAAGAGGACGGTCTGCTCGCCGACCTGGCCCCTGAGGAACTGCCCGAACACGCCGCTTCCTCCGAAGCTCCCGCATTGGAAGCCGACGAACTGGCCGCTTACTATGAACTGACCGGTACGGACCTCACCGACCTGATCGAGAACCTATGACACACTTCCTTTCCTTCCGCCCCCTTCTGCTCGCCGGTGGCTTGTTGATCGGCTGCGCCGTGATCGCGCAGGACGACGAACCGCCTATCCCACCCGAGCGCCTTCAGGAGATCAAAGCCCAAAAGAGCGCCTACCTCACACAGAAAATGGGTCTGACCCCGGAGGAGTCGCAGAAGTTCTGGCCCGTGTACAACCAGTACGACAAGGAGCTCGATGCCCTGCGCAAGGAACGGCGCGATGCCCATAAGGCGATGCGTGCCGATGGCGATGTGAGCGAAGCGGAAGCGACCGCAGCCATTGAGAAGGAACTGGCCGGCCAGCAGCGGGAACTCGACCTGCGTAAACGGTACAGCGGCGACTTCATCAAGTCGGTGGGTGCCCGAAAGACCCTGCTATTGGCACGTTCCGAACGTGAGTTCAATCGCGAACTGTTACGCCGGATGAAGGAGCGGTCGGACGACCGACCTAGCCCACCGCCTGGCGATCGTCGCTGATCATCCCGCGATGCAACAGGAACTGGAACCCAGCCGTACGGCTGGGTTCTTCTTTCCTTCGCAGCGATGACCGACCTGCACGACGGCTTTCTGAAGCATCTCGCCCAGACCAGCCCACATCCCCTGGCGCTGGACATCGTCGGCGCGGAGGGTTGCCATCTGCTCACCCGCGATGGCCGCCGCTACCTGGACCTGGTAGCCGGGCTCGCTGTGAACAATGTGGGGCACCGACATCCGAGGGTGGTGCGGGCGATCAAGGACCAGTGCGACCGCTACCTGCACGTGATCCCTTACGGCGAGTTCATCCAGGAACCGCAGGTGCGGTTCGCCGAAAAGCTGACCTCGCTCCTTCCCGCTTCGCTGAACTCGGTCTACTTCGTGAACAGCGGCACCGAGGCGATCGAAGCTGCCGTGAAGCTCGCGAAACGTGTGACCGGACGCACCAAGTTGATCGGTTGCCGCAAGAGCTACCATGGCAGCACGCACGGCTCGCTCAGCCTTACCGACAACGAAACGAAGAAATACCGCAACCGTCCGCTCCTGCCCGATGTAGAGCACATCACCTTCAATGAGCCGACGGATCTCGCGTTGATCGACGACCGAACTGCGGCCGTCGTGGTAGAGCCGATCCAAGGGGATGCTGGCGCACGTGTTCCCCATCAAGCATGGATGACGGCGTTGCGCGAGCGATGCTCCGAGGTGGGCACCATGTTGGTGTTCGACGAGGTACAGACCGGCTTCGGCCGTACCGGCAAACTCTTCGCCTTCGAGCATTTCGGCGTGGTGCCGGACATCCTGGTGCTCGGAAAAGCCCTTGGCGGCGGAATGCCCATGGGCGCGTTCATCAGCTCACGGGAACACATGCGTATGCTCACCCATGATCCTGTCCTGGGCCACATCACCACATTCGGTGGCCATCCCATTGCTTGCGCGGCAGGGCTGGCGGCGCTGGAAGTCCTGCTTGAAGAGGACTTGATCGCCAACGCGATACGGATGGGTGATCTGTTCAGAGAACTGCTCGTTCACCCCGCGATCCGCGAGGTGCGGGGCAAAGGCCTGATGCTCGCCGTTGATCTGGGCGCTGCGGACAAAGTGCAGCGCGTGGTGCATGGCTGCCTTGAACAGGGTGTGCTCGGATTCTGGTTCTTGAGTTGCCCGGAGGCGTTCCGGGTGGCGCCGCCGCTATGCCTTGACGAGCCGATGGTGCGAGCCGCCTGCTCGATCATCCTGTCGCAATTGGACGCCGACTGAACGGAATGAGAACGGCTGCCCGAAGGCAGCCGTTCTTATACAGGTCTAGTTCGCTCGCTCATGTACTGTCAGTGAGCGGAACGGATCAGTTCCCCGCTACGACCATTCGACGCGTTCGAATGGCATCACCCGCGCTTAGCGTGACCATGTAGAGCCCTTTGGACAAGGGAACATCGAGCTGAATGTTGATCATGCTGTCATCACCTGGAACGACCACCCTTCGTGATATCACGTTCACGCCCTGCGCATCAAAGATATCTAGCTCGGCGGGTCCTACTCGGAACTCTTGGCCGGAGTTGGATAGCGCGATGAAGAAGGAACTGCCGTCCGTTGGGTTGGGATAGATCGATAGATCGCCGTAAGCGTTTGCCGAATCCTCATCGACACCAACCTCATCGCTCCCCTCACCTCCGCTCGAACCTCCCATACAGCTGAGTATGGTCACCGGCGTTCCAATGCCGCAATAGCCCTGCCATACGCCGTCCACCATGGTCTGCACGAACACCGTGTACTGCCCCGGAGCCAGGTTCGTCATGTACATGAACAGCGCCAATCCAGAGGATGTGTATTCGGGACCAGTACAATTCGCTTGGGAATCGGGACCTGTACAGAATTTGAACTTGTACGAGCTCGCGAGACATGGGTTGTTCAACGAATACGCATAGAGCTTATCCGAAGTACCTGGACCGGAGCAAACCGCAGAACCATATGAGTACCATGCATCCGATGGATTGTCGTTCAATTGGGTGCAACATCCGGAAAGGACCTGAAATGTACAGGCCGGCCCATAGGGACCAACCACACCGTTCACTTTGCTCGCAACCCGCATATTCAGGATCTTGTTCGGGGGGATCGGCTGTGTTTGCCAATTCAGTTGCCGGTAGCGCCCCGTGAACGACGTGAAGGCACCACCCAGGTTGGTAGGCATCAAGCGTGAATACGGCCCATCGGGATCGAAAAACCAAAACTGATAGCCGTAGTCCTGCGGATTTGAAAGAACATCACCCGCGCTCACTGCGGGATCCTCTTCAGCGCACACCGTGGAGTACTTTATCAGGTTGAGTATATCGCATCGTTGCGGGCAGATCTCCGTGCTCCCCAGCGGAACGCAGAAATCCGATGACCCATTGACCGAACTGGTGCTGCTGAATTGACCATCGCCACTGTTGTCGATGATCCGCCTCCCATCAACTGTCCTCAGAACATAGCCCCCTGTCCCGTTCGTGCAACACATACCATCCCCGAAGGAATCATACACTTCAAAACGGTAGCAACCATCAGGAAGGCAGCAGTGCCTCAAAATGCTCGAAGGCGTGTTGTTCACCGCTCCATCACCAGAGCACACGACGGTTCCGTCCGCCGATTGTCGAATCGCCCAAGTCGTTTGCGCCCCCCAAGCATCCGTTTGGAGTTCGATCTCCACCGCATTATCCGAACACCAGGCCTCACCGCTACAGTCTTCCGAGACCCAGCCTTGCATAACAGCGCAATAGGAGCCGACGTAGCATCGAGGTATCGTAGTGGCCGGAGGGTCGGTGTAGTTCGCGTAGGTGCCGAAGCAATTGAGCGTTGACGGTGTACCAGTGGGTATCGGTACGACCCCGGGCTCTAGCTCGAAGCTGATCTGATCGCTCCAATCAGCATCACACGGCGGGGCTAGGTCGTTGGGATAGTAGACTTGGAACGACCCTACAACGTTCACCGAAGAGCCTTCCCACCAGCCATAGAACCGATAGCACGAATTGCCGGAATAGTGCCACTCCGAATTCTCAAAGATCACAGGGTTCTGAGACGATCCCCAGACATACATGCCCCAGAGGTAGCAACTAGTATTGAGGACGCAGTTCCTCACCAACATTCCCGCTGCACTGGGAGCGTTCAGCAGAAATCCGTACTGCCCGCAGGAGAAAGGATCAAGGCAAGTAACGCCTTCGACCCCACCTCCACCGTCGGGTTGGCTGTCCATCATTACACAACCATCGAACACGGTATTGTGGTCGGGGTGCGTGATCTCCTCGCCGTCGTGCATAGCATAGACCCCGATGATGGGGCCGATGATCTTACAGGAATAGAACTTCATACCCCGGGCGACAGCCTTGATCGCAGGACCCGTCTCAGATCCGATCACGCTGCAGTTCACGAAGACATGATCTTCCACCTCTGGCTCTTCCTGCGAGTCTGTGATGACCCCCCATGTTTTGTTATAGTGTATCCGACACCCTTCGAACCGACTGTGCTTCACCTCGAAGAAATCGACCCCTTCGTACTCAATATCTACACCGGATGAGGGAAAGGTGCTCAGCGTACCGGTACCATTGTAGTTAATATCGCAATTGGTCGCCTTGAACCCATTTCCCCCACCCAGGTCGATCCCCATGCGGGCGTTGGCGTTCATCTGCGAATTGCAGACCGTGATATGCGCATTCTCGTGATAGTTCGTTCCGAACACCGGATCAACGCAAGTCGGGCAAGTGAAACCGGTAGCGCCCGTCGCGAAGGTGATGCCATCGAACGCATTGTCATGGATATTGCAGTTCTCTATGGTCACGCCTCCGGAACCTGAGATAAAAATTCCGGACCCCCCACCCTGGATGCCGATCTCTCCCCATTTCCCACCGACGATCAGCCCATCCAGATTCCCATCCACCTCAACATCCTTGATGTGTACGTTCGAGCATGACTGCAAAAGCACCATCTCGCCGATGCCTGCAAAAAATTGGCATCCGTCATCAGACGTGATGCAACTCAGATCACATATTGGTATGCGTCGCTCGCCATTGGGGAAGAAGCCACCATATTGCATACAGTCAACTCGCTTGATCACCGAGAGAGGAACCCCATCTCCAGAAACTTCACCTTGGATGACCACATTCTTGCAACGTACCAAGTGAAGCGGTGATTCACCGACCAAATAGCAGCTCCCTTGCGGGGCTTGCCGACCAACCGTGTACTCGCCCTGCGGTATGACCAAGGTCACTGTGCCTCCAATAGCGTTGATGGCAGCCGCGGCATCGATAAAGGCTTGGTGATCATCGTTCCCGGGCAGTGGATCAGCACCAAAATCGGTTACAATGTTCCAGGTTTGACTCGTGGAAATACCGGGATCACAGGTCTGAGCTCTCAATTGGACCGAGAACATACCTGCTAGTCCTAAGTTCGCGAGGAGCAATGTGTGCCTTTTCATGTCAAGGAGGTTGGTTGGGGAATGATCCGTAGTCAGAGATATCGCCAGCCTAAAGGCAAGCTCCGTGAGGTCTTCATACCTCCCCAGATCGCGTGATTCTCTCGCCGCAACTCATCTTCCCTTCAGTCTGTTCACCGCTTCCACCCGTGTCTGCACCTGGAGCTTCTCGTAGATGTGCCGGATGTGCGTACGCACGGTGTTCGCGCTCACGAAGAGCTTGTCGCCGATCGCCTTGGCGCTCATGCCGGTGCAGAGCAGGTCGAGCACTTCCTGTTCGCGGTCGCTTAGCGCATTGAGGCCTTCGGTGAGCTTCGGCG
>JAGNSU010000240.1 GCA_017987895.1 Flavobacteriales bacterium | reverse complement strand
GCGATGGAATGCTGCGCAAAACCTCGGGCGGATCGCAGTCTTTGCTGTACGGCATCATGCGCCAGAACACCGGCGAAGTCGACATGGTCCTCAATGTCCATCGCCTTCGCGATCCGTCGGCACGTCTCCAGCAGCGGGCCATCGCCGATCATCACCAGCCGCGCCTCCGGCACTTCCGCAAGGGCACGTTGAAAGGAAAGCAGCGTGAGGTAAGGCCCTTTCTTCTCGACGAACCGGCCCACGGCAACGATGCCGGGCGGGGCTAATTCCGGGCGGCACGCCGGGAAACGCGCCGGATCCACACCGCAGCTGATGTGATGCGTGCGCTCCACAGGCGCACCGAGGGAGACCAACTGACGCACCATCTCCTTGCTCACTCCGATCACCGCGGAGGCGCCCTTCAACATTTCGGGGTAGCTGGTGGCATGCTTCGCCAGAACGTCTTGGTGGTACGCATCGACCCCATGGAAGTGCGCTACCAAAGGGATACCGGCCGCTTTACAAACGGGGAACATGGCTGCGGCAGTGGGACCATACTCCGCTATGACAACTTGCGTTCGATGCGCACGAAGCGCGGCGGTCACACTTTCGCGCTGGAACGTTTCCGTAGTGGCACCAAAGGCCTGCTGGCGGACCGCACGGCCAAGCCGCGCGATGAGGTCTTGTGCCAACAGCGGCGTTCCATCCGCTTTGCGGGTAGGCAACGCACCGTCGATCAGCACGAGCTTCTCCCCTTGCAACCCGGCGATGAGGTCCGTGATGAAGGTCTCGCTGTACGCCTGTCGGTTCGGGGATATGATCGCGATGCGCAAAGGCATTATAAGGTGTTGCGCTTGATGGCCACGCCCGAAATACCGGTGATCATCGGTGCGGACCGGAGATCCGGCACATGGTCATGTTTGAGGAGATAGCGGACGATGGGCTTTGTGATGGCGGAAATGACCCTCCGCTTTCCGACGGACATCGGCCGGCGACGCGCCCACAGCCCGAGCATGGTGGCCAGGCTGGCGTCCCATCCCCCGTGGGGGCTCAGTTCCACTTCGGCGAAACCCGCCGCGCGCAACATGCGCTCCAAAGCGAACGGTGTATAGCGGTATTCATCATAGGGCACGTCATGGAGCGGCCAGAGAAAAGGCACGGTGAAGAAGAAGATCCCGTCCGCCTTGAGCACACGATGGATCTCACGCATCACGGACTCGGGCGCTGGACAATGCTCCAGGACCTCAGTGGCCATCGCGCACTCCACGGCATCCGCACCGAGCGGAATGGTGACGCCATCCCATTCCAGGTCATGCTCCTTCTTGCGATAGGCCGCCATCTCGTTGACGGCAAGGTCCAGGGCCACGTAGCGCTCCACCCGTGATGGTGGCGCGGTGACCAGTTGACGGTATGGCTGCAGGCCCGCGCCGACATCGAGCAGCGTTCCATGGAACCGGGGACGTACACGCTCCAAGGCGTGTTGGATCGCGCCACGGACGAAGTAGCTCGCTTGGTTCTCCGCGGTAAGTCGGAGATCGAGGTAGGCTTCCTCGTGGTTCATGCGCGGTGGCCCTTGGCGGCGGCCGAATGTAAGCTGCCCACTGCCCGACCGATCAGTTCGCGCCATCCGTCCGGATGGCACGCACGACCCGTGCGAGCCGGCCCTGACCAGCGAGAAAAAAGCCGGGGTGCGAAACGACCGCCTCCACCCATAGCCACGCATCGCGCCGCGTGAAGGACTTTCCCATCAGGCCAGCGAGATGCTCGTCGCAGACCCGATGCAGATGTGCGCGGTAGCGGCCCAGCGTCAACTTGTCGAACATCAACCACTCCAAAATGCGCAAACGATGCAAGTTCCCACGGACGAAGAGGCCGGAGGCGGAGATACCTTGCCCATGCTGGCGGTAAAAACTCGCCTCACCATCGATGCGACGGAGCGTGCCGAGCGATGCGGCGCAGGCGAACAACCACAGATCATAACTACCGGCCTTCCAACCCTCGGCGCTGAGGATCATCCGCTTCATTTCAGCGGTATTCCGGTACACGAACGCGCTCGTATGGAAGGGTGAACGGGTGCCGACAGCCTGCTGCACCCCGATCGTTGCGGGCAGTGCCGCATGCAACAAGCCCGAAGGAGTGCCCAAGCGATCAACTGTACGCGTGGCATGATAGGTCCCCATGCAGGATGGGTCCGCGACCATGGTGTCCAACTGGCGCTGGATCTTTTGAGGATCGAGCCAACCATCATCTCCGTCAAGGAGCGTGACGAAATTGCCGGTGGCACGTTGGAGCAGATCGAGACAGTTCGCGCGGCCAGTGGGGTGGCCTTCGATGCGCCACTTGCGTTCGTTGGCGCGATGGAACACACGGATGCGTGGATCCATCGCCGCGTAACGATCGCAGATCGCGGGCGTGTCGTCCGTGGAAGCGTCCTGCCCGATGAGGACCTCGATCTCGTGCGTGGTGCGTTGGGCCAGCACACTGTCCAGGCATTCGGCCAGGTACGCTTCGTGTTGGAAGGCGAGGACGATCACCGAGACGCGGGCCATGGGGCGGTCAGTCGGCGTTGGGCAGTG
>JAGNSU010000125.1 GCA_017987895.1 Flavobacteriales bacterium | reverse complement strand
TCCAACAAGCCCTGCGCATCAGCAAGGCCATCCAGGAACACCTGGAGAACCACCGTACCGTGAACGTGCGGAGCGAAGATCTCTATGGCATGCTGGCGGACCGCAAGCTGGTGGAGCGGGATATTGAGCGTGGCCTCCACTTCCGCCTGTTCCTCCGCAAACTGGTGAAAGCGAACATGCTGAACCTGATCCCCCAGTGCAAAGCCATGCCCCGCAGCGGTGGGCACTATGAATGGACCTTCAACCGGGCTGCCGACCGCATGCCCGCGCGCAAAAAAGTGGATCCCGCCCCTCCCACGGATGTGGTGATCGCCTGATCCTTATCGCGCGCAATGGGCTATCCGGACACCTCCGCGCACGATGCGGTGATGAACTGGTTGCAGAACCTGGAACTGAAGGACCACCGGCTGGGCGATGCGCGCAGCGGGAAGGTGAGGAAGATGGATGTGACCGCCGCGATCCTGCGTCTCCAGGAGAAGGCCTATGCAGCGTTCCCCGAGATGGAACGTCACGAGATCGACGCGTTCGTCCGCAAGTACATCGACCCGCAGAACCTCGTCCCCCCCGCCGAAGGAGTTCACTTTGGCGGCCCTCGGGCGGAATGAACCGAGCTATCCGTACCCGGGCATGACACGGCGCGCTTTCATGCTGGCGATGGCCTGGTTCCACATGGCCTTCGGTGCCTTCTTTCTGTTCTTCCAGAGCTTCGCCAGCCGGATCATCTTCAGCGAACCGGGACCCAACGCGCCCATGATGATGGTGGGGCTGAGCGGGATCGTGTTCGCTTTCGGTCTTATCAACTACTTGGCGCGGGACAGCGCAGAGTCCCAGGCGATGCGCGCGGTGCTCATCGGCACCGCTTTCTACCTGGTGTTCACCGTGATCTTCGATTCGTACTGGACCATACAGGGCCTGTTGAACCCGATCGCATGGTTGTCCATCGGCATCCGCTCCGTCATGGCAGGATGCTACGGGTACTTCCTGCTGAAGGACCGCCCGCACGGGGTGTGAACGTACCGATGGCACACGGAGCCTCGGAGGCACGGAGCCCCCTCTCCTTGGGCGATGGGTTGGGGTGAGGGCGTATCCTCCGTGTTTCCGCGTGAGACTTTCCCTCACCAAGATCCTCGCGTGCCTGCGACCTATGTCACCGGCCGTAACACCGCGCTTGTTTTCGGGTGGAGCAACGGCGACCTTCAACGTCGCATCAACCTCCCAACCATGCGGAACGCTACCCTCCTTCTCTTCGTCCTCTTCGGCCATCAAGCGATCCACGCGCAGGCGGGCACCTTGGACCTGAGCTTCAGCGGTGATGGCCTTCATGTGTGGGATGTGATGTCCTGGGACGACCGCTTGAGCGCCGTCGTGGTGCAGCCCGATGGCAAGACCGTAGGTGCGGGATGGGTGGATGATGGCAACACCTCCACCATCCTGGTGCAACGGCTTATGCCCGATGGCACGCCGGATGTGAGCTTCGGTTCGGGTGGCCTGGTCACCACGGGCGCTATCGACCATAGCTATCGCGCCTATGCGGTGGGCGTGCAAAGCACGGGGAAGATCGTGGTGGCCGGGTTGGCCTACGACCTCAACCTTGATGGCAATGTGATCCTGGTGCGATATCTCGCGGACGGCACGCTCGACCTCACCTTCGGGAACGGGGGCATCACTTCTTCGGACCTGAACGGTGGTCCCGCTTTCCAGGCCGCGTGGTCGCTGGGCGTGATGGCCGATGATCGTCTCGTGGTCGTAGGCGAAGAAAGCGCGAACGGCCTGGTGTGTGCACGCTTCACGGCGGATGGGTTCCTCGACCCGTCCTTTGGCGTGAACGGCGTGGCGCTTACGGGCGTTGGCTTCAGCACCGGATTGTGTCTTCACTTGAACGCGGATGGATCGGTGTTCGCTGGCGGTTACCGGCTGGACGGCGATTCCGACTGGATGCTGGCGCGCTTCCGACCGGACGGCGTGCTCGATCCAACCTTCGGTACCGGGGGCGTAGCTACACTGGACCTGGCCGGTGGCGACACCGAAATGATGCGCGGTGTGAGCGTATTGGACGATGGGCGGATCGCGGCATGCGGCTATCGCAGCTTCCAAGGGTTGGATGATGAACCCGCCGTGGCCCTTTTCGAACCGAACGGCGATCCGCACCTCGCCTTCGGCACCGGTGGCCTGGTGCTCCTGCCTTTTACCGCCCCGCAATGGGGACAGGCCTGGAGCATCATCGCACAACCCGACGACAAACTTTTGGTGGCGGGTTTCCGCGCGGAGCCAGGGATCCCGGCGAACAACGACTTCTTCCTCTACCGCCTGCTGGACGACGGCAGCTTCGACGCCAGCTTCGCAGGCGGCGGCCAGGTGTACACCGATGTGAGCGGATCGTACGACCGTGCCTATGCGATGGCCCTGGCCCCGAGCGGCGCTATCGTGCTCGGGGGCAGCGGCACCGGAGGATTGACATCGACGGCCTATGCGCGTTACGTGAACGACATCTCGACCAGCGTTCCTGTTGAAATGACCTCCACTTCCCTGCGCATCTACCCCACTCCCGCTACCGACCACGTTATGGTAGAATTCGAACACGAGGGGAACACACGCGTGAAGTGCACTTTGCATAGCAGTGATGGGCGCCGCGTGCTTGCGAGCGACCTCATCAGCACCTCACCTGGAACGCACCCTTACATCATCGAACTGCCGCCGCTCATCGCCGCAGGCCGCTATGTGTTGGAGTTTTCTTCCGCAGAGCGCACGTTGCGCGGAGCGGTGATGGTAATGGAGCGTTGACCTGGGAACAGAGAAGCCCCGCCTCCCGGCAGGGCTCCTGATCGTGCCGCCACTTCCCTCGCCGGGAGCAGCGTGACAGGGGATCAGTTCCTCATATCGGACTTCTCCATCTTCATATCCGACTTCACGGGCTGGTCTTTGCAATAAGCCACCCACTGCGCATATTGCTCCGCGGTGAGTACGGCTTTGATCTCGCCTTCATGCTTTTCCATCGAAGCGCGGTCCATGGTGCCCTTGTCCTTCATGGCCACAGCACATTCCTGCTTGCAGGCCGCTTGGATCTCCTGCACCCTCTTCGATTGGTCCGCGTTCAACTTGAGGTTGGCCCAACCGGCGTCCGAAGTGGTCATCACACAGTCATGACCGTGATCGGTTTTGGTGGGCGTAGTAACCGGGGTTTGTGCGCTGGCTGTGGCGACAAGGGCCAGAGCAAGGGCAAAAAGGGTGTTTCTCATGGGAACAGTTGTTTGGGGTTCGTACCGGTAACGACAACCTGCGTACCAACGGCCGATATACCACGATACACCGCACTGGACGCGCCTTCCAGAAAGAAGGTGCTGTGCACGGCGTTCCAGGAAACGTGGAATGGAGTACCCGGATCGGGGAAGGAACCCCGCGCTGGATCCATTCCCCGGTTCAGAAGTAGCGCATGGCGATGCCACCACAGATCGCCTTCACCAGCAGCAGCCCATCCACCACCACCAGGTAGTACATGATGGACCGCCGTCGGCGCAGGGAATAGGCCACGGCGAAGACCAAGGCGAAAGGCAGTGTGTTCAGCAGGATCTTGAAAGGACTGAAACCGTGGCTGGCCCCATAGATCACGAAGGTTCCCAGCCCGAGCGCGCTGAGCGGGATGACCAGCCGGAAGAGCGTGCTCCGCAGTCCGCGTTGCACAATGAAAGTGTACAGGGACCCGCGATGATCGGCCGCGTGGTCCTTGATATCGAACAGGATGGCGAGCATGCCGAAGAACATGAAATTCTTGAGGAAGAGCAGCAGCCCGATGAAGGTGAACGCGTAACCTCCTCCTCGCGCCACTTGGCGGAAGAGCACCGGATAGATGGTGACCACCCCTGCCCAAACAAATGCGATCACGAAGGGTTTCAGCCAGCCCACACGACGCAGGCCGACAGCACCTGAGCCGTAATAAGCCAGCCCCGTGATCGGGAAGAGCAATGCCAACGTGGCATCGCCCATTGAAAGCGAACGCACCGCATCAGGCACGCTGCGTAAGAGCGCCCACGCGATCCAGATGATCAACACGGTCCATAGGATCTGGGTGATCCCTACCAGCTTGTGGTTGCGAGCGTACCAACGAACCCGCATATCACTGGACTCGATCGCGCCGTGCCCTAAGTACGCATGGGTGTAGAACACGACCGTGCATAGAAAGAGCCCCGCATAATAGAGCCAGTGGTTCAGCGGGAAGCGCTGCTGCAAGCTGGCCTCCACGGACAGCGCCACCGCGCACAGGCCGTAGAAGTAGTTGCCGATGAAGAAGGATCTCACCACATCGGCGAGCAAATGGCACAAGGCTTTCACCAAAAAGTAGAATGGCCTTGGTGAAAGTAGCAGGCCAGCGCATGGCACGGAGGCCTGGCACTATCCACTACTCCTTCTCCACACTTAATCCCGCGATCCGCGCATCGCTCGGGCGAAGCTGCATCATGATGCGGAACAAGCCCTGATCGCCTTGCGAGCGCAACTTCACCTCGTACTCCTCAGGACCGGTCTGCTGCACAGACTCGATCGCGTTCGGGCCGATATCCTTCCGTAGCTGTGCGAAGACGGTGAGATGGCGCTCCAACGGAAAGTCCTCAAAGAATCCTGGACCGAGATTGTCTTTCAACCAGACGGTCAGTTGGGCATCGTCCCCGGTGCTTCCGATGATCGTAGAAAGGGCCTTCATGCGCTCGCCAATAGGTCCGGCAGGTGGGCCATCCAAGAGCTTGGCGTCTTGCGGCACCGGCGGTTCGAAGGAGGGATCGAAGCACATGCGCCCCACATGCCAGGCGATGTCCTGCATGCCGCGCTTGTTGGCATTGCTCATCAGCACAACGGTGAGGTCCTCGTCGGCATACCACAGCACATCAGCGAACTGGATCCCGTTGCCTCCGTTGTGCGTGATGAGCCGGGTGTCCCGCTGTGTTTTGAAAATGGCCCAACCGAAGCCGTAGTGGGACTCGGCACCTTCTCCTTCCAAGACATGTGGAGCGAACATCAGGTCCGTCAAGGGCTTCGAGAGCACCTTGTTCGTGGCCAGCGCCCGTACCCAATCGTACATGTCGTGCGTGGTGCTCAACAGGCCGCCATTGGCACGAAGGTGCCAGCCCGGCCCGCCGTTCACGAGGGGGTGATCGAGCATGGTGCCCCAACGCGTGCCGTCCTTGCGGTAGCCGATGGCCAGTTCCTCTTTGCCCCAGTCGGGGATCCTGTAGCCGGTATGCGAGATGCCGCCGGGGGCGAGCAATGCATCGTGCAAGTAGCGCTCGTAACCCACGCCGCTCACGATCTCCACGATGATACCCAGCAAGCTGTAGCCCACGTTCGAGTATTCGTAACCGGTACCAGGTGGGAACTCCAAGGGAGTCTTCATGGCTAGCTTGGCGAAGTCCGCCCCGTCGATGGGCTCATTGTCGTCTCCGATGGCGCCCGGAAAGCCGGCGGAGTGCGTGAGCAAGTGGTGCAGGGTGATGGCGGCCTTGTCCGCTGGCACGTTCGCGATGTATTTGCTCATCTGATCCTTCACATCCAACTTGCCCTGCTCCTGCAACTTCAGGATGCAGGCAGCGGTGAACTGCTTGGTGATGGAGCCGATCGCGTGTACCGTGGTCGGCGTGTTCGGCAGGTTCTGCTCGCGGTCACGGAGGCCGTAGCCCTTGTCGATCACTGGTGTGCCATCGCGCACTACGAGCAAGCTGCCGGCGAAACCAGCGCGTTGGTTGCGCTGCATGAAGCTGTCGATCCGGGCAATGAGCGGATCGACAGGCGGGTCCGCCGCCACCGTCTCCGGTGCATCGTTGGAACATGCCAGGAAGGCGGAGAAGAGCACCAAGGAGAGCACGGTCGAAAGACGCATGGGATCACTTTGAAAGGCAAGAAAACAGGACGGCAAGTAGGCCGTTGTTAATGGATGCTAAAAGTGATGTCCTTCGCTTCCCATCTTCGCGGTCGTCACGCCCATAGTATCCGCGAACCGATCCATGTCCGCCACCACCAACCGCACCATCGCCAACCGCTGGTTCACCGCCTTCAATGCCCATGATCTGGAGGCTTTGCTCAGCCTATACGCGGAAGACGCGCAGCACTTCAGTCCCAAACTGAAAGCGCGCCACCCGGAGACCGAAGGACTGATCCGTGGCAAGGAGGCCTTGCGCACCTGGTGGCGCGATGCCTTCGATCGCTTACCGAGCTTGCGCTACGAAGTAGTGAAGCTTACCGCCGATGAGGAGCAGGTCTTCATGGAATACATACGCCATGTGCAAGGAGAAGAGGACCTGCGTGTGGGTGAAGTGCTGGAAGTGGAGGGAGGCGCCATCATCGCCTCGCGGGTATACCACGGTTAGTGGGCCTGGCCCAAGGACCCTTATTGCGGGTCGTCCGCGCCGTGCCCACCGCTCCCATGATCATCCACACCGGTGGAACTGGAAGAAGGGGATACACTATCATCCTTGCTACAGGAGGGTAAAAGGATCATGAGCGAGAGCAGTGAGACAAGGAAGAGTGCGATGCTGGAACGGATCAGCTTGCGTTCGATCGAGTTGTTCATCGGAGCGGTGTTCATGGGGCGATCGTGTTAGTGTATCACGAACCTATGTCCGCATCCTTCCGGCATCCCCAGCGGACCGGACGAACTGGGCAGGGGGGCGGACGGGCCCGGCAGGTCGTGCCTCGATGATGCTTCCCTTATGCCGTAGGTCGGGGGGGCCTGGCTATCTTGGACAACAAATCCCCCTTCGCCTATGCGCACAGAAAGAGATCGCAACGCAGAGATCGGTGGACTGATCTGTGCCGGATGTTTGTTCATCGGCATGGGGATCGGCTGGGTGTTGGGCAACCTGCGCTCAGGGCTGTTCATTGGCCTGGGTGTTGGCCTATTGGGCATGGCGTTGATCCGCTTCCGCAAACAGAACGACGGGTTCAAGCCTTAGGCATGGCAACCACCGAATTCGAACTACGCGGCGATCACATCGAACTGAACCAGTTGTTGAAGCTGGTGGGCGCGTGCAACAGCGGCGGTGAGGGCAAGCAACTGGTCGCGCAAGGACTGGTGCGCGTGGACGGCGCGGTGGAGTTGCGCAAGACCTGCAAGATCCGCGCAGGGCAAGTGGTGACGATGGAGGGGCTTGAGTTCCGCGTGGTGGGGTCTCCCGGTGAAGGTTAGAACGATCGATCCCGTACCCGCACGTAGTTCAGCTTGAGCGTGGTGGTATCCGGCAGGCTCGGAAGGAGTTGAAGCACGCCCGCTCTTCGTTTCGTGTTCTGCTTCGGATCGCCGACATCGAGTTCGCTATGGCAGCGTTCGATATTGATGCGTGGAGCGCTCAGGCCGGTCTGGATGCGGAAGCTTTCATGCCACCATCCAATGTCCGAGAGCGTGAGCTGCCCCATCATATACAGGATCACCGGGGCCTTCTGCATACCGTTCCAGTAGACGTTGGAGATGTGGACACTGGCCTTGGAGGGCATGTTCACATGGATCGAGGCGATGCGCGCCGCATGCTCCACATGGAAGTTCGATAGCATGAAGGACTTCACCACGGTATTGGAGGCCATACCCGCTTCGTCCCCATCGATCACGGCCGACAGAAAGAGATCCTGATCGCACGGAGCGCCTTCGCTCACGCAATCGTTCATGCGCACACCGCCGCTGTTCAGCACAGTGAAAGCCTGGGTGGTACCGTTCGCGCAATAGACGCGGCATTGTTCCAGCACGCTGCTATTGCTCTGGCTGTTAAAGGCGGTGGCGCCGGGCCAATCGCCTTGGCGTAACACGATCCCTTTTCCGATCGGGTTGGTGACGAACACGCGCTCCAAACGCGCCATCAAGCAGAAGCGCAGGTCCACAGCGGTTTCAGTTTGGCGGATCAACTTGCAGTCGCTCACTACGCTGCCGAGCGTCGCTTGCAGATCGATCGCCTTCCGCCCGCCTTCAATGGATGCGAAATCCTTGATCACATAGCGCGAGGAGAGCCGGGCGGTCGCCGCCTTCTGATCCGGCACAGCACAGGTGAACCCTCTGGACTCGGGCCCGAGCATCAACGTACACCCTTTGCCATCGATCACGAGCAGCGGTCGTGGTGGGAGCACGATGTCTCCGTTGCAGCGGTACTCCGCCGCCGCGGAAAAAGAGAGATAGGTGGCATCGGCCGGCAGTTCCGCGAAGAACGCAGCAACGTTCCCGGGTGGGACCACATATTCCGTGGCGCTCATACGCAGGGACATTGCGATCGTACAGAAGATCAGGGCGCGCATGTGGTGTCTGTTCAAAGGGCAAAGGTCGGACCCTGGTCGGCATCGCCACTACCTTCGGCAGCCCACACATGACGACGCACCCTACGCTCCTGCTTATCCACGGCTTTCCGCATGACCACACACTTTGGGATGCGCAACGCGGTGCGTTAAGCGATGTAGCGGATGTGCTCGCCCCTGATCTGCGCGGCTTCGGAAGAAATACTGAGGTGCCGGAGGCGGTCACCATGGAGGCATACGCGGCGGATCTTGCGGCGATGCTCGATGCACAGCGCATCGACCAGGTGGTGCTCTGCGGCCTTTCCATGGGCGGCTACGTCGCGATGGCGTTCATGGCCAAATGGCCGGAGCGGGTGCGGGCCATGATCCTGTGCAATACCCGGGCGAACGGCGACACGGAGGAGGGCAAGGCGGCGCGCCATGCGACGGCGAGCGATGCATTGAGCAAGGGCATGGACGTGATCGCCCGGGCGATGTTGCCCAAGGTGATGTCCGAGAGGACAGTTGTGGAAAGGCCTCAGCTCGCCCGCGAAGTGGAAGCGATGATGGCGCGCCAGGATCCGCGCGCTGTGGCCGCTGCTGCGCGGGGCATGGCGCTCCGCCCGGATCGTTCTGCCTGGCTGCGGACCATCCACATGCCCACATTGATCATCACCGGTGCGGAGGACACGCTGATGCCCCTGCCCACGAGCGAAGCGATGCATGCGGCGATCCCGCATAGCCAACTCGTAGTGATCCCTGGAGCTGCGCACCTCAGCAATGTGGAGAACCCGAGCGCGTTCAATTCCGCTGTGCGCACCTTCCTTCTTTCCATACCGAATGCTTGAGATCGACCTCACCGAATTCCCATTGCTCGCGACAGAGCGGCTGCAACTGCGGGAACTCAACGCGCAAGATGCGCCAGCGCTCTTCGCCATGCGTTCCAACGAGCGCGTAATGGCGCACATCGGCCGACCGCGCCACACCACGTTGGAGGAGACCCTGAAGCTGATCGAGGTGATCGCGCAGGACCGGATCGACACCGCCGGCATCACCTGGGCCATCACCTTGAAAGGAAGCGATGAGTTGATCGGCACCATCGGCTACTACCGGTTGAAAAAGGAGCACTA
>JAGNSU010000124.1:5618-9412 GCA_017987895.1 Flavobacteriales bacterium | reverse complement strand
ACGGTGTCCTTGGTCTTGTCGTCGTTCACGCAGAACTTGTCCTTGGGGCTGCGGCCCGTGAACTCACCGGTATCGATGGCCAGGGCGCCACTATCGGCGAAGACGCCCTCGCCGTTCACGATCACATGCTCCACCAGTTCGGCGGGTTCGAGGTTCCAATAGGCATCACCCACGCGGTCGAGGCCGATCGTGGAGAGGTTCGCGTTCTTCGGTCGCTTGCCGAACTCGTTCATGTCCTTGGGGTTGAAATAGGCCGCAAAAGTAGCGGAACCGGGGTGGTGCGCCTAGTTCCGCCTCCCCTGGCCCACGGCAGCCGCGAGCAGCACGGCCCAACCGGCCAGGAAGCAGAGCCCGCCCAAGGGCGTGATAGGCCCGAGGAAGGGCGTCAACCCTTCCGTACCCATCGGAAGGCGCGTGCTCAGCAGATAGAGAGAGCCGGAAAAACAAATGATCCCCGCAACAAACAGCGATCCGGCAAGGCGGACCATGCGCGGGGATAGTTCCGTTCCAAGCCGTGCCAGGAACAAAAGGCCCAAACCATGATAGAACTGGTACTCCACCCCGGTCTTCCATTGCCCCAGGGCTTCCGGAGTGACGTAGGCCTTCAAGCCATGCGCCCCGAAAGCACCTAGACCGACCGCTATCAGTAATACACCGGCGCCCCAGAGCGTCATGGTCCGACCCATGCGCCAAAGATGGCAACGAAAAGCCCCCGGGGTCGCCGGGGGCTCGATCCGTTAGGGGAAGTGGGTTACTGGCCGTTCTTCAGTTTCTCCATCTCCTTGTCGAAGGTCTCCTTGAACTTCTCGTAATCGTAGTCGATCTTCAGGCGTTCATCCTGGCTGAGACGTTCATTGTACGCGCTGAGGAGATCCTGAGCGCTCAGTTCGATCGCGAGATAGCTCTTATAGGTGTTCTGCGGGGTCTTGGTGAGTTTTTCGCAGATGGTGCGGGTGCCGTTGAGCTTCTGGTCCGTCACCTCGCGAGTAAGTCCTTCGAAGCGTTCCTCGATCTCCTCCTTGTTGTTGAACTCACGGCTGTTCACGTAGTTGTCCACCACACGTTTCACGGCCGTGCTGATGTCCGCAGCGAGCTGCCCGCGGGCCGCGTTCAAGGATTTGCTCTTGGCGGTCTGTTGGTCCATGCTTTCGCCTACCGCGTTGGCGCGGAAGAACTCCTTGCTCGTGAAATACTCCGGCCCGGAGCACAGCACGGTGACCTCCACCTCATTGTCCGGCGGTTTCACAGCGGCCTCAGCGGCCTTTTTCTTGCTCTTGCAGGCGGCGATACCACCGGAAAGCAACACGGCAGCAAGCAGGACCGTGAGGGTGCGGGATGGAGTAAAAGAGGTCATGTGGTTCTTCGTGTTCGGTTCGTGGTGCGGGTGCTTTCCAATGGTGTGCCAAACTTCGACATCGCTCGCCGTTCCTACAACACAGCGTTGAGCAAAGCGGGCACAAGCTCGTTGCGGAGGTCCTGTGCTCCCTTCTTATAGGCCTCCAGACCGGCCTTCTCGTACGTGAGCTGCACGCCCTTGAGCCCCTGTTTACCGCCTTGGTAGATCAGGTCACCGGTGCGGCGGTCCAGATACGAGATGGTGACGTCGAGATAGGCGGTGAAGAAGCCGCTGGCCGTGCCGCCCTCGCGGGTATCGGCCTCCAACTTCATCACCATATCGCTTTCGCCCTCCCGCTCAACGAATCGGAAGCCACGCAGGCCCAACTCCTCGCGCAGGGCCACGGACACCCCCCCCGCTCCGGTGGGCTTTCCGAAATTGTTCTCGGAGGCGCGCAAGAACACCTTGGGCATGCGCACATCGATGAGCGCACGCGCCTCCGGTGCTGTGAGCCCAGCAAGCAAGGGCTTCACCGCCACCGGATCCAGATCCGCGTTCACCAGGTCCTCCATGTCCAGCCGGACCACCACCTCCTTGGAGGCCGACGTAAGGTCTATGCGCTCCACGGTGACCCGCGCTTGCCCATCGGGATCGGTGTTCTTCCGCGCATGGACCATGCCCGAGGATCCTGGGAACGAGATCATGAGCGGAAGCTGCGCAAGGTCGCGGGTCGAACCTGAGCGCTGGAGCCGGGCGTTGATGAGAAGCTCGCGCCGGAAGTGGTCCGCATAGGTCAGTTCGCACCGTTCGGGGAGCAGACCGAGCCGTACATCCGCGATCAAGCGTTGCAGGTCGGTGTACAATTCGTTCGCCAGGTTCACGGTTCGGCCGTCCAGCTCCACTTGATCGGCCTCGCCCCAATGATCACGGATGGCCAGCAACGCGCGCAAAGCTTGATCGAAGGCGGAGCGTAGGTCGCCGCCCGCGAGCGCCGTCGCCGAGCGCGTGTGCAGGTCGATAGCTTGATCGAAGGCCTTCCGTTTCCGTTCCGCCTTGATGCGCGCATGTTCCGCCTTGCTCAGTCGGTAGTAGGTCCAGTGCTCCGTTCCACTGTCCCAGCTATCCACGAGCTCGAAACCTTCGAGCTGCTCACTGGTCCGCGTGCGCACGGTACTCGTATAGTTCTCGCTGAAGTGGCTTCGTGAGTCAAGGGTATACAGCAGACTGTTGCCCTCCACGGTCACGCTGATCTCACTGGCCAGGTCATTGAGCGCGTTCTTCTTCGCGGACTCGAGCGGATCGGGGCTGCTCTTCGGAGCCACCCCGATGCCCACGTAGTAGGCACCGGTCACCGGCCGGCTATCCACCCAGGATGGCCGTTCCACCGTTGACGGCGGCGATGTCACTGCTGTGGGTCGCGTGGTCTTACAACCCACGACAAGTGCGATGGAAATGAGAAGCGCGCCGCGCATCACGGGAGCTTGGAGGCCAGGTCCTGCTGCACCTGGTTGGCCATGGTCTCACCAGCCTTGCGCAACACCTCGCTGCTCAGGACGCCGACCGAGCGCATCTCGCGTGGTGCGTTCAACAGGGTACGCAGGTCGCGGCGGCCACGATCACTCGCATCCGCGATACCATTGGCACCGCGCGGTACCAGTGCGTCCTTGTTCCCGTCATAGGTGGCATAGTAGATATGGTCGTTCTCCGTGGCGTCCACCACCTTGCTCATCAGCACTTCACCCGTCTCCAGGCTCACCAGCTTATAGCTCACCGAGGCCACCACCTTGTTCTCCTGATAATTCTCGATGTAGCGCACCGGTTTGTACTTCGTCACCAGATAGAATTCGCCGGTCTCGGGGTTTTTCTGTCGCACCTGGTAGGTTTCGAACCCATCCTTGGTGCTCACTCGGGGTTTTCCCGGCTCTTCCCGATAGTCGAGCACGGTGCCCATCAGTACGGCTTGCGCCCCGATCAAATTACCCACGCGCACGGCGGTCTGTTCATCCACCACGCCGCTGAGACCCAGGCGCTGTTCTTCAAGGATGCGCTCGATGTTCTCGCGATCCACCACCTTCAAAAAAGGATCGGCCGAACCGGTGAGGCCGGCGATGGAATACGCCTGTAATTTGGCTGCGAGGTCCGTGCGTTTGGAAGTGCTCGTGAAGGGAAGCACGGCGATGCTGTACTGGCCTTTGTTCAGCGCCTCCTGTCGGAGCTTGGAAGCGTCCTTGAACGAGGCGTCCTTGGTCACTACGCGGCTCAATTCCTCGTAGGCTTGCCGGTACTGGCCGGACGCGAGGTGGTCCTTGCCTGCGCGGTACAGTGGTTCCAGGTAGGCGATGTTCTGCAAGCTGGTGGCATCCTTGTAGCTGGGCTCCAGCGCGGCGATACGCGCGAAGGTGGCCTCGGCCGCTTTGAACTCCTGCTTCTCCAATTGCTTCTGGCCGGTGGTATAAAG
>JAGNSU010000124.1:0-5518 GCA_017987895.1 Flavobacteriales bacterium | reverse complement strand
GGTAGGCGATGTTCTGCAAGCTGGTGGCATCCTTGTAGCTGGGCTCCAGCGCGGCGATACGCGCGAAGGTGGCCTCGGCCGCTTTGAACTCCTGCTTCTCCAATTGCTTCTGGCCGGTGGTATAAAGCTCGACCAGGTAATCCCCCTTCACCCGTTCGAAGTCCGTTCGGTAGTGTTCCGGAATGTCCAAACCCACGCCCAAAAGAGCTGCTTTGTCCGTGTAAGCCTTGGCGGCGAGGTAACCCTCCACGGCCGCACCCTTCTCTCCGCCTGCATTGAGCGTCCGGAAAAACTCACCGAGCTTGTCGCTGAGCACCTGCTGCCCGGCCTTCTTCAAACCGATCTTGGCCTCCACGTTGCGCTGGTCGCGCTGCAACGCCTGCAGGTACATGTCCGCCGCTTCCGCGTATAGACCGGCCTCATCCAGCTTCTCCCCTTTTTTGGCATAGCTCTTCGCACCACTGCATGCGCTGAGAAGCACCGCGACCCCAAGGAAGGCAAAGGAGAAAATGCGTGACATGGTGGTGTACGATGCGTTGGATCAACGATCGCGGAGGAAGGTGTTCAGGTCGTCCACGGAACTCTCGAAGGTGAACGCATCGTTCAGCTTGTAGTAGTTGCTGAGGTCGTAGGTATGGTCATAGGCGAACTTGGCGAAGTCCAATTTGCTCTCCTCGAAGCTGAAGAGTTGGATCACCCCTTTCACCTGCTCGACGGTGACGCAGCGGTCGCTCACCACCTGTTTGGCCATGCTCATTTTGGTGTCCTCGAAGCTCTTCGATCCAATACTGGTCTTCGCGTCCGCGAATTCTGAAGGGCTCATTGGCCAAGGGCAGCCGATGCGGCCCGTGTAGCCGGGCATGTAGTACACCTCCGGTTCGGGTTCGGGTTCAGGCGCGGGCGGGCGGGTGGCCGTTGTGTTGGGGCTTTCGTCCACAACGTATGTGGTTGTGGTCGTAGTGGTCGTGCTCGTCGCGGAAGTGGTTCCCGTCACATTCACGTTCATATTCACCCCGACACCGTTCATGTCGACGTTCATCTGTACGTGCTCCCCATCGATGGGCTGGGTGGTTTGTTCGGTCACGATCACGGTCGAACCGGTGGTGCCGGATGGGTTCTCCTGTGCAGCGGGGTTGTCGTCCCGGAAATCCGTTGGGCTGGGCTTTTCATCGATCGCCAAGGCACCGGCGCTCCCGAGCGCGGCCTGCCCGGTGGCCCTGAGCACCTTCTCTCCCTTCTTGTTCGTAGTGATCATCATGGTGTATTCCATGCCCAAGGGGAAGTAACCGGCCTTCTTGATCGACGCGATCCCAGGGTCGTCGAAATTGATGATCAGCACGGGCTGCTCGTTGCGGATACCCGTGGCCACCACGCGCGAGGCGGGTTTGGCGTTCTTCTGGTCACCGTCCACCAACAGGGTGAACTTGAGGCCGTCGTCGCTGAAGAAGACCAGGTCGGCGGTCTGTGCGGCCAGGGGGCCGAAGGCGAGCGAGGAGGCTAGCAGGAGGGGGTAATGTCGAAGCATGGTGGAGAAGGTTGGCGAATTTAGGTCGGGACCGCCGAAGGCAAGGGCTGTGCCAAAAGGGTCGCTCAAGGAAGGCTTCGCATCTTTGTCGAGGCCGTAAAGAGGCCTATTGAAAAGTCATGCGCGGTATCCTGATCCTTGGCGCTGGGCGCTCTTCTTCCGCATTGATCGGTTACTTGATCGACCATGCCCCGAAGGAGCAGTGGCGCGTGACGGTGGCGGACCGCGATCTGGGACATGCCCAACAATTGGTCGGCGACGTGGCCGGATCCGCCGAGGCGGTGCAGGCCGATGCGGGCGTCCCGGAAGAACGCGCCGGATTGATCGCGAAGCACGATCTGGTGATCAGCATGCTGCCCGCCTTCATGCACATGGATGTTGTGAAGGATTGCCTGCGGCTGAAAAAACATGTGATCACACCCTCGTATGTGCCCGATGCCTTATGGGCGCTGCACGCCGAGGTCAAGGACGCCGGTTTGATCTTCCTGAACGAACTGGGACTGGACCCCGGCATCGACCACATGAGCGCGATGCGCATTCTGGACCGCATCCGCAGGGAAGGCGGGCGCATGGAAGCCTTCGAGAGCTATTGCGGCGGTTTGATCGCTCCGGAGAGCGACACGAACCCCTGGGGCTACAAGTTCACCTGGAACCCGCGAAACGTGGTTCTCGCCGGGCAGGGCGGCATGGCGCGCTACATCAAGGACGGCGAGTACAAGTACCTGCCGTACCATCGCCTTTTCCAACAAACCGTGCGCGTCTCAGTGCCGGGTTTCGGCGAGTTCGATGGGTACGTGAACCGCGATTCGTTGAAGTACCGCAAACACTACGGTCTGGGAGAGATCCCCACTCTGCTTCGCGGAACGCTGCGCAAGGCCGGTTTCTGTAGCGCATGGGATGCCTTCGTGCAACTGGGTTGCACGGACGACAGTTTCCCCCTGGAACTTCGGCCCCACGCCACTTGGGAGGATTTCATCGACGCTTTTCTCCCGCACGACGTGGAGCGCGACACCCGTAGCAACTTGGCGCACTACCTCGCGCTCGATCCGAAGGGCGAGGAACTGGCCAAACTGGACGATCTCGGGTTGTTCAGCAAACAACGCATGGGCGTATCGGGCCTCAGCCCCGCCGCCACGCTCCAGCATCTTCTGGAAGCGAAGTGGAAGCTGGAGCCCAACGACAAGGATATGGTGGTGATGTGGCACCGTTTCCGCTACACGGTGGACGATCTGCACCAGGAACTTCAGGCCTCACTCGTCGTGTTGGGGCAGGACCAGATACACACCGCGATGGCGCGCACGGTAGGTCTTCCGGTGGCTATGGCCGCGAAGGCGGTCCTCAACGGACGCATCAGCGAGCGCGGCGTGCTCCTACCCTTGAGCCCGGAGATCTACGAACCCATCCTCGACGAGCTGGAAGAGCATGGCGTGACCTTCCGAGAGGAAGAGGTCGAAGCCTGAGCTTAGAAGTTCAGCATCAGATCACTGATCAAAGCACGGTATTCCGGAGTATAGTCGAAGGGCCCGGTGGCTTCGATGGTCAGTTCGGTCTCCTTGGCCATTTCACCGCTCTTATCGAGTTCCAGAAGCAACCGCTTGGGTGGACGGTGGGGCACGTAGCGGATCAGACAGCGCCGCGATGTAGCGAGTCCAATGCGAACGGCTTCGTGGAGGAATTGCTTTTCCCGGTTCGCCGGAATGATCACCGCCAGCCGACCATCGGGCGCCAAGTGCTTTTCGACCGCATCGATCAGTTGGGCGAAAGTGAGCTCGCCGCTGTGTTTAGCTAGACCGATGCGAGCGTCCGGTGAAGTGGAATAGCCCGAATAGTAGGGCGGATTGCAGAGGATCAGGTCGTAGGGATCACCCGTATGAACCCGGCGTGCATCGGCCCGATGCACGCGGATCCGATCGGCCCAGGGGCTCGATGCCGCGTTCTCGGCGGCTTGTGCTGCCGCATCATCATCGATCTCCAGCGCATCGATCCGTGCCTGCGCATTGCGTTGCGCCGCGATCAGCGCGAGCAGACCCGTGCCCGTGCCGATGTCCAGGATCCGCTTCGCGTCCGCATAGTCCACCCACGCGCCGAAGAGCACACCATCGGTGCTCACCTTCATGGAGCAGCGGTCCTGCCGAACGGCGAACTGCTTGAAACGGAACTCGGCCTTCGGCACCTAGTTGTCAGTTGACAGTTGGCAGTTGTCGGTGGGTTGGTGCATGGCGCCCGAGGTCTTCAGATCACTGCACGACTGACAACTGACAACCAACAACTGTCAACTAACCCCCTTGTTAAGATCGATCAACCCTTCCGGCGTGCGGATAGTCATGGTGCGCTGTTCGAGGTCCATGTCCAGCACCATCTCATCCACCAAGGGGATGAGCACCTCGTGCTCGCCGTGCAGCACCACCATGATGGGGTTTTGGTCCGTGCCCTCGATCCCGATCACCTCGCCGAGCTCACCGTGCTCTTCGTCCTTCACTACCACACCGATCAATTCCTCCGGATCCCAGCTTTCATCACTGGCATCGGCATAGTGGCCCGGTGGCGCGAAGATCTCGCGACCGACCAGCACCGAGGCTGCTTGCGGATCATCGATCTCCTCGAACTTGATCAAGGTGCCCGTACGTCCCTTCTCCTGGATGGCGGTGTAAAAGAAGGGCACCATCTGGCCTTCGATATCCACGAACAACGAACCTGTTCCGTTCAACTCATCGGCCTCGATGCCTTGTAGCTGCAAGGTGAGGTCGCCGAGGTGCCCCCACGGCTTGCCCAACTTGCCCAAGCGGTGCAGGCTGTCGCGGTCCATGTGGGTGAAGATAGAATGCGAACAAGAACGCGGTCCTCCTAAAAACAAAGCCCGCGCTCCAACCGGAACGCGGGCTTGCTTGATGTGTTTTGATCTTACTCGGCCGCAGGCTTCTCGCCTTCGGCGGCGGCAGGAGCCTCGGCAGCAGGTGCCTCAGCGGCGGCAGGTGCCTCGGCCACGGGTGCAGCTTCCACCTCAGCGGGAGCTTCAACTTCGGCAATAGGGGAGGCGACCGGTTCCGCAGCGGCTAGCTTGGCGCTGAGGGCGGCCGCCATTTTCGCGGCCTTCTTGGTTTCGTCGGCCAGGCGGGCTTTCATTTCGCCCTCGGCGGTGGTGGCCACCTTGGTACGCTTGGCTTCCACCTTGCTGGTCTTCTCGTTGCTCCAGATGTCGAAGCGGCGGTCGGCCTCTTCCTGGGTGAAGGCACCCTTCTTTACACCACCGGCGAGGTGGTTCTTGTATAACAGCCCCTTGTAGCTAAGGATGGCACGGCAGGTATCGCTGGGCTGGGCTCCTTTCTGGAGCCAGTCCATCGCCTTGTCCATGTTCACCTCGATGAAAGCGGGGTTGTGGTTGGGGTCGTAAGCACCGATCTGCTCGATGAACTTTCCGTCGCGCGGGCTGCGCTTGTCGGCCACTACGATGTGATAGTAGGGGCGGCCTTTTTTGCCTTTACGCTGAAGGCGGATGCGAGTTGGCATGTCGCTGGTTGGTTTAGTCCCCTTGCTCGAAGGGGCCGCAAATGTAACAGAATACCCTACACGGGCTCATCGCGGTAGCTCAACCAGCTCCCTCCGTTCTCCACATTGCGCACTCCTTGGGCCTGAAGCCATTGGGTGGCCTGCCCGCTGCGGTTGCCCGAAAGGCAGATCAGCACCACGGGTCCCTGGAAGGACCGGAACCGCTCCAATGCCTGGGGTACGGTGTCCAAGGGTATGCTCAGGGAGCCTTCGATATGGCCTGCAGCATATTCGGCCGGGGTGCGGACGTCCACTAGAGTAGCGCCTTTGGGGATCGTTTTGTGGGAGGACAAGCTCATGGTGCGAAGATCGGGTAGGCCTGGTGTTTGCCGGGCGGCCGGGCACGACCATCTTTGCGGACCAACCACTACCCCATGCGCGGCTTACTGCTCCTCCTCGGTTTTCTCGGCATCTTCAGTGCATATGCCCAGAAAGAGATCTTCGCCA
>JAGNSU010000123.1 GCA_017987895.1 Flavobacteriales bacterium | reverse complement strand
GCGATCTTCGCCCCATGGAACTGTATGTGATCGACACCGGCTTCTTCAAACTGGATGGCGGCGCCATGTTCGGCGTGGTGCCGCGCACACTTTGGAGCAAGCAGCACCCGCCTGACGAAAAGAACCTGTGCACCTGGGCCATGCGCTGCCTTCTGGTGAAGACCGGCGATCGCCTGATCTTGATCGATAACGGCATCGGCGACAAGCAGGACGCGAAGTTCTTCGCCCACTACGACCTGCATGGCGACGATACGCTAGAGGCATCACTTCGGAAGCATGGCTTCTCGCGCGATGATGTCACCGATATGTTCCTCACCCACTTGCACTTCGACCATTGTGGTGGCAGCATAGCGCGCCAGGGGGAAGGCTTGGTGCCCGCTTTCAAGAACGCGACCTATTGGAGCAACGAGCACCACTGGGAATGGGCCACCAAACCCAATCCACGGGAAAAGGCCTCGTTCCTAAAGGAGAACATTCTGCCCATCCAGGAGAGCGGGCAGCTGAAATTCGTGTCCCTCACCCCCAGCCCCTCTCCGGGGGAGAGGGGAGCGCAGCCGGTGAATGCGTATGTGAATGAGCTGTTCGCAGGATTCGATGCGCTGCTGGTGAACGGACATACCGATGCCATGATGATCCCTCACCTGCGGTACAAGGGCCGTACGCTTTGCTACATGGCCGATCTGCTTCCCAGCGTTCACCACATCCCGCTGCCGTGGGTGATGGCCTACGATACGCGCCCATTGCTCACCATGGAGGAGAAGGGAAAATTCCTCGAGCGCGCTGCGGACGAAGGGTTCGTGCTCTTCTTCGAACACGATCCCGTGAAACAGTGTGCTACCGTCGAACGCACCGAAAAGGGCGTTCGACTGAAAGAGACCTTTCCGCTAAGCGCGCTCTGATCGACGCTACCACAGGTCCAAGCCGAAGAGGCTGAAGGTGGTGTACTCGAAACCGATGTAGAGGCCGTCCGCGCGCATCTCCAAGGGGAACGTGGTGAGGTGGGTGGTGGTGCCGTGCCGGGACCGGCCGGTCGTGGGATCGAACTGGAACCGGTGCCAGGGGCAGACGAGGAAACCCTCCTCGCACCAGCCGCCCTGAAAGCTCTTTCCCTGGTGCGGACATTGGTCCAGTACCGCGCGCATGCCACCACCGGATCGTATGAAACACACCGCCTTGCTCGCGACCACAGCGCGCACCAATGCACCTTCCGGCAATGCGCTCACCCGGTCATCGCTCACGCGATGCCATCGTATCCGGTCCACGAGCATGGGGCACAAAGATGAAGGCCCCATCGCGTCGTACATCATGGCACGCGACGGACCTCGCCTCGCAGTATTGCCGCCAGCGCCATCGTTGCAGGCCGTCCAAAGCGGGTGAGAGCACCGCTGCGCCGCCGGAGACGAGCAGTCGCAGCACGGATCCATGCTCTTCCGCTTCCCCGCTCAAAACGACGATCACATCGAACCGTGTGGCCGCAGTAGTATCAACCACCGTGGTATCGGACAGGAACAGCACCGAGATCCCCTCGGACATCCAAGCCCCACCACCTGCCAGGGAGCTCCCGATGGTGCGGTGTGTTCCGCCCTGCACATCGGCGGTCGCGACGGTCGTGACGATGGTCGTTCCCGTTGCCCGTTCGTACCCCTCGAGCTGCTTCGGCAATCGCACTGTGGAAGTATCGAACTGCTTGTAGAGTACAGCCTCGGTGGCATGCCGTAGAAGGGCGACCACTCCATCCCGACGATCCAGAACGGTGAAACTCCGCTGTTCCAGCCTTTGCTCTTCGCGCAGCGCCCAAGTGAACAGGAAGAGCGGAACCGTGCAGAAGGCGACCCACTTCGCCCAGCGCACACCACCGAGCCAGCCCAGCGCGAAGAGGCCGATCATCAAATAGAGCAATAGGCATTGCGCGAGGCCGATGCGCACCGCTGGATATGCGCCGGGAAGTCCCGCGAACAGATCGGTGGACTTCCCGAGGAGCAGAACGAGGCCGGCGAGCGCATCCGAAATGAAAGGACCGACGGAGGGCACCGCGTGGAACGGGAGCAGCAAGATCCCTCCGACCACCGCGAAATTCACCAGGGTGCATACCAACACGTTGGCAGGCAGGAACCAGACCGGAAAGGCCTGGAAGACATACAACGTGAGCGGCGTGGTGAAGAGCTGTGCGGCCAATGACACGGCGATCAACGACCAGATCTGCCTAAGCACCCAATTCGCCGGGTTCCATAACCGCCGCAACGGATCGTAGCACAAGATGATCCCGAGCACCGCCAGGAACGAAAGCTGGAAACTGAGCTGCCCGATCATCAGCGGGTCCCAGAGCAGCAGGACGAACGCCGCTCCGAAGAGCGTGTTCAGGGCTTCCGTGCGGCGCTGCATCGAAGCCGCCACCATGAAGAGGCTGCACATCACCGTCGCCCGGAGCACGGATGGCGTCGCGCCTGTGAGGCCGGCATAACCCCAAAGCAGCAACAGGACGATCGCGAGCCGAACGAGCCGGGCGCGCGGACCTTTGCCCATCCAAGCCAGCAATGTGATGAGCACCGCATAGATCAACGCGACGTGCATGCCGCTCACGGCCAACACATGCATGGTACCGCTGCGTGCGAACGAGGCCTTCTGGTCATCGGCGAGTTCATCCCGAATGCCCAGGACCAGCGCTTTCACCAAGGCCCGTTCGCGATCCGGCAAGCCGCTGGACACCAACCATGAGGAGATCCTCTGCTGCGCGGGAGCGAACACATCCGTCCATGTCCTATTGTGCCCGATCACCACATGGTCCACCATGGACACCAATGCCTGGCGGTGGATCCCGCGCGACGCGGCCCAGGTGCGCGCATCGAACCCTCCGGGATCCGGCAGGCGATCGATCGGCTCGAAGCGAGCCATGATCAACAACCTATCGCCGGCCACGGGCACGGGGGCGGTATCCTCGCGAAGAAGTGTGATCTGCACCAGTTCGCGTTCGGGGATCAAGCCGGTGCTATCCGCAACCGCGAGCAGCCAGGCATCGGATCGTGCGGTGCGATCCGACAGTCCTTGCAGGGTGGTGAGTTCCACCAGGCAGGGTGCTTCCCGCTGCATCTCAGGATGATGCCGAACAGGAGGTGTTGCGATGGGCCACCAAAGCATGCCGCAGCATAGCATGCCCAAAGCCATGGAAGGGCCGATCCACCAGCGCCACCGGAACTTGACCTTCCAAAATGTGAGGATCGCGAACAGCAGAACAGAACCACCGACCGACCACCACAACCGATCCTCATGGGACCAACGAAGACCTCCGATGAGAAGGCCCAGCGCGAACGGACAGGTGATGCGCATCATCGGCGCACGCACCACACCGCTCCAGAGCCGCTCCCTTCGTTCCATCGGCAATATCATTGCCCACCAGGACCAGGCGGGAGCACACCTGATCGTGGTTCGTTGAGGCTCTAAGATAGCCACCTCGGTTACATTCGCGACCGCTCACGATCAATGGAAGATCAACCCTCCCTTTCCAAACGCCGCTGGGGCCGCGTGGCCTATGTGCTCTTCCTTACGGTCTTCACCTTCAGCTGCGTGGAGATCGGCGCGCGCTACTACCTGGGCCATGTGCTGCAAAAGGCGAGCGACAACAAGTTCCGCTTCAACCATTACCGGGTGTACGAGCATGTACCGGGTTTCCACGAGGGGGATGGGAAGGAGGATTGGATCGTGATCAACGCCAATGGCTTCCGCCGCCGAGAGGATGTACCGGTGAAAAAACCGGCGGGCACCATACGCATCTTCTTCATGGGCGGGTCCGCGGCCCATGGGATCAGTAGTGCTTCCCCCTACCCCATCGTGCATGTTCGCATGGACGAAACGGTGGACGCTCATCTCGAGCGGATCTTGAGGACTTCCATTCCCGGCCAGCGCGTGGAGGTGATCAACGCGGCCGTTACGGGCTACCATGTGTTCCAGCACACGGAATACCTCATGTCCGAACTGCTGGCCTATGATCCTGATATGGTGATCTTCTTCGACGGTGCGAACGATCACTACATCAACAACCCGGATTATCGCTACATGACCGACCTGCGCCATCAATTCTGGAAGCCCTTGTTGCAGGAGCCGTCCATGCGGAGCGTTTGGTTCCAGTTCGCCTTCTGGATGGCCAAGTGCAGCGGGGCGTTCCGGGGCTATGTGTCGTGGTGGATGACCATGGAGGCGCAGCGGGAAATGGAACGGGTCGACCTGATACGTTGGGACCTTGGACCTGCCGCTTCCATCGCAGCGCATAGAACAGCGGCACATGATCAGTTCCTGCGGGCCATCGAAACGAACCTCTTCCTTCTCCGCCGCGAGGGTGTCAAGGCGGTGCTTTGTTTGCAACCCATGTTGGTACTGCGCGATACCACCTTGCTTTCATCCGCCGAGCGGGCCTTCCTGCGCAGGGATGTCAATGTGCAGACCCTCTATCCGACCGTGATCGAAGAACTGCGTGGAGTGGCCACGAAATGGAACGTGCCGCTCGTGGACATGAACCCATCGTTCAACAACCCCGCGTTCAAAGGCCAGCAGTTGCTCATTGACTATTGCCACCTGAACAGCGCTGGTGGTGAGGTGTGTGCGAGAACGCTCGCACCTGTCGTGCAGCACGCACTGGCAACCCCGCCGCTTATTCCGTCCGCTGAGGACACGCTACCGGTCACTGCACTTGCAGCACCAGGCACTTGAGGTAGAGCGTCTCAGGGATGTTCCACTGCACCGGATGGTCCGGTGGCTGCGTGCCGAAATAGATCTCGCGCAATGGCCGGAAGGCATCCCGCGCGGCATCGGCCACCATGTTCCGAAAGAGGTCCGGCGTAAGATGCTGGCTACATGAACAGGTCACGAGGAACCCGCCTGGAGGAAGGCATTTCATCGCGCGCAGATTGATCTCCTTGTAGCCCCGCGTGGCACTGTCCAAGGTGCCCCGGCTTTTCGCGAACGCTGGCGGATCAAGCACGATCACATCCCATTTCTGCGCCGTCCTGCTAGCCTCGGTGAGGAAATCGAAGACGTTCGCCGTGCGGAAGGTGCAACGATCCTGCAAGTTGTTGATCGCCGCATTGGCAGTGGCCAGGCGCACCGCCTCCGCGCTGATGTCCAGGCCGAGCACCTCCTTGGCCCCGTAGTGTACCGCGTGCAGCGCGAAGCCGCCCGTATGCGTGAAACAATCCAGCACCCGTGCACCTTTCACCACCGGTGCGATGGCCGCGTGGTTCAGGCGCTGATCAAGGAAGTGTCCCGTCTTCTGGCCGTTGGCTATATCCACGGCCCATTTCAGGCCGTTCTCCTCGATCACCAGATCGGTGGTGAACGCATCGCCCATGGGTCCCTTCACTTGCTGAAGCCCTTCCTTCTCGCGGATGGGCACATCATTGCGCTCATAGATGTTCCGCACACCGGTCACATCGCGAAGCGCTTGTGCGATCTCCGCTTTCCAGCGGTCCATGCCCAACGATAGCGTCTGTAACACGATGACGTCCTCGAACTTGTCGGCTACCACCGCAGGAAGACCATCCGCCTCCGCGAAGAGGACCCGGCAGGTGCTTGTGTCCACCATGCGCTGGCGGTAGGCCCATGCGGCCGCGATACGCCGGTGCAGAAAGGCCGCATCGATGCGCTCGTCCAGGTCCTTGGTGAGCATGCGCACGCGGATCTTGCTCGCTGGGTTGATATAGCCCTGACCGAGCGGACCGCGTTTGGCATCGAAGACCTGTACGATACCGCCGGGCTCCACGGAGCCTTCCTGGCGCAGCACTTGGTTGTCGTACACCCAGGGATGCCCCTGACGGATGCGGTCTCTCGTATCGTTGATGATCAGTCGGGTGCGCGTGGACATGGGTGGTTCGACGGAGCGTGTGAAGGTATCCTTCGCCTTCCGGCGTCGTCTCAATCCCGGAAGAACTCCAATGAACTGAGGTCCACGAGATGCACTTCACTGTAATAGTGGTGCAGGATGTCCACGAACGGAATGCCCCTACGTGCCATTTCCATGGCCCCCTCCTGGCACAGGCCCACCCCATGCCCGAAGCCACGCCCTTGCAGCACCACCGAATCGCCTTCCGTGCGCACGCTGAAGAAGGTGCTGCGCAACTTCCAATCATCGCGCACCTGCTTCAATGAAATGAGCGGGCGGTTCGAATTGAGATAGAGCCCCCGGCAACCCGGTTCGTACGCGAGAAGTTCGTGTTGGACCGCCGGGTCGTCGATACGCAGACCATAGGTCCGCTTGAGGTAGCTCAGCCACTCGGACTTGCTGATGGTGCGGCTCCAGGTGGCATGGGGTTGGGCCAAACAGAACGTATCGCGCGTGGCGCACAGGTAGGGTTCGGACTTGCTCCAAAGGTCCTCCGCGTTCATGGTCTCGCCGCCGCAATTGCTGTGGAAGGTGGCGTGGATCAAGCGGATGTCGGCATCCACCGCCACCATGCCCCGCGTGGCCCGGGCCGCTTCGAGGATAGGCGGATGCGTGGCGCGCCCCCGGTATACCTGGCAATGCACCTGATCGCATAGCTCGAACCCTTCCGGAGCGTGCTTGCGCGCATTGGCCAGCGCGTAGGAACGGCAGATCACCGCTTGGAGCTTGTAGTACTCCGGCGCCTGATCCGTACCCGCCTCGCTCTGGATCACACCGGCCACGTAGTCGTCCAGGCGTTCCTCCACCACGAAGCGAAGCTCCTTGCCTACCCGACGGATGTCCAGCGATCCTCCATACGTACGCTCGGCGAGCTTGGGCACCAACGCGCGCAGCCGAACGCCGCTGTCCGGCTGCTTGGAGCGCAGCGTGAAGCGTTCTTTCGCACTGTACGATGCTGCGAGCGTTCGCCCGACCAGCTTATCCCCCAGCACTTCCACGCGGATGCCATCGTTGGGTGCGAGTTCCCCGATGATGTGGTCATCGGCCAGTAGTACTAGGCCGCCTTTGATCCCCATCACTGTCACGGCGCTCACGGAAGTCCCGTTCAGTACGGATATCTGCACCTCCTGGAACTGCCCGTGCAGCGAGGTACACAGAAGCAAGGTCAGCAGCAGGAGGGTGCGCACGGCCGCGAATGTACCCGGGGGCAGGAAGGACCTCAGGCCGTTGACCCCAGAATTTTCCACAGGGATCGCGCCGCTTTCTCCGAAGCACCTGGGCCGCCGAGACGGGCGCGCAGGTCGTGCAGGTCAGTGATCATCCGCTCGCGATAGGGCGCATCTCGCAGCAGACGCTGGAGTTCGGCACGGAGCTTTTCCGCGGTCAGGTCCTCCTGTATCATCTCGCGCACCACCTCGCGGTCCATGATCAAATTCACCAGGGAGATGAAGGGCACCTTCACAAGTCGCTTCGCCAACCATACGTTCAGCGCGCCGCCGCTGTAGCATACCGCTTCCGGCACGCCGAAGAGGGCGGTCTCCAACGTGGCCGTTCCGCTGGTGACCAACGCGGCGCTGGCCATGCGCAGCACATCGTAGGTGCGATCGCGGACCAGCAGCACATTCTGGTCACCGATCAGTTCGCGATACACTTCATCCGCCAGGGACGGTGCTGCCGCCACCACCCGCTGATGGTCGCCGAAGGAAGCGCTCGCCCGCAACATCACCGGCAACATGCGGCTCACCTCCTGCAAGCGGCTGCCGGGGAGCAGGGCGATCACCGGGGTGGTGCTGCCTCCGGGAAGAGGTTGTAACGGACGCTTGCCCTCCTCTTCAATGGCATCCAACAACGGATGGCCGACGAACTCGACGTCCATCCCGCGTTCCGCGTACCACGCCTTCTCAAAAGGAAGGATCACGGCCATCGTATCCACGTCGCGCTTGATCTGCCTGGCGCGACCCGCCTTCCACGCCCACACCTGCGGGCTGATGTAGTAGAACACCGGGAGCCCTTGGAGTTTGGCGAATTCCGCGATGCGCAGGTTGAACCCGGGATAGTCCACGAGCACGATCGCATCCGGCGCGAAAGCTGTGATATCCTCCTTGCAGAAGGTGATGTTGCGAAGGATGGTGCGCAGGTTCATCACCACTTCGGCGAAGCCCATGAAGGCGAGTTCGCGGATATGTTTCACCACCTCCACGCCGGCCGCCGCCATGCGATCGCCGCCCCAACCGCGTAGCTGAACTTCGGGATGTGCACGCAACAAGGCCTTTACCAAGTTGCTCGCATGCAGATCGCCACTGGCCTCACCGGCGATGATATACACACGCTTGCCCGTTGCGGTGCTCATAGCCACAAGGCAACGATGATGGCCCCATGGATGAACAGGGCCATCACCACCCCGCGCATCGCCTCGAAACGCCCCACATGGTCGAACCAGAAGAATAGGGGGATATCCGCGAGGAGCGAAAGGCTCATGATCGGCGCCTGGTAGCGGTGCGTGCCGAGGAAGAGGTCCTGGACGAAGTAGGCGAGATCGTGGTGCGGCCGGATGACGCTCACGTAAATGAGGCCGTAGATCAAGAAACCCAGCAAGGGAGCCAGTATCCCAGACAGGACGCCGAGGGTGCGGTCATTCCAGCGCATGGTCCCAGGTGTTCAAGGGCGCGATGGCATGGTGCGCCGTCATGTCGAACTGCACTGGCACGATGCTCACATAGCCATGGTCCACCGCCCATACATCGGTATCCTCGCCCTGTTCCTCGCTTTTGAACTCGCCCTTCAACCAGTAGTACTCGCGTTTTCCCGGATCGAGGCGGGTCTCGAACTCATCCTCCCAATTGGCCTTCGCTTGGCGGCACACGCGGATGCCCTTCAGCGGCTCCCCTTTGGTGCGGGGTACGTTCACGTTCAAGCAGCTGCCGGCGGTCATGCCATGCTTCAACGTATTGGCCACCACGCTTCGTACGACCGGACGCACCGGACCGAAGTCCGCTTCCAAGGCATGGTCCATCAAGCTGAAGCCGATGCTCGGAATGCCTTCCATCGCGCCTTCCACCGCTGCGCTCATGGTGCCGCTGTACAACACATTGATACTGATGTTGGCTCCATGATTGATGCCGCTCACCAGCAGGTCCGGACGCGAGCCCTGCAGCAACTTGTACACCGCGAGCTTCACGCAATCCACCGGTGTACCGCTGCAACTCCAGGCCTCCACACCTTCCAGCAGGTCCACCTTGGCGAGCCGCAGAAAGCTGTGGATGGTGATCGCATGCCCCATGGCGCTCTGCGGCTTGTCCGGCGCCACCACCAGCACCCGGCCGAAGGCCTTCATCTCCTCCACCAGTGTAAGGATGCCCGGCGCGAAGATGCCGTCGTCGTTGGTGACCAGGATCAGCGGGGGCTTCCCGCTAGCGCGGGACAAAGACGTCTTCATCAGGGGCGCAAATCTACCCTTAGCGGGAATGATGAATGACGAATGAAAAATGAAGAATGTAAAATGAAGAACCGGAGAATGGTGAACGATCTTCGTTCCCGCGCCTTCGCCCTTAAGGCTTCGGCGGACAAAGCATGAAGATCCCCATCCACCCTCCCAACGCGGCGAAACCCCTCGCCCCGTATACCCCGGCCATCGAAGCGGGCGGCTTCGTGTTCCTGAGCGGCCAGATCGC
>JAGNSU010000122.1 GCA_017987895.1 Flavobacteriales bacterium | reverse complement strand
TGGCCCACCGCCTTCTCCCCGAGATCCACCGTCGTGAGGATGTAAGCCCCGTTCAACAATACCCCGAAGCGGCCGAGATAACCATCACCGAAGAGCGAGGTGAGCGAGCGGCGCACTTCCACTTCCATGCCATAGCTCTGGGCCAGGTCCGCATTGTCGTAGGTGAAGTTGCGCGTGCCGCCGGAGCCGGTCCCCGGTACGAAGTACATCTCGATCGGGTCGACGAAGCGCTTGTAGAACAGACCCGCGCTGACCACCTCGTTAGCGGTGGGGTAGAACTCCCAGCGGGCATCGATGTTCATCACCTTGGCGATGTCGAGCGAATCGTTACCGTAGAGCACGTTGTTCAAGCTGAAATCATAGAACGCGAACGGTGCCAGCTCGCGGAACTCAGGACGGTTCACCGTATTGCTCCAGGCCACCCGAACAAGCGAGCGCGTGGTCAGGTTGAGGCTCGCATTGATCGAAGGCAGGACGCTCACGATGGGGTTGTCGACCAGCACCCGGTCCCCGCCGAAGCGCGCGCTCGTGAGTTGTTGCCGGTTGTGTTCCACGCGTACCCCACCGCTCACCGACCAATGGTCCGTGTTCCCCAGCGAAGCGCCGACGTATCCGGCCATCAGCGTGTTGGAAGCCTCATAACGATCGCTCGGGTTGGTGCCCTCCGCCAGTTCGAAGCCGGTGGTGGGGTTGATATTGCCGCTGCTGAACGCGGTGCTCAGGTCCTCGGTGAGAAGGGACTGATCGAACTGCATGAAATTGGCCTGGGTGAAGGACATCCAGCGGTCGCTGAACTCGCGGTCCTTCTGTTCGAAGAACCCCCCAACGCGGATCTTCGGGATGAGACTTTCGTTGCTCGTGGTAAAGGTGTGTTCGTGATCGAGGCGTCCGGTCATCACGGTCTCTTTCAGATCGCTGAAGAACCGGCCGGCATCGAGCGTGGAGGCGGAGGGGGGGATGACGGTCTGGAACGGCGTATCGGAATCGCTGGCGTTGATATCGCGGCTGGTGCGGATGCGGCGGTAATCCGGCTCCTTGCTGCCTGCGTAAGAGTATCCGGCGGTCCATTCCAGGTGGTCCTTCTGGCCCAACTCGTGCGCGCCGTGCAATTGGCCTGAATAGACGGTACGTTGCTGGTAGCGGAAGGCGTAGTTCTTCACTTCGAAGCCCTCTTCCATGTTCCTGCCGGTGCGTAAGGTGGTCTGGTCCTGGCCGAGCTGGTTGAAGAGGTTGCGGAATTCGAGCTTGCTGCCCTTGCCCAGCATCGCGGTCCAATTGTGCATCAGGGTGACGCGCGCAGAGCTGATGTATTCGTTGTCGTTGAAATTGTAGATGGTGTCGCTGCGCTGGGAGGCAGCATCGTAGGCGTTGTAGTTGTAGTTCTTCGCGGTGTAGCTCAGGCGGGTGTTCGCGTAGTCGATGCTGGTGATCGAGCCGTACCGGTTCTTGCCATCGGCTTTCCCGAAGGAGCGCGAGATCAGCACACCCAGGCGGGCATCGGGCAATGCGGTGCTTTGCTTGGCGACCCAATTGTTTGAGAGCTGACGTCCCAGGGTCTGGAGTCGCTCTGGTGTCTGGCTGTTCAGGCTGGTCGGGAACGCGTCGGGTAACTGGCGAAGGCCGTCATCGAAGCCCAGCGCATCCGTCGAACTCTTCTCACCGGAATAGAAAGGCTGGAAAGTGGTTCCCATCCTGTACGAAGTGCCGAGGTTCACACGCGTCTCGTTCTCCTGAGGTACGGTGAGGGTGTGTACTTTGATCACTCCACCGGCGAACTCACCAGGTAGCTCCGGCGCACCCGTTTTGTAGACCATGATGCGCTCCAATGCTCCGCTCGGGATCAGGTCGAAGCTGAACGCTCGCTTGTCGGCTTCCAAACTGGGGGCGATCACATCGTTGAGCATGACGGTGTTGTACCTGTCGGCCAGCCCTCGGATCATCACGAAGCGATCGCCGATGATGGTGACCCCCGGCACCCGCTTCACCACATCGCCTGCGGTGCGGTCCTGACTTTTGGCGATCTGTGCGCGGCCCACGCCGTTCACTACTTGTTGGCTGTTGCGCGTCTCGAGCAGTACAGCGCTCTCCGTTTCCGTTCGGCGAACCGCCACCACGTCGACCTGCGCTAGTTTGTTCGAGACCGCGCTCAACTGCACATCCCCTTTGGTGACTTGCCCGGCGACCACGTTGATCGGCCGTTCCACATTGTCAAAGCCCACGAAGCTCACCTGGAGCGTATGCTCACCGGCCGGACAGCTGAGGCTGTACTTGCCGTCCAGGTCCGTGCTGGCGCCGAAGGTGGTGCCCTTTACGATCACGTTCACGAAAGGCATGGGCTGCGTCCGGCCGCTCTCGAGGGCGGTGATCACCCCGCTTACGGTGCCGTTCTGGGCAAGCAGGATGGAGCAGAGAAAAGTGCTGAGCGCAAGGAGAAGGGTCCGGTACATCGCATTGTGTCAGGCCTTGGAAGGCTTTCCACGCCACAAAAGTCCGGTCGGGCTGTTACCCAGTTCTGTAGGGATCGTTAAGGCTTTGTTACCCAGCGTGAAGACATCCGTGATCGATCCATGAAAATATGCACCGTTATCTTGCGTTGCCTAAGCGCCCAAGCCGCTTTCCCACTGGACCCAGCCCGATCCCGCATGACCCGATCGTTCCTCCTTTTGTGCCTCGGCCTCGTTGCTGTTCCCGTTGTACAGGCCCAGTTGGGGGGGCAGGAAGTGTTCCGGGTGCTGGAGATCCCTTCCTCGGCACGGCTGGCTTCGTTGGGCGGGACGCATATCGCGCTCATGGACGATGACCTGAACCTGGGCATCTTCAACCCGGCGTTGCTCAACTCCACCATGACCAAGCAAGTGGCCCTGAGCTATCTGCCCTACTTCGATGGGGTGAAGATGGGCTTCGGCTCTTACGCGCACCACTTCGATAGCATCCGCACCACCTTCAGCGGCACGGTGCAGTTCGTGGACTACGGCACTTTCACCCGGACGGAGGGCGATGGTACGGAGATCGGCACCTTCCGGGCGGGTGAATACGTCTTCCAGATCGGTGCGTCGCGCGCGCTGGACAGCTTGTTCAGCGTGGGGGCGAACGTGAAGTTCATCACCTCCAGCTTGGACACCTACAATGCCACGGGCTGGGCCGCGGATCTGGGAGCGGTGTACGCGAAGAAGTCGCTGGGCCTAACCGTAGCGGCATTGGTCAAGAACATGGGTTTTGTCAGTTCATCCTATACTGGGGTCAAGGAGAAGCTGCCGTTCGAAGTACAGCTCGGCGTCACGTACAAGTTCAAGCATGCCCCGTTCCGGCTAGGGCTCAACCTGGAGAACCTGCAGCAATGGGACCTCACCTACGACGATCCTGTGCAGCAAGTGTCGATCGATCCCACCACCGGCGATGAAGTGGTGCAGAAGGTCTCCTTCGGTACCAAGACACTCTTGCATTTGGTGCCGAACGTGGAAATCCTGCTGGGCCGCTATTTCCATGTGCGGGCAGGGTTCGACTTCCGGCGCCGGCGTGAGTTGAAAGTGGACGCCAAGGGAGGGATCTCCGGGCTCTGTTTCGGCGCAGGGGTGAGGGTGAGCAAGTTCCATATCAGCTATGGGTTCGCCCAATACCATCTGGCGGGTATCAGCAATACCATTACCCTGGCCACGCGCTTCAACGATTTCCGCCGGCCGCCGCCTGGGCAGGAAAAGCCGCGCAAAGCGAAACGCGCGAAGAAGGCGGAGGAAGTGCCGATCGTTCCAGAGGGCTGAGGCGGGCAGAGAGGCCCTGCCTACCTTGCCAGCGTGAAGCGCATCAACATCGCGATCGACGGCTTCAGCAGTTGCGGCAAGAGCACCCTGGCCAAGCAACTGGCGCACCACCTGCACTACACCTACATCGATAGCGGGGCCATGTACCGGGCCATCGCGCTGTATGTGATCGAGAACGGCCTGGTGATCGACGGCAAATTGGACAAGCCGAACCTGCTCCGGGTGCTGGACCGCATCCACATCGGCTTCCGCCACGACGATGCCACGCAACGCAGCGAGACCTGGCTGGACGGCCACAACGTGGAACACCGCATCCGCGGCATGGAGGTGAGCCGCCACGTCACGCTCGTGAGCCCCGTTCCCGAAGTGCGCGCGAAACTGGTGGAACTGCAACGCGCCATGGGCACACCCAAAGGCGTGGTGATGGACGGCCGCGACATCGGCACGGTGGTTTTCCCGGACGCTGAAGTGAAACTGTACATGACCGCGCGTCCCGAAGTGCGCGCCCAACGCCGCTACCAGGAATTGAAAGGCCGAGGTGTGGAAGTGGACTACGCGAGCGTGCTGGAGAACATCGAGCGCCGCGATGATGACGATACGAACCGCGCCGCCGATCCGCTCATCAAGGCCGCCGATGCCTTCGAGATCGACAACAGCGACCTCACCAGTACGGAGCAGTTCGATATCGCCTTAGGCGTGGTGGTGAAGGCGATCGGCGTGGTGACGGAGGCGTGAGGATTATCCCGCAGGGTCCCCTGCGAGTTGACCCTTGTGGGAGCTTGACGACTTACCAACTCGGGGCTTTCGCCCATTTGGAGGTCTTTGGTATGGAATCGCCTTGGAAAAGGCGGCGCACATTCTTCCGTAAGGAGAACCTCCAAAACGGGTAGTAACGGTTCCCCATGCACAACGACGAGTAGAGTGATCGATCGGAGCCGTCATCTCCAGCGCCCGTGAAAACAAGGTATCGTCCACCGAGAGGTAGATAGATACCGCAGGCGGCACCGCTCAACCTTGTTCGCACGACCACCTTTTTCGCTACACATCCCTTGTAGACCTTTCTAACTAGCAGCGTGAATTCACGCATCTTGGGATCTTCTGCGTCTCCAGTATCCACGATCCGTGAACCGATGGCCACCGCTTCGAAAACGTTCGCGGCACTAACGAAGTGACCTGAAAGCCCGGGATCAATGCATGAGCATGCGAACCCTGTCAGCGCGCTGGTTCCAAGCATGAACGCGATCAAACCTCGGAAACATGTCATGGGTCACGCGGTGATGGCATCGACGGCTTCCACAGGATCTCTTACCCCCTCCACAAAACCCAGCACCTTCAGCATGACACGGTCCAGCAGCGTATCCGGGCAACTGGCGCCGCTGGTTAGGATGATCGTCACGGGGCGCTTCGCGGGTAGCCAGCCATTCGTGGTTTCCAGCCGTTGCTCGGGGTAGTTGAAGTGTTGGATCGTATCCGCGCCCAGCACTTCCTCATCGCCTTTAATGAAGAAGGTCGGGAAACGCCCCGCCAGCAATTCGACGAGGTGGCTGGTATTGCTGCTGTTGTATCCGCCCACCACCAGGGCGAGATCGGCCTCCATCTTCAGCAGTTCGTGGGTGGCGTCCTGGTTGTCGTTGGTGGCGTAACAGAGCGTATCGCGGGTATCGGCGAAATGCTCGCCGAGTGCCTGGTCCCCGTATTTCTTGATGATCACCTGCTTCAAGTGATCGGCGATGGCCTGGGTTTCGCTGGCCAGCATGGTGGTCTGGTTCACCACGCCGATCCGGCCCAGATCCCGCTCGGGATCGAAGCCCTTGCTGGCACGCTCGCCGAAGACCTCCGTGAAACGCGCAATGGGCTCTTCGCCCAGGATGATCCGGCCCAGGAGTTCGGCCTCGGCCATATCGCGCAGCACCATTGCCGGCGCCTTCTGCACGGTATGGCTGAAGGTGGCCCGGGTCTCCTCGTGTTTCGCCTTGCCGTGAATGATCACTGTGTATTGCTTGTCTCCGAGCTGATCGCTGCGCTTCCACACCTTCTCCACAAAGGGGCAGGTGGTATTGTACTTCAGCGGGTCGATACCAATGGCTTTCAGCCGGGCCTCCGTCTCCAGGGTGGTCCCGAAAGCGGGGATGATCACCACGTCATCGGCGCTCAGCTCGCTCCAATCCATCTGCATGCGACCTTGCGTGTCCTGGATGAATCGCATGCCCCGGGCGGTGAGGTCATCGTTCACGGCAGGGTTGTGGATCATCTGGCTGAGCAGGAAGATCCGTTTGCCGGGGTTCTCCTCCAGGGCCTTGTAGCTGATCTCGATGGCGTTCTCCACCCCATAGCAGAAGCCGAAGTGCCGGGCCAGGATGAAGCGTACCGCGCCCAGGTCCAGCAGGGTGGGGGTCAGGTCCTTCTTCTTCGGGTCCTGCACCTTCCGGAAGGCCTTCAACCGGCCGATCAAATTGCTGCGGTAGTGCGGGGGAATGGAGAAGGAACGCATCGATCGGGGTGGGCCGCAAAGGTAGCCCGTGCCAATGGCGCAATTCCCCTCCTAAGGGCGGATCGCTCCGCCCGGGTGCAGAAGGAGGGGATCAAGGGGTCGCACGCCGCCAAAGCGCTCCGGCGACGGCGCGTGGTTTCCAAACCTCAAGAGTTGGCCGAATGAACCCTATACGGTGTCGCCTGCTGCCCCAACGACCAACGCACTGACTTTCAGATCCTTTTCTTACTTTCGCGGCCCCGTTTCTCAGCCGCAGCCTTGGCGAAGGCTGAACTTCGGGAAGCCCGTCGTGACGCAACGGGCCAACACACCAACCCCTTCCGGACAGCGTCCTCGGTCCGGGATACAAGTTAGTCAGTACATGTCAGCAGAGAATAGCAAGGTCACCTTCGCCGAACCGCCCGCCGATTTCGATTGGGCCGGATTGGAAGATGACAAGAGGTCCATCCCCGCGAACGAGCGGGAGTCGATGGAGAAGGCCTACGAGGATACCCTGAGCAGCATCTCCGAAAAGGAAGTGTTGATGGGCACCGTGGTGGGCATGAACAAGAAGGAGGTCGTCATCAACATCGGCTACAAGTCCGAAGGCGTGGTGCCCCTGAGCGAGTTCCGCTACAAGCCCGATCTGAAGTTGGGTGACCAGGTGGAACTGTACATCGAGAAGCAGGAGGACAAGAGCGGCCAAATGCTCGTGAGCCACAAGACGGCGCGCGTGCACAACGCATGGGGCAAGGTGAACCATGCCATGACCACCGACGAGATCATCACGGGCTTCGTGAAGTGCCGCACCAAGGGCGGCCTGATCGTGGACGTCTTCGGCATCGAAGCGTTCCTGCCCGGCAGCCAGATCGATGTGAAGCCCATCCGCGACTACGATCAGTACGTGGGCAAGAACATGGAGTTCAAAGTGGTGAAGATCAACCAGGAGTTCAAGAACGTGGTGGTCTCGCACAAGGCGCTGATCGAAGCCGAACTGGAAGCCCAGAAGAAGCAGATCATCGGTGGACTGGAGAAAGGACAGGTGTTGGAAGGCACCGTCAAGAACATCACCAGCTACGGCGTGTTCGTGGATCTGGGCGGTGTGGACGGTCTGATCCACATCACCGATCTGAGCTGGGGCCGCGTAAGCCACCCCGAAGAGGTGGTGCAGCTCGATGCCAAGATCAACGTCGTTATCCTGGACTTCGACGACGAGAAGCGCCGCATCGCGCTCGGTCTCAAGCAGCTCAGCGCACATCCTTGGGATGCCTTGAGCGCCGACCTGAACGCCGGCGACAAAGTGAAAGGCAAGGTGATGGTGATCACCGACTACGGCGCGTTCGTGGAAGTGAGCGCGGGCGTGGAAGGCCTCTTGCATGTGAGCGAGATGAGCTGGAGCCAGCACCTGCGCAGCCCGAAGGACTTCCTGAAGGAAGGGCAGGAGATCGAGTGCGTGATCCTGAACATCGATCGCGAAGAGCGCAAGATGAGCCTGGGCATGAAGCAGCTCGCTGCCGATCCATGGGCCGACATCGAGTTCAAGTACCCGGTGAACTCACGCCACACGGCCAAAGTGCGCAACTTCACCCACTTCGGCATCTTCGCCGAGTTGGAGGAGGGCGTCGATGGTCTGATCCACATCAGCGACCTTAGCTGGACCAAGCGCATCAAGCACCCCAGCGAGTTCTGCAATGTGGGTGACGAGGTGGAAGTGCAGGTGTTGGAGGTCGACAAGGACAACCGTCGCTTGAGCCTGGGCCACAAGCAAGTGGAGCAGAACCCTTGGGAAGTGTTCGCGGACACCTTCACCGAAGGCAGCGTACACGAAGGCACCATCACCGGCCGCAACGGCAACAACTTCATCGTGTCCCTGCCCTATGGCGTGGAAGGTACCGTAGCCACCAAACACCTGAAGAAGGCCGATGGCAGCAAGGCGGCGATGGAGGAGAAGCTCCCGTTCAAAGTGCTTGAGTTCAATGGTGAAGCGCGTCGCATCACCCTGAGCCATACCCGCACCTTCGAAGAGGGTGATGATGCCGAAGAGACGCCAGCAGCTGGCGCCCGTACGGCACGGACCACGCGCAAGCCGGCAGCGACCGATGGTCAGAGCGCGAGCGTGAAGAGCGTGAACGAGAAGGTGGAGAAGAGCACCTTGGGCGACCTGAGCGTACTCAGTGATCTGAAGAGCGCGATGGAGACCAAGGAGCGCGCCACAAAGGGCAAGAAGGCCGACAAAGCCGCAAAAGAAGAGAAGGACGAAGCCGAGGAGGCCGAGTAATTCCTGACAACGTGCTTATGCGCAGCCCCGGCCGATGGTCGGGGCTGCTGCTTTCAGGTGGTCCCTGCGTGCGTTGATCCGCGAGCTATGGAATGTGGCGCGAACGGATCACTGGCCCAGCGCTACGCGCACGTTCTCCAGCAATTGATACGGGCCACCGGAGTGTTCCAGTAGTGGAATATCCCTTTCCGCACAATAGGTCCGGAACTTGTTCCTCGGACCGTCTTCCACACCCGGACCCAGGATCAGCAGGGTCACGTTGCCGCGCTGCAGGCGGAGCATCAATTCCTCGTCGCATGTGAACCCCTCGGCAAAATGGCCGACCCTGGTGAGCTGGTGCTTCACCAAAGCCATGATGCTTGCGTTACGGCCCAGGAAGACCACGGACGCGTCCATAGAACGAATGTAGCGCGTAAGGTCGATCGCGCGTAAAGCCCTCGCGCAGCCCGAAGGGCAGTGCTCTGGGATCCCCCTACTTCTTCAGCAGCTTGAAGGCATGGTTCCATTGGTTCCTGGCGAACCCGGGTATGCACCAGAGGATGCACAGCGGCTCGATGGCCCGGGCGCCTTCCATGCCTCCCATGTCCTCGGCCTCCCACCCGAACTGGTCGAGGATCACGGCCACCTCCTGCTTGGCATCCGCATCGTTACCACAGATGAACATCGTGGGCTTCACACCATTGAAATCGGGGTTCACCATGTACGCGTTACCCACGCTGTTGAACGCTTTGACGAAGTGGGCCTTCGGGCAGGCCTTCTGGAGTTGTTCCATGAGGCTTTCCTCCAAAGTGGTGAAGTAGTGCAACACACCATTGGTCGGTGGTGCATCGGCGATCGGGTTGGTGGTATCGATAACGGTCTTGCCCGCGAGGTCCACGCTATCGCACAGGCCGATGGCGGCCACGGCAGCACTGCCTTTGCTGGACAGCACGATGATATCCGCCCAGGCTCCCACGTCCTTGTGGCTTCCCACCTTGCCGCCGGGGTTCTTGTCCACCCAGTCCGCCACCTTATCGGGGTTGCGCGTAGCGATCATCACGCTATGGCCATGCTTCAGGAAACCGCTGGCCAGCACTTGGCCCACCATGCCGGTGCCGAGGATACCGATCTTCTTGCCCATTGTTCTGGAATTGAGCTGACACCGCAAAGGAACATCATGCGCCGCAGGAA
>JAGNSU010000239.1 GCA_017987895.1 Flavobacteriales bacterium | reverse complement strand
GCCGCGATGGCCGCTTCCATGCTCATCACGGGGATCTCCTTCCCTTTGAACACGACCGTTCGGCCCGCGCTGCGCTCACTGGCTACTGGAAGAAGTTCCTCCACGGGGAAGTCGCGCTCCTCGAGCACTTTCAGCATCACTCCGCCCACCAATCCGGTGGCACCGACCACAGCGACTTTCATGATGTGCCCGTAACGTTCGCGGGTGGCCGAAAGTACTAGAGCATACCTCAGGATCGCCCTTCGCATGCGAGCAAAAGGGCTTTCGCGTTCAGGCGAGGCGCCGGAACCGAGCATAGCCGGAGGCTCTGTGAGGTTCCGGGAACGAAGCATGGGCGGGAAAGACCCCTGCGCAGCGCGAAGGGCGATTCTGAGATATGCTCTTACCTTGCTTGCCTTCACGAGCCCATGTCCACCGCTGTTTCCCGGGCCTTTTTTTTGGCCACGGCCCTCCTCTCCGTCACACTACTGCACGCCCAGTTCAGCGACAACTTCGATGACGGGGACTTCACGCTGGGCACCGTTTGGAGCGGCGATGCCGCCCTGTATACCGTGGTGGGCGCCCAGTTGCGCAGCAACAGCCCTGGTGCGGCCAACTACCACCTGAGCACTCCCAGTACCGTCGTGGACGACGCGCAATGGGAGTTCTTCGTGGACCTGAAGTTCAGCACCAGCGGCGCCAACTATGCCGACGTGTACCTGATGAGCAGCGCGGCCGACCTGGCCAGTGGCGTTGACGGCTACTTCGTGCGCATCGGCGGCACGGCCGACCGCGTGGAGCTTTTCCGAAGCGATGCGGGCACGCCCGCAAGCCTGTTGGTGCAAAGCCCGGATGGCGTGGTGAACAGCAGCACCGCGAACCCGTTCCGCATCAAGGTGACGCGCACCGCCGCGGCCCTGTGGAGCCTCTATTTCGACGATGGTGCATTGGGTACCTACACCCTTGCAGGCAGCGCCACGGAGGGCACGTATACCACCGCCGGTTTCTTCGGCATCCGCATCGAACAAAGCTCGGCGGGTACGCCGGTGAACAACCACTTCTTCGACGATATCAGCGCGGGTCCCATCCCCGTGGACCTTACCCCTCCGGCGCTCGTGTCCGCGACCGTGATCTCCGATACGCAGATCGATCTCGCCTTCAGCGAAGCGGTGGAACAGATCACCGCGGAGGAAGAGAACAACTACAGCATCATCCCCTTCAACAGCGCGGCATCCGTGGTGCGCGATGGAACGGACCTCGCGCTGGTGCACCTCACGCTCGCGATCGCCATGCAGAGCGGGAACACGTACACGATCACGGTGAACGGCGTGGAGGACCTCGCCGCGAACGCCTGCGTGAACGAAACCACGGATGTGCTCTACTTCGTCCCGGACGAAGCCCTGCCCGGAGAGGTGGTGATCAACGAGATCTTCGCCGACCCCACACCCATCATTGGCCTGCCTGAAGCGGAGTTCATCGAGGTGTTCAATGCGACCACGAACAAGACCTTCGACCTGGCGGATTGGACCATCGGCGACGGCAGCAGCACGGGCACTTTTCCCAGCATTCCCTTAACGCCGGGCGCGTTCGCCATCCTCACCGATGACACGAGCGCACCGCAGTACGCTGTGTTCGGCACCGTAGTGAGCATTGGGTCGTTCCCGTCTTTGAACAATGATGGGGACCCGCTGGAACTGAAGGACGACAACGGCGTTCCCATCGACGCGGTGACCTATAGCGATGCCTGGTACAATGACGACATAAAGGCCGATGGCGGTTGGACCCTGGAACGGATCGACCCAACGACCCCGTGCAGCAGCGCGGCCAACTGGACCGCGAGCAACGATCCACAAGGAGGCACCCCCGGGGAAGAGAACAGCGTATTCGCCGTAGTGCCCGACCTCACCGGTCCGACCTTGACAAGCGTGCAAGTGATCAGCCCCACGGAACTGAGGCTCCTCTTCAACGAACTTCTTGATGCGACCAGCACCGCCACCGCCACCTATACGCTCGCGCCCGGCGGAACGGTGATCGGGGTGGTGAACGGACCCGCACCGCTCACCACCGTGAACGTGACCTTGGATGCGCCGCTCGTGGCCGGGGTGCTGTACACGATCACCGTCGGGGGCGTCAAGGACTGCCCCGGTAACGAGATCGGCTCTGCCAACACCGCGCAGTTCGCGCTGCCGGAACCGGTCGCGGCGGGCGATGTGGTGATCAACGAAGTGCTCTACGATCCCCGCGTGGGTGGCTATGACTTCGTGGAACTCTACAACCGCAGCAGCAAGACATTGACCCTCGCGGATCTCGCACTGGCCAATGAGGAGGACGGCCAGACCGCGAACATTACGCCCATCACCGCGTCGGAGATCCTTCTGTTGCCCGGACAATACGTGGTGATCACCGAGGATCCAGCGAACATCGCTGCGGAATATTCGCTCGGGATCGCGGACCGTTACCTCGAAGCGGATCTGCCGAGTTTCAATAACGGCGAAGGCAGCGTGGTTTTGATGGCGACCGCAGGCGACACGCTGGAGACCTTCCGGTACACTGACGACATGCACTTCGAGTTGCTCAACGAGACCGAAGGCGTGAGCCTGGAACGCGTGGACCCCGCACGCGCCGCGGACGATGCGAGCAACTGGCACAGCGCATCGGACCTCATAGGCTGGGC
>JAGNSU010000121.1 GCA_017987895.1 Flavobacteriales bacterium | reverse complement strand
TCATGGTGCCCAAGGAGGGCGTGGCCGTACACATCAACGCGTTCAACTTCCCCATCTGGGGCATGCTGGAGAAGGTGGCCGTGAACTGGATGGCCGGCGTGCCCGCCGTGGTGAAGCCCGCCACCGTGACCAGCTACCTCACCGAAGCGATGGTAAAGGACATTGTGTCGTCCGGCATCCTGCCCGACGGCGCGATCCAACTGATCGTCGGTAGCGCCGAGGGTCTGCTCGACCATGTGATGAGCCAGGACGTGGTGACCTTCACCGGCAGCGCCAGCACGGGCCGCATGTTGAAGAAGCACCCGCGCATCGTGGACGAGAGCGTGCCCTTCAACATGGAGGCCGACAGCCTCAACGCCATCGTGCTCGGCCCCGACGCCACGCCCGGCACCGAGGAGTTCGACCTCTTCATCAAGGAAGTGGGCAAGGAGATGACGCTGAAGTGCGGCCAGCGCTGCACCGGCGCGCGGCGCATCATGGTCCCGCAGAACGTGCTGGAGGATGTGCAGATCGCCATCGGCAAACGCCTGGGCGGCACCGTGATCGGCGACCCGCGTGTGGACGGTGTGCGCATGGGCGCGCTGGCCGGACAGACGCAACGCAACGAAGTGAAGCGCGCGCTGGACGAACTGCTCAAAGGCTCGCAGATCGTCTACGGCAGCGCCGATAGCGTGGATGTGAAGGGCGCGGATGCCGCCAAGGGCGCCTTCATGAGCCCCATCCTGCTGCTCAACGCCGACCCCTGGAAGAACCAGCAGAGCCACAACGTGGAGGCCTTCGGTCCGGTGAGCACACTGATGCCCTACACCGACATCGACGATGTCGTGGCCCTCACCAGGCTCGGCAAGGGCAGCCTCTGCGCCAGCATCGCCACGTACGATGAGAAGGTCGCGCAGCAATTCGTGTGGGGTGCCGCCAGCCACCACGGCCGCATGCTCATCCTCAACCGCGAAATGGCGAAGGAGAACACCGGCCACGGCAGTCCGCTGGCCACTCTGGTACACGGCGGCCCGGGTCGCGCGGGCGGCGGCGAGGAGATGGGCGGCAAGCGCGGCGTGATGCACTACCTGCAGCGCACCGCCATCCAGGGCCACCCCAGCATGATCACCGCCATCACCCAGCAATACCAGCAGGGCGCGCGCATGCACATCACCGAGCGCCACACCTTCCGCATGCACTTCGAGGAACTGCACGTGGGCGACACCGTGATCACCGACATCCATCCCGTCACCTTGCAGGACATCGAGGACTTCGCCCAGCTCAGCGGCGACAAGTTCTACGCGCACATGGATGCCCACAGCCTCGAGGGCACCATCTTCACGGGGCGCGTGGCGCACGGCTACTTCATCCTCAGCCGCGCGGCCGGCTTGTTCGTTGATCCGCCGAAGGGGCCTGTGCTTTTGAACTATGGCTTGGATGAGTGCAGGTTCGTGAAGCCGGTGTATCCGGGGATGACGATACAGGTCAGGTTCACGGTCAAAGAGAAAGTCGATCAAGAGAAGAGGACACCTGAAGACGTTGCCAAAGGCATTGTGAAGTTCTTGGTCGATGTGTTTGATGAAACGGGAGAGACTGTTGCCATTGCGACCATTCTCACGATGGTCAAGAAATTGGATCAGAACTGATGTCACTCGGCACATATCGGCTGACTTCCTCCGCAATAGCCCTTGCAATCGCTGCTGTGCTGCATGGACAAAGCGAAGTGCCAATGCTTGTTGTTCCGAAGGACGATGGCTTGTCCATGAACGGAGACATACACCATATGTGGATCGGCCAAGCCAATCCAATCACGCTTTCCTACGCCGGAAGTGACGAGCTATTGTTCATCGAAACGGACAACGGCACCATTGAGAAAGGGGCATTCTACAATTCAAAGCATGCCGTCACACCTCGAACACCTGGCCCGGTCAATCTGAGGGCTCGTGCACGCTATTACACTGGCAAGACCTGGGACACCACCACCGTGAGCGCCACGTTCGAGGCACTCGCTATGCCCGATATAAGGGTCGAGGTGGTCGGAAAGCCAAGCTATTCTGATACCGTTATTCACCTGCAACTCGTGGATCGACATACTGGTGCGCAAATGCCTAGGCGGTATGAAGTGGGTCGAGCTTACGACGTCAGCATGTACAATGTTGAGGGTAAACTCACATGCGAACTTCCTTACCGTATGGGTGCGAACATTCAGATCCGTCCATTCATCTGGCGCTGTGATGCAACAGACCGTTGGCATCGCATGAGCTTGCAATTGCTCGTCCGTGATGTGTCAACTGGATTGCTCATCCCGACCGATATGTTGGACTACATCTTTGCCGAAGAAAAGTGAACGCGCCTGAATTTCGCTTCGTGAAGCCGGTGCATCCGGGGATGACGATCCAGGTGCGCTTTACGGTGAAGGAGAAAGTGGACCAGGAGAAGCGGACGCCGGAGGATGTGGCGAAGGGGATCGTGAAGTTTTTGGTGGATGTGTTCGATGAGACCCGCCTACGCCTCGCTTCGGCGCGCAATGCCGGGGAGACGGTGGCGATCGCGACGATCTTGACGATCACGGAAGCTCGATCAGAACGGACTGACCCCACCGTCCACCTCCACCGCCGCCCGAGCCACCGCACTTGCTGGTGAGTGTTGGATGTTGGTGTGGCGCGGTTGCGTCATTTGCCGGGGGCAGACCAAGACCGGGTTCGGGGGACATGATCACGTCCAGCACGACAACCTTTCCATTTGTGTATCGTCGTAGCATTATCCTCCCCATCATGCCGCATTCCTCCACCCCGCTCCTATCCCTGATCGCATGTGCCCTGCTGCTGGTTGCACCGACGCAGGCCCAGACCTACCAACGCCTTTTCGGTGGCACCGACCTGGATGCGGCCTTGGCCACCACACGCACCGTCGATGGTGGCTATGCCTTGGTGGGCTTCACGCGCAGTTTCGGTCTGCCGGGCGAGGAGGCTTACCTGGTGAAGACCGATGCGATGGGCACCCTTCTGTGGTCGCGGGTCTTCAGCGCGCCCGGCGACGATCGCTTCATGGGCATCGCGGCAGCGAGTGATGGCGGCACGCTGCTTTGCGGCACCACCACCAGCTTCAGCAACAGCACCGACATCCTGTTGATCCGCACCGACGCCAACGGCGATACCCTGTGGTGCCGTGCGGTGGGCGATGCGGCGGACAACACAGCCTACGCTGCCGTGCAGGCGGACGATGGAGGTTTCCTCGTGTGCGGCGCCAGCGCCACCACCACGGGCAACGGCTCCGACCTGTATCTGCTGCGCACCGATGCCGACGGCGATACGCTCTGGACACGGTGCTTCGGTGGCATCTACGGCGACTGGGCCAACGCCGTGCAAAAGACCGCCGATGGCGATTACCTGATCGCGGGGAGCACCAGCACCTTCGGCGAAGGACAGGAGGACTACTACCTGTTGAAGGTGGACGACAACGGCACTCTGCTCTTCTCGCGCACCTACGGCGGGCCCCTCATGGACCAGGCCTGGGGGTTGGTGCTCACCGCCGATGGTGGCTGCATCCTCGCGGGCTCCACGTACAGTTTCGGCATCCCTACGCGCAGCGTTTACTTGGTGCGCACCGATGCCATCGGCGATACGCTGTGGACGGGCGTGTACGACACCGGCGGCATCTTCGGCGGATGGGCCTTCGACGTGGCCGAGTGCACCGATGGCGGTTTCGTGGTGGGGGGCGAGGCCGTTGATCTGAAAGTGGACGCGAACGGTGATCTGCTCTGGTCCTACACGCTCCTCACCGGCACCACACCCGTGCACGTGTTCTGCGAACCCCAGCCCGATGGCGGGGTGCTCTTCATCGGAACCGGGGGCTACGTGAATGGGGGCCTTGGCTGGTCGGACATGCACATGGTGCGCACCGATGCTACCGTTTGGAGCGGTTGCAACCAGATGGTCGTCCCGCTGGGGTCGGCGCACACGCCAACGGTGGTGAGCAGCCCGGCCACGGCGCAACTTACCTGTGCCATGACGGTAGCAGCTGCCCCGTTCACCGTGGGCACAGGCGGTAGTACGGCCGTGCTCTGCCTGGCCATGGGCACCGATGGAGCGGAGGCGGAGGAAAGTATCAGTGCGACACCCAACCCCAGCGACGGCGTGTTCATGCTGCATTACCCCCATAGTGCTGCGCACACGGTGGAAGTCCATGATGCGCTTGGAGCATGCGTCCTACGGACAGTGGTACCGACATCCGGCCAACTTCGGCTGGATCTACGTCAAATGCCTGTGGGCCTTTATGTGGTTACATCGAACGACGGGCAACGCACCATACGCACGCGCGTGATCATCGAGCGGTAGCGGGGCGTTCCGAACGCGGCAAAGCGAACTACCACCCACCTCCGCCACCACCACCTCCGCCTCCACCCGAAGAACCACCACCGCCGGAGCCACCGCTCTTGCTGGGCGGCGTACTGGATGACTGCACACTATTGGTGAGCGAACTGTTCATGTGGTGCGCGAACGAACCATAGTGCATGATGGAACCACTGTACCAGCCCGGTCGGTAGTTGGGGTCCACCAAGGCGCGGCTGATCATGCTTTGGAAACGCTCACCCCAGACTTCCTCTACCTTGAAGGCAATGGCGTAGGGCAGGTATTTCTCAAAAACCTCGGGCGTCATCGTCGGTGGATTGAAGTGCTGGAGCTGCTTCTCTTCCGCCGCGCTCAGGTACATCTTGAAGCCGAGCAGCCGCGACCGCAAAGCCTGTTTCTCCTCGCTCGGCCGCTTGATCAGGTAGCGGTAAAGAAGGAACAGGACCAAGTTCGCCACCGCGAAGGCGATGATGTACACCGCGTCGCTGTCGCCCCAGTACGAGTTGTGCAACACGATCATGGAAATAACGCAGACGATAACGCTGAGGATGGGGATCCACCAGAACCGCCAGTTGTTGCCTTTGTTCAGGAAGGCGTGCCACTGGTTCCGCAGCGTGCCCCGGAACGCGCTGGCCATGCTTTGTACGCTCGGGTCGTACTTACCATCGATCTCGAACCGTTCCTGGCCGGAGCCGAACATGCGGTTGAGGAGTTCCTGCTCCTCGCTCGGCAGTCCCGAGCCGCCCTTCAACTTCACGATGGTGTAGGTCTCCTTCTTGAAGAGGCCCAGCAGCACATCCTCCTTCCTCTCGTCGATGCGGAGGTGCCCCTTCACGGCCAGGCTGATCATCGCCGGGGTGATCTGGTCGTTGTCGAAACCGCCCTTCATCACCATGGCCACCGATGCCGGGGACAGGTCATCAGGCGGCTCGAAGAGCGGGATCACCGTGGGCCGGTCCGGATCGCGGCCGTGGCGCGCCCATGTGATGAAGTAGTACAGCAGCAACAGCAGCGTGATGATGCCGCCCACCAGCGGCACGGCGTACTGCTCGAAGAACGTCGGTGGCGGTGGTTCGGCCACCACGCCCTTCTGGAACCCGACGGCCACCGTGAGGCCTTCGTAGTACCCCATCGCGCGCCCTTCGAAGCGCACCGTGCGCGCGTCGATGATGGAGTCCGAGCACGCGTTCTCCGTGCTGCCCAATACCCCCGTGTAGCAGGCGGTCTGTTTGACCTGTGCGGTTGGCGGCAAGTGGATCAACGCCGAGATGCTGTCGATGTAAAAGGCCCAGCCGTTGCCGTTCACGTTCCAGTAGATCTCATCGTAATCCGGGAAGAAACCCACCTGGCCCTTGGTGGTGTATGTGATGCGATAAGGGTAGTCACCCGGCTCAAGGAAGTTGCCCTCGCTCCCCACGTACAGCACGAAGTCGTCGCCCTCGGTGGCGGTGTGGTGCGGCGAGGGCGCACCGAAGACCTCCACAGCGGCGAACTCGTACTTCACCCTGTGCTGCCTGCCGTTGTGGTCGGTGAAGCGCAAGGGCAGCCGGCGCACGATGCCGCGCTTGAACTCGACGCCCTCCGCATGGATGTCGATCTCCTCCGTCACAGTCAGCTGCCCGTCGGGTGCCACGGTGAGATCGGTGTGGAAGGAGTTGATCTTCTCGGACTGGCCGTGGGCATGCAGCACGCCCAGCAGCGAAGCGAGCAGCAACCAGCGGCGCATCACGAGAACTTTACCGCTGGGTTCTCCTTGTGCGCCGGGTTGTCCAACTCGAAGAACGCGGACTTGACGAAGCCGAACGCGCTGGCGATGATGTTGCTCGGGAAGCTTTCGATCAGCGTGTTCTGCTCGCGCACATTGCCGTTGTAGTAGCGGCGCGCCTTTTCGAGATCGCCCTCCACCGCGCTCAATGCGTTCTGCAGCTCCAGGAAATTCGTGTTCGCCTTTAGGTCCGGATAGCGTTCGGCCACGGCGATCAGGTTCATCAGCGCGCTGTTCAGGTTCTTCTCCGCTGCCTGATGGCCTTCCACCGTGGTGGCCTGCTGCGCCGCGGCACGGGCGCGGGTCACGTTCTCGAAGGTCTCCTTCTCATGGGCGGCATAACCTTTCACCGTTTCCACCAGGTTGGGGATCAGGTCGTAACGCTTCTTCAACTGCACATCGATGCCGCTCCACGCCTCGGCCACCAGGTTCTTCCACTTCACCAACTTGTTGTAGATCGCGATGGCATAGAACGCCACGAGCGCGATCAGGGCGAGGATCACGGCCAATGCTATCATCGGGTGGTTCTTTAGGAGAATGGAGTTCGAATATAGGTTCACATCTACTACCCGGTCGGTGCAACAGGGAACCCACGGAGGGCTGCCCGTATTCACGCAACACGTTGCCACACGACCAAGCGCATGGGATACCCGCACTATTGTGGAAGCTGCGATGCGCAGGGTCCCGAGGCGCAGACCCTGTGGAGGATGGAAGGGATCGTGAAGTCCTTGTCGACGTGTTCGACGGGACCGGGGAGGCGGTGGCGATCCGTTACGTGCCTGTGCCCTGTCATTCCGCATGAGAGGGATATCTTGTCCAGCACCCCCCCACCATGCGTACCTGTTTACTTTCCCTTGTCTTGCTAGGCGCCTTCCTGCACGCGCGTCCCCTGCATGCACAGACCGCGCGATCGGTACGCCTCATGGACCTGCCCTGGACCGAAGCGGAGCGCGTGCTCGACAGCAGCAGCGTGGTGCTGATCCCTCTGGGCGCGGGCTGCAAGGAGCACGGTGGGCACCTGCCGCTGGCCACCGATCACTTGCAGGCCACCTGGCTTACGGAACGTGTGATGGTCGAACGGTCCCTGGTGGTGATGCCGGAGATCAACTACGGATACTATCCTTTCTTCACGCGCTTTCCCGGTTCTACCACGGTGCGTTACACGGCAGCGCGGGACATGGTGGTGGACATCTGCCGCGGGCTTTCGGCCTTCGGTCCCAAGCGTTTCTACATCATCAACATCGGCATCAGCACATTACCGGTGCTTCGCGAAGCGGCCACGCAACTGGCGGAAGAGGGTATCCTGCTGTACTTCACCGACCTGCATGCTCCCCCGATGATGGCCCTGAAGAAGCAGCATTGCACCCAACTGGAGGGCACGCATGCCGACGAAGTGGAAACGTCATTGATGCTGCATATGCATCCGGAGAAGGTGGACATGTCGAAGGCGGTGAAAGACTATGGAACGCTCAATGGGGCGGGCATTCTTGTACGTACTGCGAGCGATTCCGGCCGGTACGCACCCAGTGGCACCTACGGTGATGCAACGTTGGCCACCCCCGCCAAGGGCAAATTGCTCACGGAGGGTCTGCTGAGCATGATCCTCTCGGACATCGACTCGTTGCGGAGCGCATCGGCCCCAGCGGTGAAGAACGATCCTGCGCCCACGGAGTTCGTCGGCAGTTACCGCATGGCGAGCGGCGATGAAGTGAAGGTGGCCTATGCCGACAACACGTTCACGTTCACCACGGCCAAGGGCTTCACCACCGCGCTGCACCGGGTGACGGACGACCATTTCGCAGGCTTCAGTGCGGATGTGCGCTTCATGCGCAACGATGCCGGACAGGTCACAGGCCTTGAAGCGATCCTTCAGAACGGCACGGGCATAAGCGCCCAGCGCGTGAAGGACTAGAGGGATCTCAAAATCACCCTTCGGGCTGCACGAGGGCCTTTCATGACCACCGGGCGATAGCTGCCTGCGCTCCAACTCAGCGCGTCACCGCTCCACGATCTTCCAAAAGGAATCCTTGCGGATGATCTTCCCATTACGGAATTCCCACAGGTCGCAGCCGCGCACGTGAACGGGAACGCCCGCGACCGTGGTGCCGGTGAGGGTCCATTCGGAAACACCTCGATCGCCGGCCACGAAATGGCGGTCCTCCCCGTAGTGGACATCGGGGATGCCCTTGAAGCGTCCAGCGAGCGCTTCGCGCACCCGCTCCTTGCCGACGAAGCGTTTTCCCCAAGGCTCAGGTCCGCGGGGGAAGTCGAAGGAGCAATCATCGGAGAAGTAGTCCATGATGGCGTCGAGGTCATGTCGGTTAAAGGCATCCAGGACATGCTGCAGGGTTTCCACGGTGACGGTCATTTGCTGTTCAGCGGTTTGAGCGGGTGATGGAGAATGGGGCGGCACAGTGTCCCAACCGGCCAGTGCGATCAGGCCAGCGAATGATGTAAGGATCAAGGCGGACTTTTTCATGGTTGGTCGGATCGGTATCGATGGCCGAGGTGAAAGGTACCCGACCTTGGGGCCTCAGGTGAGTTGTGTTCCAGCGATGATGTGATCACTGCGGTCGTACTCCGCCCGGCTCATCCCCTCCTCATCCCCTTCCATCGCCTTCGAGCATGAGGGCTGCCTATCCCGGAACGACTTTCGTTCATCACATCCTGAGATCGCATGTGCATGATCGAACGTCGACGCGTCTTTGCGCTGGTATTGGGCGGATGTATAGGTGTGGTGGCCCAGGGGACCACCCCGGCCCCTGCGACCTTTCTCGCCAATGAGGGGCAATGGCTCCCCGCCATCCTCTTCAAAGGCCGGTCGGCCACCGCCAACGTGTCCTTCCTGCGCGATGGCATCAGCTTCTCGCAGGTAGCGCCGGAGGACGAGGAAAAAGAGCATAAAGAGCCGCATGTGGACCACCACGCCGCGCCCGATTTCCAGGTGTGGAACATGAGCTTCGCGGGCATCGACGCGGGCGTGCGCATCGCCGGTGAGCGCGGCCGGAAAAGTGTGACCAACTACCTCTCGGGGAGCGATCCATCGAAGTGGGTGGTACATCCCATGGAGTACGAGCGCGTCGTCTACCAGGGCCTCTACCCCGGCATCGACGTGCACTTCTACGGCGCTGGTCTGGACCTCGAGTACGACCATGTGTTGCATCCAGGGGCGGACATCAGCATGATCCGCACCGTGTATGCTGGCATCGAAAGTCTCGCGCTCAACGCAGCGGGGGACCTGCTGATCGCCACCGCCATGGGCACACAGATCCAACGCGCGCCGCTGTCGTGGCAGATGATCGATGGGGTGCAGCGCGCCGTACCGGTGGACTTCGTGCTCTACAACGACAGCACCTTCGGCTTCACCGTGCGTGGTGGTTACGACCGCACCCGGACCCTGGTGATCGATCCGCTCTTCGAACTGGTGTGGGCCTCCTACACCCGCGCGCTCGGGAGCGGCAACAACATCAACTACTGCTTCGCGAACGCGATGGACGCACAGGGCAACGTCTACCTCACCGGCATGGTGGACGGCACCTTCCCCATTACGCCAGGCTCCTACTCCGGTCCCGGCAACATCTACCCGGAGATCTTCGTGGCCAAGTTCTCCAGCGATGGCACTACGCTCCTCTACAGCACCTACTTACCGG
>JAGNSU010000120.1 GCA_017987895.1 Flavobacteriales bacterium | reverse complement strand
ATGCCCACGATCTCCTCCTTCGCGCTGTCCATCAGCACCACGCGCGCGCGCACCGGCTCATCCTGCACGTTCACGGCCAAACCGCGCACCACCATGTAGTCCAGCTGGCTGTTGGGGAAGATCACTTCGTGGATGTCCTGTGCGCCCAGCCCGCCGGTACGCTCCGAGGAGAAGTAGCCGGTGGTACCGTCCTCGCTCAGGCAGAAGTAGATGTCGTCGTTCACCGTGTTCACCGGATAGCCCAGGTTCTCCGGATCGCTCCAGGCGCCTTGGTCATAGTCCAGCATCATCGTCTTGAAAATGTCGTAGCCACCCATGGTGTTGTGCCCGTTGGAGCTGAAGAAGAGCGTGGTGCCGTCGCTGTGCATAAAGGGAGCGTCCTCGTCATAGGGCGTGTTCACCGTGGGGCCGAGGTTGAGCGGAAGGCTCCACTCGCCGTTCGGCAAGCGGCGGATGCGGTACAGGTCGCGGCCCCCGAACCCACCGGGGCGATCGCTGGTGAAGTAGATCTCGTCGTTGGTCGGCGCGATGCTCGCGCTCGGTTCATGGTGCTGCGAATTGATCCGCTCGGTCATCATGTCGGGGATGCTCCATTTATCGCCCATGCGCCGGCTTTCGAACAGATCTCCGCTCACCAGATCTCGGCCCGTGCGATAGATGATCATGCTCGAGCCATCGGGTGACAGTCCTACAGTGGCATCCTGCAACGCGCTGTTGAGCGGAGAGCCTACGTTCATCGCATTGCTCCACATGTCGTCCACGCGACGAGCCGTGTAGATGTCCTCGAAGTACTGGCCGCCAGGATCCTTCAAGCCGCCCGTAGTGCCTTCCCTGCGCGAGGTGAAGAACAATTGGTCGCCGTCCGCGGTCACCAGCGGGCAGTAGTCGTGCGCGCTGGAATTGATCTGCGCGCCCATGTTGCGGATGCGCACGTTCACCGGGTCGCGCACCAGTTCCTTCGCCTGGCGGCATACGGTTACGGCATGGTCCACCTCGGCGTCCGCTATCGCGCGTTCCTTGAGTTGCTTGTACCGGTTGAACAGATCGATGGCCTCATCGAAACGCTCCTGGCGGTGCCTCGCCAAACCGAGTTGGTAGTAGGCTTCGGTATACTGCTGGCGCATGGCCCGCTCGAAACAGGGCACCGCCTTTTCGCGGGCACCGGAGATCTTCGCGAAGCACAGGCCCAACTCGTGCGACACCTCGGCGAAGGCGGTGTCCACCGGTTCCAGCCGCTTGTAGATCTTGGCGGCCTCGGTGTAATCCTCTACGGCCAGCAGCATCTTGGCCTCTTCCAACATGCGGCTGTGTACCCGCGTGTAGTTCCGCTGCGCCTGCACGCAGAGCACGAAGAGCAGGAAGCTGGTGAGAAGTGCGTATCGGTGTCTCATGGTTCTATCGCAATAGGGTGACGTCACCGGTCATCGTTCGTTCGCGTCCATCGCTGAAGCGGGCATACGCTTTCCAGGCGTACACATCCTGCTTGGCCGGCTTACCGCGGTAATAGCCGTCCCAACCTTGTTTGACATCCGTGGTCTCGAACACCAGTTCACCCCAGCGGTTGAAGACCTGCAGGCTGAACCCTTCCACGCCTTCCTGTACCGGGAAGAAGAAGTCGTTGTCGTAGGACTGGGGATCGTAGTAGCCATCCGTGGGTCCGTTGTCGTTCGGTGTGAAGGCGTTCGGGAAGGCGATGTCGCCCGATGCTTCGCCGGTCACGGCCCCTTGTACCGCGAAAGTGTCCGGACAGTTCCATTGGTTGTTGGCGATCAATAGCACGTCATAACTACCCGGCGCGGTGTACTGGTGGATCGGGTTGAGTTCCGTGCTCGTGCTGCCATCCCCGAAATTCCAGAGGTAGCTGTCCGCATTGCCCGATAGGTTGTAGAGGTAGACCGGCTCGGTGGGCACGATCACCGAAGTGGGCTGGATCACGAAATAGGCCACGGCCGATGGGTGTACGATGATGGAATCGACGTGTACCGCGGTGTTCGTGGTGTTACCCGGACCGAACGCCGTGAGCGAAACCGTGTAGGTACCGGGCAGCGTCCAGGTGTACACCGGGTTGTCCGCCGTGCTCGATCCACCATCGCCGAAATTCCACTGGTAACCTTGGGCCAGCAACGAGGTGTTGGTGAACTGCACGGTGAGCGGTGCACAACCTTCACCAGAACCGATGAAAGAGGCCGTGGGAAAAGGCGGCGTGATCTCCACGACCTGCGTGGCGGTATCGCTGCACACATTGTCCGTCACCACCAGCGTGATGGTGAACTGGCCCCAGGTGCTGTACACATATTGCCCCGGCTGCTGTAGCGGTGAACTGGCGCCGTCGCCGAAGTCCCAGGCATGGCTCCATGCTCCTGGACCTGTGTTGTTCACCAGCGTAACGGTGCTCGCCGGGAACTGCTGAATGAAGGGCGTGGCGGTGAACGCAGCGCTCGGGGCCGGATGCACCACCACGGTCCACTGCGCGGTATCGGCACAGCCGTATGCGGACGTGGCGATCAACGTGATCGTACGTGACAGATTCACCGAGGTGCCGTTGAGGTAGGTATGCGTGGGTGTGGGCCCGAGCAGGGAAACACCGTCACCCATGTCCCAGAGGTAGGTGCCTGCGCCCGCACTGGTGTTCACCGGTGCGATGGTGAGCGGGGTGCAGCCTTCCGCTGGGGCGGTGAAAGCGGCTACTACTTGCGGATATACTTGGATCGGTGCCGTCGCGGTATCGGTGCAACCGTACACAGTAGTGCCGATCAACTGCACATCATAGGTGATAGGTAGGCTGTCACCGTGGGTATAGGTGTGGGTCGCATTGCCCGGTCCTCCGCTCAGGAAGGCACCATCCCCGAACTGCCAATCCATACCCACCGCACCGATGGTGAGGTCCTGGAAGTCCACTTGCAGCGGCTGGCAACCGGCCAACGCGCTGGGGGTGAATTGCACAATGGGGGCCGGGTGGACCAACACATCCGCGCTCGCCGTGTCGCTGCATCCGTATACCGAGGTCGCGACCAACGTCGCGGTGAAGCCCACATCGTTCAGACCCGCGTTCAGGTAATAGTGCCCCGGGGAAGGCAAGGTGCTTCCACTGCCATCGCCAAGATCCCAGAAGTAGCTCGTGGCGCCCGCGCTTGTGTTCACGATATCCGCCGGGAAGGGCGAACAACCGATCGTGTCCATGGTGAACGAGGCGACCACCGCAGGATAGACCTCCACCTGTTTGGACGTCGAGTTCGAGCAGCCGTATTGGTTGGTCGCCATCAAGGTGATGGGATAGCTCACCGTCGCGGTGCCGAAGTTGTTCCAGGTATGCGCGTGCGTCGTGGCCGCGGTATCCGAAGTGGTACCATCACCGTAGCTCCAGTCATAGATGGTGGCACCCGTGCTCGCGTTCATCATCTGAGCGGTGAGCGGATGGCAACCGATGCCTGGTGCGACGTTGAACGAAGCGGAAGGGACCGGGAAGACCGTGACCTGATCGTAGGTAGTGTCCACGCACCCGAAGGCGTTCGCACCGATCATGGTGACCGGAAAGACCAACACGCCAGTGGTGGTGTTGAGGTAGGTGTGTACCGGCGAAGGACCCGTACCGCTGGCGCCATCGCCGAAATCCCATTGGTAGCTCACGGCGCCCACGATGCTCGGGAAGGTGATGGTCAAGGGCGAACAACCGCTGTCCGGCTGCGCAACGAACGTGAAGTCGGGCGTAGGATAGACCAGGATCGTAGTGGCGACCGTATCCGTACAGCCCGCCGGTGAGGTGGCGATAAGCGTCACGGTGCGTACCTCCAGGAAGAGCGTGGTGTTCACATACTGGTGCGCGGGTGATGGAGCTGTGCTCGTTCCACCATCGCCGAAGTCCCATGCGTAGGATCCCGCTCCCGTGCTCGTGTTGGTGAACTGCACATCGAGCGGTGCGCAGCCGGGCAACGCATTGTGGGTGAACCCGGCCACCACCGGTGGGGCCACGGTGATCATCGCGGTGGCGGTATCCGAACAGCCGAAGAGCGTCGAGGCCACGAGCATCACCGTGTCGATCGCGTTGCCCGGGCCTGCGTTGAAATAGGTGTGTTGCGGGGAGGGGTTGGTGTCCGAAGTACCGTCGCCAAAGTCCCAGGCATAGCCCACCGCACCCGTGCTGGTGTTAGTGATCGCCACGTTCAGCGGCGAGCAACCGATGTTCGGTACCGGCACGAACGAAGCCACTGGCTTGGCTTCCACCAATACGTTCTGGAAGCCCGATCCGGAACAATAGGGCGTGTTCACCGTGAGCGTTACGGTGTAGCCACCTGACGCGGGATACAAGTGCGTGGGGTCCTCCAGGTCGGAGGTATCGCCATCGCCGAAATCCCAGGACCACTGGATCACTTCATTGCCGACCGCGGTCACTGTTTGATCGAAGAACTGGCCGGTGACCCCTTCGCACACGTTCTGCGATCCGATCTGCACAGCGGGCGGATCGAACACATGGATGTCGTGCGAGAATGTGTCGTCGCAGCCCTGCACGTTCGTCACCGTCAAGGTCACCGAAAAGGTGCCGGTGGTGCCGTAGAAATGCGGCGGGGGATCGATGGCCGAACTGAACGTACCATCGCCGAAGTCCCAGGTCTGGCCGATGGCGCTGATGGAAGCGTTCGTGAACGTGACCGTCAAGGAATCGCAGGCGGCATCCTGGTCCCAGGTGAAGTCCGCCGTAGGACTGGGTAACACCACGATCGGCACCGAAGCGGTGTCGGCACATCCTGCCGTGGCGCCCTGTATGCTCGCCGCATACGACACCACGAAGGTACCGGGGGTGTTGTAGGTGAACGCCTGATCACCCGCTGAGGTCCACTGGAATCCGTTTCCCGTGCCGAAGTCCCATTCGAAGTAGTTCGCACCACCCGCCGTGGTCTCGTCGAAGCTGATGGTGCCGCCCGCGCATACGGTGTCGGGCGTGGCGGTGAGTTGCACCGAGGGCGGCGGCACGATCGTGATCGTCACGTACGCCGTATCGATCCCGCAATAGTTGCTATCCAGCAACATCACGTCATACGAGCCGATGCCGGGGTACTGGATGGTGCGCGGAAAGGTGGGCGGCCAGGGCGACCAATCGATGATGCTGTCCTGGCCCTGGCCCCAGTAGTCGCCGAAGTTCCAATACTCGTAGCGCTGGTGGATGTTCCCCTGGTTGAGGCAGTTGCGGTCCGTGGTGTTCAGGAAGGTGACCGTGCGGTCCGGCCAGCAAAGCAGCGTGGCCGACGGCGAGATCTGCGCGCTATCGATATCCCATACGCGGATCGGATTGAACGTGGCTTGACTGGAACCCCCTTGCAGTGTGTTGCACTCGTTCTCCGCGTAAAGGCGCACGGTGGTCTCACAGCTCACCGTGCCCGGCAGGTAGGTGTGCGAGATCGTCTGGCCGAGGTTGGTGTGGTCGAAGACCAGTTGCGTGCTGGCATCACCGAAATCCCAGGTGAAGACCGTGTTCGGCGAAACGTTCGTGCTCGAGTTGATGAACTCCACGGCCTGCGGTGCGCAGATCTGCGTGAGGCCACCGACGGGGATCTGAATGCTGGCGCTCGTGCTCTCCTCCATGATCACCGTGCCGGTGATCACACAACCGGTGGCCGTTTCAGTGAACGTCACGGTGTACTCAGTGACCGCGGCGGCGTATGGATGCGTGACGGTGGCGGGCGGGATCAGCGAACCCGCGCTGTAAACCGGGCTGTTGTCGCCCCAATCGATCGTGAACGCGCCGACGGCCTGTGGTGAAGCGATCAGCAAAGTGAAGTTCAGACCTGAACAGCTGTACCACGTCGGCGTGTCGGTGGGTGTACCCCAATAGTCATACAGCAACGGGCATTGGGCCCTTGCGCTCACCAGCGCCGTGGCGCCGAGCAGGGATACGAGGAGCTTGCGGAAGGTCTGCACGCGGGGGATGCCCGTTATGTGCTCCTTCCTACGCGCACCGCGAAGGGAAGGATACCGGCGGGCTGACCGAACCCATGGACCATCAGGACCGTAGGAACGCCATCGACCCCGGACCCCCTTCCATGGAACACTTCGACCTGTGCGTGATCGGCGGCGGACCCGCTGGATACGCGGCCGCCATGCGTGCCATCGACCTGGGTGCCCGCACCCTGCTGGTGGAGAAGGATAGGATCGGTGGCACCGGGATCTACAACGGGGCCTTGATGTCGAAAACCCTGTGGGAGATCGCCCAACGTGTGGCCAGTGCCAACGAGATGGTGCGGTCGCGTGGCCGGGAACCGTTCCGCCCCAGTTGGAGCGAGATCACCCGCTCGGTGAACGAGGCCGTGTTCGAACGTAAATACCTCTACGCCTGCCACATGCAGCTGTTGGAGAACCAGGGCGACCAGTTCCAGCATGCTCGGGGCAAGGCCTCCTTCCTTTCGCCGCACCGGATCAACATCGAACTAGCGGGGCGGAACACAGAGATCCACGCCGACCACATCGTGATCGCCACCGGTAGTCGCCCGCGCGTGCTACCGACCATTCCTACCGATGAAAAGCGCGTACTGACCAGCGATGGCATCTTCCGATTGGAAGAGCTTCCCGAGAGCATGGTGATCGTGGGCGCCGGTGTCATCGGTTGTGAGTTCGCCACCATCTTGAGCCATCTAGGCCGCACCCGCGTCCACCTGATCGATCGTGCCGAACGCATCCTGCCCTTCGAGGATAACGATGTGAGCGATCTGGTGGCCCATAACCTGGAACGCCGTGGTGTGGTGATCCACCGCTCCGCGAAACTGGAACGGTTGGAAGCGATGCCGCATGCCGTGGAATATGAACTCTCCTACCCGGGCGGACACCGGGAGGTGGTGCAAGTGGAAAAGGCGCTTCTCTCCGTCGGCCGCGTACCGAACCTGGAGGGCTTGGGTCTCGATCAGGCGGGCGTGCGTATGGACCCCCGTACCGGAGGGATCGCGGTGGAGGGTGTACGTTCTTCCGTGGAGCATATCCATGTGATCGGCGACGCCACCGCGAGCAACATGCTCGTGAACCTGGGTGAACTGGAAGGGCGCCACGCCGCCGAACTGATCGCGGGCAGGTCGCCGGCCCCGCTGAACTACGGTCATGTGAGCACCATCATGTTCGTGGAACCCGAAGTCGCTGGTGTAGGTCTCAACGAGCAGGAGTGCCAGCGCCAGGGGATCCCCCACCGCGTAGCAAGGATCGACTACTCCTGTCTCGCCCGCGCCATCGCGATGCGCCGTACGCAAGGCTTCTTCAAAGTGCTGGTGACCGATGACGACGCCATGCGCATCCTGGGCATGCGTGCCGTGGGCGAACATGCTTCCAGCGCCATCCAGGCCGTTGCGTTGTTGATGCATATGAACGAGGGCATCCACCACCTGGCCGAAATGGTGCATCCGCACCCGAGCATCACCGAAGGTGTACAGGAATGCGCGCGGATCCTCCTTGGCACGAGCCTGTTCAAACCAAGTGTGTTCGGCGACAAGATGCGCTGCACCGCCTGGCGCCCGACACCTGCTGCCGAGCGCGCCGCCTGAGTTCGTTAGGGCGGACCTGGATCCTGGAAACGGGGATCGTTCACGAAGTCCATATCCGTCAACGTGTGCAGGAACGCCACGAGCGCCTGCTTATCGCTGGGCGGAAGTTGAAGCCCTCCCTGCGTGAACTTCATGAACGGACTGATGGTGGATGAGGCGACGCCGCCGCTGTTGTAGTGTTCCACCACTTGCTCCAGGGTCTGGAAGCGCCCATCGTGCATGTAGGGTGCGGAAAGGGCCACGTTGCGAAGCGTCGGTACTTTGAACTTTCCATTGTCCTGGGGGTTGCCAGTGACAGCACCCGCACCAAGATCTGTGAAGACGGAATCCAATCCGTTGTTCTCCAACTGGCCGTTGTTGAACAGGCCAGCGGCTTGGGAATGGCAATGGAAACAGTCCGCTCCGTTCTGCCCCCCCTGGCCCAGGTTGGGATCACCACCTTCCAATTGGGTCAGCGTAACGCCGCGTTGCTCTTCCTGCGTGAAGAAAGCCTCGCCGCGCAGCACCTTGTCCAGTTTGGAATTGGCGCTGATCATGGTGCGCAGGAATTGGGCGATGGCCCGCGCAACCAACGTGGAGTCGATCACCTCCGCATCGAAGGCCTCGATAAAGAGGTCCTGGTAAGCCGTATCCGCCTGCAGCTTGGCCACGGCATTGGGCCAGGTCTCATGCATCTCGATCGGGTTCACCACGGGCTGTAAGACCTGCTGCTCCAACGTGGCGGCACGGCCGTCCCAGAAGTAGAAATTGTCCCAACCCAAGTTGATCAGGGCCATGGTGTTCCTCGTACCCACCGCACCATCGATCCCCGTGCTGAACTGGTTCCCATCATCCGTGAACGCGGCCTGTGGGGAGTGACAACTCCCGCAGGATTGCGTGTTGTTCCCGGACAAGCGCTCCTCATAGAACAGGAAACGACCGAGTTCCACCCCTTTCACGGTGATCGGATTGTCCGGCGGGACCACCATCGGCGGAAAGTTGGCCGGAATATCCAACGCATAGGGGGTTGGATCATACACCGCATCGTTGCCACCGCCGCCACCTCCTCCACTTGGCGGGCTCGGGGGGTCCGGGTCCTTCTCGCAACTCACCGCGAGCAGCGGCAATGCGAGGAGCAGGGTCCGTAGGGTGAAGCGCATGCTCATGGTACTTGGTCGATCGATCGTTCGTCCGTAAGCGCGGTCAAGAAGGCGATGAGGTCGACGCGTTCTGTGGGGCTTAGTGCAAAGGGCAGCAACAGGGGACTTTTGTTCGGATGCGGCAACCCTCCGCTAGCGAAGTGGTCGATCACCTCCCCCAAGGTAGCCATTGTGCCGTCATGCATGTACGGGGCCGTGAGCGCGATGTTGCGCAATGTGGGAACCTTGAACTTGCCATCGTCGGCGGGGTCCTGGGTGATCCGCTCCCGGCCGTTATCCGCATAATCCAAGTACTGGCCGATATTGTAGAACGCGTGGTCGCTCAGATCCTGCCCACTATGACAGGAGGCGCACCCGGTGGTGCTACTATGGAACAGATCCATGCCACGCAGTTCCTGCTCCGTAAGGGCAGGTTCGCCCAGGTGGACAAAACGATCATAGCGCGACCAACCGCTGAGGAGGGTGCGCTCGTAGTTGGCGATGGCGCGCGTGATCACGTACGCATCCAGCGGCCGACCATAGGCCTCCTGACTAAGGGTGGCAAAGGGCTCCTGCTCCCGCAATGCGGCAGCAGCTAGGTTGATGTCATGGTCCATCTCCAGATGATCATGGATCGGGGCGAGAACCTGCAGTTCCAACGTAGGCACCCCACCATCCCGGAACAGCGCTGGGTGGTAGGCCACATTGGCCAAGGATGGCGCGTTGCGCATACCCTGTTCGCCGTTCACACCAAAGCTGCGGGGAAGTGTATCGCTGAAAGCCCGATCCGAAAAATGGCAACCCGAGCAGGACAGCGTGCCGGTGCGTGACAGGCCTTTCTCGAAGAAGAGCGACTTGCCCAACCGGACCGAGGCCGTGGTGAGCGGATTGTCCTCGCGAACGGAAGGCATCGCTGCTCCGGGCGGAAGTTCCAACGGGAACAAGGACGGAACTTCAACACCCACCAGAGCGGGGTCCTTGCGGCATCCGATCAGCAACAGGACCCCACCGATGCAGAGCGGAACCGACCTCAATGCAGTGTGGTGCTCTGAACAAAACAATCCGTGAAGCGCAACGCCAAGGTCAAGTTCTCCCCGTGACTTTGATTGTCCACGCTGATATCGATCGT
>JAGNSU010000028.1 GCA_017987895.1 Flavobacteriales bacterium | reverse complement strand
AACGTTGGCCACCGCATGCGCCATACACTTTGCCACAGGGGAAGGAACGGAGCGGATCGGGGAGGGACTTCCTCATGCCTCCCCCTGCCTCCCCTGACACCATCGGCACAAAGACGCGCCAGGAGCCATGCGCGAACGCATCGGTGCGCTACGTGTCGATATCGATGCGCACAAGACCAGGTCTGCGCCTCCGGTGAAGGAGGGGACCCGATGTTCATGGGCGGAGAGCCCATTGGACCATTGCTCGGTGGTGTTCCGTGGCTCTAGTTCGGCGCTGCGTCGGTCGACCCTTTCAACGATAGCATCAACCACAGCGCACCGAGCATTGCCGCCGCCACGGAGGACAGGAGGATCGCCGTCTTGGCTTGCACGATCATGCCTTCCTCCTCGAAGGCCAGCAAGGTGATGAAGATGCTCATGGTGAATCCGATGCCCGCCAAAAACCCCACGCCGATCAGGTCCCGGAAGCGGGTGCCCTCCGGCAAAGCGCACCAACCCAAAGCGATCGCACCTCCGCTGAAGAGCGCGATACCCAGTGGCTTCCCCACCACCAACCCGAAGAAGATGCCCAAGCTGCCAACGGATGAGAGTGCGGATAACGAGTTCGGCGCCAACAGAACGCAGGTGTTCGCCAAGGCGAAGAGCGGCATGATCATGAAGGCCACGGGCTTGTGCAACACGTGCTGCAACCGGAACGAGGGACTTCGTTCGCCGCCGTCGCCGAAAGGGATCGCGAAGGCCAGCAATACACCCGAGATGGTGGCATGGACCCCTGAGCGCATCATTAGGTACCACAGCACTGCTCCGAGCGGCAGGTAGATGGCCAGTCGCATCACTTTCAACCGGTTCAACAGGCCCAGCAGGCCGAAGAGCCCTAGAGCGCCACCGAGAAAGGCCCAGTTCAGGTCGTGCGAGTAGAAGATGGCGATGGTAAGGATCGCCCCAAGGTCGTCCATCACGGCGAGGGCGGTCAGGAAGATCTTCAACGCCAACGGCACACGATCACCCAGCAAGGCCAGTACCCCGATGGCGAAGGCGATATCCGTGGCCATGGGAATGCCCGCCCCGCCCGCTGTTGGCGTGCCATGGTTCAGCAGTGCATAAATGCCAGCGGGCACGAGCATACCACCCAGCGCGGCCAAGGCCGGCAGCATCGCCTGCTTGGGTCCGCTCAGTTCGCCGATGTAGAGCTCGCGTTCCAATTCGAGGCCCACCATGAGAAAGAACACCGTCATCAAGCCATCGTTGATCCAGAACTCCAGGGGCCGCCCGCCGAGATCCGTGTGCCAGATATCCACATAGTGCCCACCCCACGCGGAGTTGGTGAGCAAGAGCGAAACCGCCGCGCAGAGCACCAGGAGCAGGCCACCGACCTTCTCGCTGGAAAAGAGGTCCTGAAAGAGTTGGGTGGCGCGCATGGTTGCGCGAACATAGCGCAGGCGCGCGCCCCGTCGATGAACGGATCATCTCGCCGCGTAGCGGTGCCGTCGGGACGAACTGCTCGGAGAAGGCATGCGGAAAAAGAGCAAGCGGATCGGATGCCTCTATAGTGCGAAATGGCATAAGATCGCCGTGATCGGTCCGGCCTTAGAAAGGGTAACCGATCGCGATATTGAACACCACGTTAGCGAAGATCTTCGGGTTCAGATCATCGAAGACCCAACGGTCGCCGGCCGGCCGGGACGGTTCGCGCAGGGGCGTGGCCAGGTCCAGCCGCACCACGATCACTTCCGGGTCGAAGCGTAGACCAACGCCGGCACCCACGGCCAGTTCGGACAGTGCATGCCCCCATTCGAAGTTGCCGCCGGGACGCTGTGGATCGTCGTGTACCAACCAGATGTTGCCCGCATCGCCGAACACGGCTCCTTTGAAGAAACCGGCGATGGTGAAGCGGTATTCGATGTTCGCCTCGAAACGGATATCGCCGGTCTGATCGATGAGGAGCCCATTGCTCACATCGGGCGTATACGCCCCAGGCCCCACCGAGCGGGCGCGGAACGCACGAACGCTGTTCGTACCCCCCACGAAGAACTGCTTGACATAGGGCACCACGTCCGAGTTGCCATAGGGCAGTGCGATGCCGGCCAGCAACCGCGCCACGATGCGATCGCCGTGCGCGCCCATGCGGCTGTTGTAGCGCAGTTCCGGGCGGAAGCGGACGAACTGCGAGAAGCGGCGATCGAAGAGCAGGTCGCCCCCCTCGGGCCTGGGGCCGCCCAACCGGTAAATACCGTTGAGCAAGTTGCCGCTCTCATCGAAGCCGATGCTCGCGAGCAGGTAGCCCGATGCGCTGTTCCGTTGTCGCGTGGTGATGGTGTAGGTGTAGCCGAACCCGAGGATGAACTGTTCCTCGAAACTACGCTTCACGGCCTCGTTGGTATCCAGGAAGGCGGTGAACTCGTCGCTGCTGTAGTACAACGAATTGTAGCTCATGTCGAGCACGCGGGCATCATGCCACACGCGCGGGTTCTGGCGCCATACGTAACCGAAGGAGGTGTTGAAGGACTCCAGCCCGTAGAGGCCCACCCGCCGGAAAAGACCGTAGCCGAGCTCAGCACGCGTGGTAGGTGCCGAACTGCTCACGGAGCGCAGCGACCGGAACGGCACTATCCGGGGGATCTTCAGCGCGAGCTTCACACCGATCTCGTACGCATTGGTCCCTTTGTTCGCCCCGGCCACCTGCGTCTCGAACCGCCCGTTCACATCGGCGGTGAAGGTTTCCGCCCCGCGGAAAAGATCGCGGTCCTTGAAGCCGACACGCAGCCCCGGGCCCGCGAAATTGTTGCTCTTGCTGATGGCGTTCAGTTCGGAGAACAACGACCATCGTTTCTGCGGGACCAGCAGCACATCCGCGTGCAACACACCGACCTGGAGCGTATCCTCCAAAAAGTTCACGCGCACGCTTTTGAACACCCCGTAGCTGCTGAGGTATTGCGTGGTGTTGTCCGTTCGGCGGGCCGAGTAGAACTGCCCCGGACGTAGGGACACGCCGCGCACGATGGTGGAGGGTCGGTAGTTGTTCAGGTAGTTGATGTAGATGGTGCTGTCCACCAGGACACTGTCGTTCGGCGGTAGCAGGTCATCGTGATCGCCATGCACGCGCACTTCGCCAAGGGTGTAACGCTGTCGCGCCTTCGGCTTCGTGGCGGATCTCACGCGCAACCGGATGTCCATTTCGTGGTCACCCACGGAAGTGTCCGCCGCGAACACCAGGTCATCGTCCTTCATGTAGTACCATCCTGCGTTGCGTAGTTGCGCTACCATCCGGGAGCGTTCAGCGTCCAGCACGGCCAGGTCGTACAGTTGACCAGGATACAAGGGCGAGCGTTCGGCCGCGCCAGCGATGCGTGCGCTCAGGGTATCGGTACTATCCGCATAGGTGATGGTGCGGAGCCGGTGGGGTGTGCGCGCGGTTATGAAGAACACCACCCGCGCTCTGCGACCAGAGGTCTTCTCCTCATAACGGCTGCTGGCCGCGAAGTAGCCATGGTTGTTCATGCGGTTCTCGAAGGCCGCGTTGATGTCCTTGAGGGGAACATCGGCGAGGTAGACCGGTGCGGACCCGATCTTGTTCTTCAGCAGATTGCGCAGGCCTTTGGGTTTACGCGGTTCCTTGATGGCGTTGTGCAAGGCGACCGTGGGCCGCAGCCCCAGGATGCTGGTGTTCGGCGCTGGTCGCACCACTTTCTCGAGTTCGTGGGTGATGCGTTTCCGATGCTCCACGGGTGCTTGTTCCCATTCCACATCGAAGCCCGCGAACAAGGGTCGTTCGGGGGTGGCGTGCTTCAGTCCGGTGCAGGAGACCAGGACGATCGCAACGATGGCGGCAGGAAGCGTTGCGGCTCTCATGGGCCGGTGGGTTTGGCCGATGGGCCGACGCCTTCCTTTTTGCGCGCGTCCTTCCGCAGCTGGCGCACCGCTTCCCGTTCCAGTGCGCGCGCTTTCTCGTTCTCTTCGAAGTCGCGCGTGTGCATCAGGGCGATACCGCTGTCGGTGATCTCACCATCGTAGAGGTCGAAGGCGTTCTCGTAGAACCCGCGTAACCGGAACCGGCCATCGCGCGTGAGGTCGTAGATGATGGCGTACTGTGCGGCCCGCGTGCTGCTCACGTTGCCACCGCTGCCTTGCTTCTCGTCCACACCTACCGAACCACCCACCTCGAAGCTCAAGCGCTTGTTCAAGAAGCTCTTGCTCACTTTGTAATCCACGGAGGTGCGTTGGTAGGTGTTGGAGCCCTGCACTTGGTCCACGGTGTTCACGCCGAGCTGTATATCCACGCCCTTCACCAGACGACCCGTCACCTTGTTCAATTGATCGGTGAGGATGCCATTGACCGAGTTGCGGGCCGCGTTCGTCACCAAGCCACTGGTGGGCGCCCCGCCCGACCCTTCATCCTGGATGAACGAGTTGAGCACGAGCAGGCCGAAGACCTGGCGGTTCCGCTCTTCCTCCCGGCTCTTCTCCGCCAGGCGGTCCAGTTCATCGTTCACCTTCGGATAGCTGTTCCGAATGTCGCGGGGGAGGTCGATGCCGAAGCTGATGTCCGGCTTCTTCACCGCACCAGCGATATTGATGAGCACTTCGAAGGGTAGCCGCGCTGCGAGGCGATTGCGTTCAGCTTCGCTCAATGCGCCGCTCGCGTTGGCCACCAACGGATAGGCCGCGCTCTCGGAAACATAGCGCGCCTGGATGTCCATCCGGGCGCCGATGGGATCGCCATCCCAGACCACCTGGCCGCCCGGCACCAGATCGAAGCGCTTCTTCACGAGCCCATAGAATTCCAGCGTGTATCCGCCTTTGCTCACAGTGAAAGGACCGTTCATGAGCATCTCCCCATCAGGGGTGAACCGGAAGCGCAGATCGCCATCGCCTTGAAAGGTGGCTTGATCGCCCGTGGTGGGATCCAGCACCACCGCGAACTCGGCCCTGGGGTCGATGCGCAGATGCAGGTCGAGGTCCACCGCGGGAAGTTGCGCGCGCAGTGAATCGCGCAAGCGTTCCTCATTGGTGGCCACATGCGTAGTGTCCGTTCCGGCCAGGTCGGTGGTGAACTCCACGATGCCGTCGCTTTGCACGAGCTTCACCTGGCTGCCCGGTAGCACAACGCTCAGATCGGTACCGGCGAGGATGCCCAGGTCGCCTTTCACCACCGGTGCACGGTCCGTGCCGGTGATGCGCACATCCGCCGAAGCCAGCAGATCGCCATAGAAGAGCGCATCGCGTGATGGTGCGCTGTTCACCAATTGGAAGGAATCCGTACGCAGCGCCAGATCGAAGCGCATGCTGGAAAGATCCTCCGTGTGTACCTGGCCATCGAGCAGGAACTTGTTCCCCAGGCTATCGATCACGGTGAACTCATGGAAGTAGAAGCCGGTGGCGTCGGCGAGCACGCGTTCGTTCCGCAAGGTGTAGCGCGCGCCGGTGCGCACGACGCCGAGCGCCGCATCGGTGAAGGTGAGATCCCCCTGCACACTGTTGCGTCCATTAGCGGTCTTCCAATCCACCGCACCCTTGAGGCCTCCGCTGATGTCGTACAGCACACCGCTCGCGAAAGGCTGTAGGAAGGACATGTCGACAAGGGCGATGTCCGCATGCGCTTCAATGGAAGGCCGCTCTTTTCCACCGTCGAAACGCGCGCTGGCGTCCAACACGTTCGGTCCGTTCTCGAAGCGCGCCGTGCCTTCGTAGCGCTCCTCGCCCGCAGCGTGCGCCTCCACCACAAGATCACCTAAAGGATGCCCGGCCACCGCCAGGTCATCCACACGCAGATCGGCGCGCATGCTCGAGTTCCCGCTCAGTGGCAGCGATACATCACCGCTAAGGGCACCGTCGATAAAGGCCACGGTATCATCGATGGAAATGATGTTCAACACATTGCCCATGTTGAACTTTTCGAGATGGACCACCGTGGTGCTGGCGTTCGTGATCAGTTCCACGCGCTGCGCTCCACTGCTCAAATTGAAATGCTCGGCCACAGGACCCGTTTCGGTGAAGCGTACCACGTTCTGCGGATCCACTTCCCACGTCAGCGTATCGAGCACCAGGCCTTCGGCGAGATGCACCGAGACACCATCGTCCAAGCGTTGGAGGTCCATCGGCACTACGTACGAAGCGGACCTCTCGCCATCGCGTATCCGGAGTTCGGTGCGCAAAGTCCCTGGACCGGAGGCGGCAATGAGCGCGAGCCTATGGATATGGTAGGTCTGATAGCGCGCGCTGTCCATGCGGAACGATCCATTGAGCGCATTGCCTTGCGCGTTCGCTTCGATGCGGACACCGCCGATGGCGAACTCCTTGTAACGCAGTACGGGTACATCGATGTTCAGTTGGAGCCCATCGGCATCGCCATCGTAGTGGCCAATGAAGTTCTTCAGCTCGATGGCCTCCAGATCGGGCAGCACGATACCGGTGAGCCATTCTGTGCGCGGTAGCGCTACGCGCAGATCCATGCGGGTGCCCGGTACGGGTGTGAAGGAACTGTCCGTGCGGAAGTAGCTCAGCAGTTTCTCCTTCGCTCGCGGCAACAGGCTATCCATCGGCACGTTCGTGCTGTAGGTCACATCAAGCGCGTCGGTGTCCAGTTGGAACAGCGCCGAGTCCGAAGCGAGCCGACCGTTCGCCGCGAACTCCTCGAAACGGAACGATCGCTCGGTGTTGAACAGCATCACACTATCCCCCTGGATCGCGAACGCAATGAAGCCATCCGTGGAGAAGGTCGCTGTTCCGCGCCACCGTCCTTGCACGTTCAAGGGATGAGCGTACCAGCCCATCTCCTTCAGTCCAAGCCTATCCGCACGTATCGCCACCGCACCGGAGACGGTATCGCTGCCTATCGGCCAGCGCGCATCCGCGTCCAACGTCATCGCCAGGGAAGGTGCGGTGGTGACGATCCGCGCATGGAGCGAATCACCGTCCACACTTCCGACAAGGTGTGTCCCGCTCAGATCCTGCCCATGGTACTCCAAGCGCGATGGGTCCACCTCGATCCGCCCGGAACGTGCTGATGAATTGAGCGCATGACCTTCGACAAGGACATGCGCGCTCACGATACCGATAGCCGTATCCGCTGTGAAGCGGCCGAGGTCCACATTGCGGATCTGGAGATCGGCGCCCACTTCGTCCGGCATACGATCTCGAAGACCGGAGATGGTGGCTTCCCCTTCCACGTCCCCGAGATCGCTCCGTAGGGCGAGAGCCGCTTCCAGGTCCTGACCGTTGCCGTTCAAGCGCACGCGACCTGACAGGCGTGTGGGCAGTGGAACGTCGGCAGGCAGATACGCCCTTGTGATCTCGCGCAGCCCAGCACCCATGTTGATCTCGTGCAACTCGGCGTGGAAGACGCTGTTCGGTAGGGTGGCGGGATCCCGCGCCTCGCCCAAGAGATGGACAATGGTGCCGCGATCACCGAGGATGTCCAGCCGCACCGTATCGATGCGTTCCGCGGTACCGCGAAAGGCGACCCGGGTGTTCCAAACCTCATGCGCGTCCATGGGCTTCGGTAGTGCAACGCCTAATTGCGCCAGCAACTTGGGAAGTGTGGCGAGATCAACGTTGGATGCAATAGTCCCTTGCAGCGGTATTTGTTCCGGGGAACGGTGGACGGTGGTGAGATCGCCTGGTGTTGCCGTAGCCGAGAAACGGACCTCGGTACCATCCATCGCGATCATGCCTTCCTCCGTTCGGACCACGGCCGGTGTTGCGTTCATGTCCACGCTCGCAAGCAGCTCCGTCCCGTTCGCGCCGGTGGCTGAGAGCGCTTCGAGGTGCACCGCAAGCCGATCATCGTTCACCACCACGTTGCTAGCGTGCAGGTCGATCTCGTGGAACACCAAGTGGTCCGTGTCTAGAAGTTCCGATGGATCGCGGATCCCACCTCGATGCATTTGGAAGTCGCCGCCAGCAAGTGTCAGTTCGCGCACGCCGATGTCGTGGCCGCGTGTCCAGAAGCGGAAGCCATCGTGTTGGTCGAGCCAGGCGGGTAGGGTGGTGGTCCCGGTATCCCTTGGGAGCCTGGGTTGGTGGTCCACCATGCCGAAACCGACATGATCCAACACGACCGCTGCGAACCGCATGCGTTGCCGATCGAGCGCGATGCTATCCACCATAAGATCTCCTTTGCCCAGGGTGATCCAAAGACTATCACCGCTCACGGAGTTCGCGAGGGTGAAGGCCACGTCCTCCAGAGCCAATTCCTCCAGGTTGAGGTCCAGGTGCGAGAACGGGTTCTTCAGCTCGGGATAGGGATCTGGTTGGTGCGGTCCCGGGCTGGTCCGAAGGTCGACCCGAGTATTGGCGAGTTGGAACGAGGTGACGTGGAACATCAACGCCGCCGCGTCCATTTCCTCCATATCCACATCGAGTTCGCCCAGTCGCACGCTCATGTCGAGCCCACCAGGCGCTAATGCCATATCAAAGCGGACATCCTCCAGTACCAGGCCGGACATGGAGAAGGGCATGGGTTCGCCACCTTGCTTGTCCGCTTTGTTGCCCTTCCCCTTCGGTTCCCCGGCGAAAGCATGGATGATGTAGGTGAAGTTGAAGGTGCTGTCGGCGTGTTGCTGGATGACAGCCCGCACATGCCTGAGCTGGGTTCCCTTCAGATGGATACGACCACCGATCAGGGCGCTGAGGCTGAGGTCGGCTTTCAATTCACCGGCGTACAGCAGGGTGTCCCCTTGTTGATCGAACAGGAGCAGCCCTTCCAAAGCGACACCGACCGGGTAACGCAGCGCGAAATGATCGAGCCGCACGGTCGAACCGATCTTCTGCTCGAGAAAGCCGATCGCTTTCGAGCGCAAGACGTTCTGTACCGGAGGCAGGTAAATGAGCAGGACCAGCAGAGCCAGCAGAACTGCGGGAAGCAACAGGGCCCACAGCAGGACACGCCGCAACCTGCGCTTCCAGCGCGGGCGCGCGGAAGACGTTGCCGGGCCGTGCTCCTCAGCGCGTGGCATTCAGTGGAGTTGAGAGGGCGAAGAACGTACCACGGATGGATACCTGATGCTTGACGGTGCAAGATGCGCAACCGGCTGACCTGCCCGGGCTCGGGATCGGCAGATGCGATCAACGCATGGCTGCTGCGGGTCGATGCATGTGGCCCAGAATACCCCGGATCGGGGTAGGAACTCCCACCGCTCCAGGACGCCCACCGCGAGGGTACGGAGGGGTTGCCGAACGCGCGGAGACCCCATTGGTCGGGTCAACTTTTCAGATCCTCCGGGACCTTGCACACCGGGATGGGCTCGACCTTATGCCGGTTGGCCGCTTTCCGCCGATCGAATATGTGCAATACCTCCTGCTGACGTGCACTGACTTGCAGCGTGGACGGATCGATCCCGCGCTCGCGGAGTTCCATGGCCCATTCGAGCTCCGGGTAGCTCGCGCCGATCTGGTCCTCGTCGCTGCGGTCGTCACCCCAGAGACCATCGGTCGGCTTCGCCCGCATGATGCTCTCGATGATGCCGAGCTCGCGGCCCACGGCATACACCTCGGTCTTGGTCAGATCGGCGATGGGGGACAGGTCCACACCACCATCACCGTATTTGGTGAAGAAGCCCACACCGAAGTCTTCCACCTTGTTGCCTGTGCCTGCCACGAGGTAGCCGTGAAGACCGGCGTAGTAATACAGTGTGGTCATGCGCAAACGTGCACGGGTGTTGGCCAGGGCGAGTTCCATCGCCACATTGTCCGTGTGCTTTGTGAGTACGGCCATCATCTGGTCGAATACGGGGGTGAGCTGCACCACTTCCATCCGCACACGGGCGTAGGATCCACGGAGAGAAGCGATGTGCTCCTGCGCCCGCTGTACCTGTGCAGGCGCCTGATGGATGGGCATCTCCACGCACAACACGGGCAGATCGGTGCGCGCGCAGAGCGCGCTGGTCACGGCGCTGTCTATGCCACCGCTCACACCCACCACGAAGCCCTTCTGTCCGGAACCCTGTGCGTAGCGAAGCAGCCAGGTGGTGATATGATCGATGATGCGGAGCGCTTGCATTCGGCTTTGAAAGAGGAAAGCCCTGCCGATCCGTGCAGGGCTTTCGATGAGGTGATCAGGTGGGCTCAGAAGTAAATGCCGAGCAACAGTTCCAGGTAGTGGGATTTGCCGTGCGTCTCCACGTTGTCTTTGATGTCCACGTTGGAAAGGAAGAGCTGGCCCTTGCTGAACACGTCCGTAAAACCATTGTTGTAGTTCACGCCGAAGACCATGGCGGTGTTCCCGGCGAATTTGTACTCCGCTCCGGCGCCTACGATCAGCGATGCGCGGAACGGAGAGGTCTCGTCGGAGTGTTTCGCTTTCTCTTCCGCGACGTATTCGGAATAGTTGAAGCCGTCCGGGGTGGCCGTTGTAAGGGTGTACTCATCGCTCTTGGCGGAGATGTTGAAGGCCGATCCGAAGCCCAACTGACCGAAGTAGGTCATGTAGCCCATTTCGTTGGTCTTCAGTTTGACCATGATGGGCACCTCCACGTATTGGTAGCGGCGTGCGAACTCATGCGCGGGCACGCCCACGTTAACGTTGACCGGGGCGTCTCCAGTGGTGCTGGTCTGCAACGTGAAGGGTTTCACTACTTGGTTGCCACCGGAGATGTTCATGAACACCCCGGTGCTCAACGCATAGTTGTCCTTGCCGAGACGGAAATCACCCATCAAACCGAAGGTGAAGCCTGCGGCCATGCCGTTCCCCTCCACCTCCTTGGTGTCGCTCTTGATCCACCCCAGGTTCGGGGCCACTTTGATCCCGAGTTTGAAACCCGGCGAGTCCGTTTCCTGTGCTATACCGCTTTGGCCTAAGACCGCGATGGCCGCCAACGTGAGGATACCCTTCTTCATAGTTTTGCCGCCCATGTGGAGCTGGGTCAAAGGTAATCCGAGGAAGCAAGGCCCGGTCCTATCCGTTGCTATCGGATTGTTCTTATCCGCATGCGGCGGAGGCACCGGATCAAGCGTAGTGGATCCTGTCGCCATCGAGCCTTCCTTCTTCCGCCTTGACCAAGCGCTCTTCCACGCGCCACCGGATTCCATTGCGAGCGTGAGCCTTCGGCTCTATGCCGAGCAGGGTGATTTCTATCGTCTCTATGTGGAAGAGATCCTGCGGGCCGCGCCGATCGATGACCCACGGCTGGGCATGGCTTTGTTGCGATTCACGCAGGATCCTGATTGGAGCGCTGTACAACGAAGTGCGGACAGCCTGTTCGGTGGGATGGATGAGCAAAGGGCACAACTCACCGATGCGTTGGGTCGGTTGAAGGCCCTCTTCCCGGAGCGGCCTGTCCCGCGTATCGTAGTGTTCAATTCGGGGTTCAACTACGCGATCTCACCCACCGACAGCGTGCTGGGTATCGGCATCGAGTGGTTCGTAGGTGCGGACCATCCGGTAGTGCGCTACCTGGCGCCCGATGCTTTCCCCAACTATGTGAAGGAACGTATGCGGCCGGCGATGCTTGTGCCTTCTGCCGTAAAAGGATGGGTGATGGTACACTTCCTGGAGGACGCGCAGGGCAAGGACCTGCTCACGCATCTGGTCGCAGTTGGCAAGGTGATGGCGCTTGTCCAGGCACTGTTGCCGGAAGAGGATCCCGCATTGCTGTTGGGATATACCCCCGAACAGGTGAAGTGGTGCGAGGCGAACGAGTACAACATTTGGAAAGAGCTTGTGGGCAAGCAGATGCTCTATAGCGGCGACGATGAAGTGATCGGCCGCATCATGAGCGATGGCCCGTTCACCAATGGTTTCCCGCACGAGAGCCCGGGGCAGATCGGGCAATGGATAGGCCTGCGGATGGTGACCAACTATCTGAGGGACCATCCGAACACGACCTTCGCGCAACTTTTCGCTTTGCAAGATCCGCGCGAAGTCCTCAAGAGCTATCGGCCGAGGTAGCGAACAAGAGGAGGAAAGGAGAAAGGCAAAAGGAAGAACGGGAAAGGGGTCGCTTCGCAAGGCCTCGCGAGGGTGAAGAAGAAAGACGTTGATCATCGAACAAGGACATGAAGAACTCCGATATCCATCTTTCCGTGCAACTCGATGACAACCATGTTCCTGTGCGGATAGATTGGGAGGCGGAGGATGGTGGTGTGAAGAGCAGCAGCAAAGCGGTGCTGTTATCGCTGTGGGACGAGCAAGAGAAGAACACCCTGCGCATCGATCTCTGGACCAAGGAAATGAGCGTGGAGGAGATGAAGGCCTTCTTCCACCAGAACATCCTTACGCTGGCGGACACCTTCGAGCGTGCCACCGGTGAAGTGAAGATGGCCGCACAGATGCGCGATTTCGGGGCCTACTTCGCCGAGCACATGTTGCCGGAGTTGAAGAAGTAAGAAGGTTGCAGGGGCAGGCGCGAACGTCTATTGCCCCTGCGCCTTGATCTCACTTCCAACGCGCGTTCACTCCATCGATGAAGCCGAGCAGTTCCTCCCGGCCCAGGTAGGTCTCTGAGGAGGTCATGAAGATCTCCGGGAGCTTTTCCCATGTCTTCTTCAGCTCGCGCCGCATGGCGGCGATATTGCTGTCCACCTTCGGCTGTTTCAGCTTGTCGCACTTGGTGAAGGCGAGCACGAACGGAATGCCTTGCTCCCCGAGCCATTGGATCATCTCCAGGTCGTTCTTCTGCGGTTCCAACCGGGCGTCCACCAGCAAGAAGACGGATTGCAGGTTCTCGCGTTCTTTCAGATAGGCCTCGATCATGCCTTTCCACGCGGCGCGTTCCACCTGGCCCACTTTGGCGAAACCGTAGCCCGGTAGATCGGCGAGCATCCACGGACGATCGTTCGTCAACGTACCCTCCACACGGAAGTGTTCCACGTTGCGTGTGCGGCCTGGGGTGTTGCTCACGCGGGCCAACTTGTTGATGCCCACGAGCATGTTGATCAATGAGCTCTTACCCACGTTGCTCCGCCCGATGAAGGCGTACTCCGGTAGCGCGGGTTTCGGCCAGTGCGCATGGGTGCGGCCGCTACCAAGATGTTCTGCGCGGAGGGTGATCATGGTTCTGGTGGTCGGTCGTTACTTGTCCGTTGACGGTCGCGACCGCATGCGCCACCGACAATGGACCACCCTCAACTAATTGACCGCACCGCAGCCAGCGTTCTACGCAACCACGGATCCAGGATGGCGATGAAAGCCTCCGGCTGTTCCATCATGGGCGCATGTCCACATTCATCGACCCAGAACAATTCACTTTGCGGGATCAGGTGGTGGAACTCTTCGGCCACATCGGGTGGGGTAATGGTATCCTGCTTGCCCCAGATCAGGCACACGGGCATCTTCAGTTTCGGGATCTCCTTGGCCATGTTGTGGCGGATGGCGCTCTTGGCCAAGGCCAGGATGCGGAGCAGCTTCGCACGGTCGTTGATCGTCTCGTAACACTCTTCCACCAGCTCGTCCGTGGCGTGCTTCGGATCGTAGAAGGTGACGGCCACCTTCTGCTTGATGAAGACCTTGTCCTCCCGGCGGGGGAAGCTGCCGCCAAAAGCGTTCTCGTAAAGCCCACTGCTGCCGGTGAGGATCAGGCTGCGCACTTTTTCGGGATGGTGACTACAATGCACCAGCGCCACATGACCACCTAGGGAGTTGCCTAGCAGGTTCACCTCCCGGTACCCCTTGAACTCGATGAAGCGGTGCAGGAACTTGGCCAAGGCCCCCACGTTCGTGCTCAACATAGGCAGGCTGTACAAGGGTAGTATGGGCATTACCACCCGGTACTGCTTCGTAAAGTGGGAGAAGGCCGTCTCGAAATTGCTCAGCGCCCCGAAGAGGCCGTGCAAGAGAATGAGCACCGGCCCATCGCCTTCCTCCACGTAGTGGAACTCACCTTCCTCCTTCAGCCCTGACAGCATACTGGTTCTCCTGACCGGCGTTGAGCGGGTCCGTCCAAAAGTAGTGAAGCGTTCATGGGCCCTTCGTAGTCGCTCACGGGGTATCCACATCGTCCTGTGGGCAAGCTGTTGGGGCCATCGGTCGGTGCCGACGCCCGCGATCGGAGCTTCGTGAACGGGGCTGATCGACCTATCGGGCCACTTGTTGGCGACGGTGAATGGTTGTTGATTACTCCCACTTCCTCCCACCGCTTATTAAGTCCCGATTTATAGGTGTAACAAGCGGTTCAGCAACAAATTGCCACCTTCGTCGTTCAGAAGTTATCGACATTGGGCAAAATAGTGGGAGCTTGTGGAGGAAAGTGGGACGATTCGTCTACTTTCGCTGCCGTCTCGCACGCGCATGATGCATGCTGAACCTGTTAGGGGAATACGATCTCAGGCTGGACGCCAAAGGGCGGCTGGTGCTACCAAGCGGGCTGAAGAAGCAGCTCGCCGAGGTGGCATCGAAAGGCTTTGTGATCAACCGCGACGTGTTCAAGTCCTGCCTTGTGCTGTACCCGATCGCCGAGTGGGAGCGCACCCAGGCCATGATGGCACGGCTGAACCCTTTTCTGGAGAAGAACCGGGAGTTCATCCGGCGCTTCGCCAGTGGGGCCACTCAGCTCGAGCTCGATGGCAGTGGGCGCCTGCTTTTGCCCAAGCCGTTGATGGACCATGCCGGTATCGGCAAGGACATCAAACTGGCGGGCCTGCTCGATCGCATCGAGGTATGGAGCAAGGAAGGGCATGCCCGCATGCTGCGCGAGACCGTGGACCTCACCGCCCTCGCCGAAGAGGTGATGGGCAGCCTGGGTAATACCAATGGCCAGTGATTACCACGCTCCCGTTCTTTTACATGACTGTGTCAATGGCCTGAACATCCGGCCGGACGGCGTCTATGTGGACGTCACCTTCGGCGGCGGTGGACATAGCCGGGCGATCCTGGAAAAGCTGGGGCCGCAAGGTGCCTTGGTGGCGTTCGATCGCGATCGCGATGCCTGGAACAACGCCTCGAAGGATCCCCGCTTCACGTTGGTGCGCTCCGACTTCCGCTGGTTGCGGAACCATCTGCGCTACCTGGGCAAGCTGCCGATCGATGGCTTGCTCGCGGACCTCGGGGTAAGCAGCCACCAGTTCGACACCGGCACCCGCGGTTTCAGTTTCCGCTTCGATGGTCCGCTCGACATGCGGATGGACGCGCGAACGAAGCGCACCGCAGCGGTATTGCTGAAGGAACTGGACGAAACGGCGCTGACGGGCCTTTTGCGTGCGCACGGCGAAGTGGACAATGCGCCGCGCGTGGCCAGGACGATCAAGCAGGCGATCGCGCAAGGGCCCATCACCACCACCCATCAATTGGTGGAGGTGTTGCGCCCGGTGACCCCACGGCGCGAAGAGAGCGGTTTCCTCGCCCAGGTGTTCCAAGCGCTGCGCATCGCGGTGAACGATGAACTGGGATCGCTCTTGCGCCTGCTCGCCGAAAGCGCCGCATGCATCCGCCCTGGAGGACGGCTCGTGGTGATCAGCTACCACAGCCTCGAGGACCGTTTGGTGAAGAATTGGATGCGAGCGGGCGATGCGGGTGGCGAGGAGAAGAAGGATGTGTACGGCAACCGGCTCCGGCCTTTCCGGCCATTGACCAGCAAGGCGATACAGCCAAGTGACGAAGAGATAGCAAGGAACCCCCGGGCGCGCAGTGCCCGGGCCAGGATCGCGGAACGAACGTGAAAGAGAACAGAACGAAGGAAGAGAACAAGGAGCAGCCCAAGGCCTCCCGCAAGGAAGGCCAGGCGAAGCTCCCGCGCGCCCTCATCGGCGTGCTCAACGGATCCTTCCTCACCCGGGAGCAGGTGCTGGGCAACATGCCCTTCATCCTCTATGTGGCCGGGCTCATGCTGCTGTATATCGGCTATGGCTACTACACCGAGCGCACGGTGCGCGACCTGCATGGCACCGATGCCGACCTGAAGGAACTGCGCAGCGAGTATATCACCGTGCGCAGCCATCTGGACAAGACCGAACAGCAAAGCCAGGTAGCGGAGGGCATCTCCGGTATCGGGCTGCGTGAGAGCCGTGTGCCCCCGCGCAAGATCGAAGTGGACGAGGACCACCTGGAGGACCTGCGCTGACCATGGAGATCCAACGCACCCTCCGACTGCGCGCCTACCTGGTGTACGGCCTGCTGATCGTCTTCGCCCTCACCATCGCGGTCAAGCTCTTCACCATCCAGTTGGTGGAGGGCGACAAATGGGTGGCCCGCTCCGAACACGTCGCCACCGCTTATCGCACCGTTCAACCGGACCGCGGGCATATCTACAGCGAGGATGGGCGCTTCCTAAGCACGAGCGTACCCGAGTACGAAGTGCGCATGGACCTCATGGCCGACGGCCTCAGCGATGAGCTGTTCCGCGCCGAGCTCGATCCGCTTTGTCAGGCCCTGAGCGAACTCTTCGCCGATCGCACTGCCGCCGACTACCGGCGCGACCTGCTCGCCGCCCGCGCACGGCATGATCGCTACCACTTGATCAAGCGCAAGGTGGACCACGAGCAATTGCAGCACATGAAGGCGATCCCGCTCTTCAAACGCGGACGCTACGCCAGCGGAATGATCATCGAGAAGCGCACGGTGCGCATGCGTCCATTCGGGCGATTGGCCTCCCGTACCGTCGGCTATGTATTGAAGGACAGTACCACCATCGGTCTGGAAGGCGGCTATGATCAATGGTTGCGCGGCGTGACCGGCAAACGGTTGGAGCGACGCCTCACCGGCGGCATCTGGATGCCGATCGATGACGGTGAGGGCCAGGATCCTGTGCCGGGGAGCGATGTGCATACCACCATCGACATCAACCTACAGGACGTGGCCGACGCCGCGCTTGAAGCACAGCTGCGCAAGCATGGTGCGCACCACGGCTGTGTGGTGGTGATGGAAGTGGCCACCGGATACATCAAGGCCATCAGCAACCTCACACGACGCGGGGACAGCGTGTACGTGGAGGACCTGAACTACGCTGTGGGCCTCGCTTGCGAACCGGGCTCCACGTTCAAGACCGCTTCGCTGATGGTGGCTTTGGAGGATGGCAAGGTGAAGGTGACCGACACCGTGGACACGAAGAAGGGCCAGGTGCGCTTCCACGATCGTGTGATGAAGGACTCGCACGAAGGCGGCTACGGCAGGATCACCGTGCAGCGCGCACTGGAGTTGAGCAGCAACACAGGCGTATCGCAGGTGATCAACGGTGCCTACCGCAACGAACCCAAGCGTTTCGTGGATGGTCTGCGCAAGCTCGGGCTCGACCGTCCGCTCGGCGTGCGGCTCCCTGGTGAAGGTTCACCGGTAATGCGTAACCCGGGCGACAAGGGATGGAGCGGTGTGAGCCTGCCGTGGATGAGCATCGGTTATGAGGTGAGCATGACACCCATGCAGATCCTCGCATTCTACAACGCGATCGCCAACGGCGGCCGCATGATGCAACCGCAGTTCGCCTCGAAGGTGACGCGCGCTGGCAAGGAGGTGGAACGATTCGAACCCCTTGTCCTCAATGAGCGCATCTGCTCTCCCGCCACGCTCGACCAGGTCCATGCCATGCTCGTGGGTGTGGTGGACAGCGGCACCGCGGTGAACCTGAAGGCCGCGCATTTCAAGATCGCGGGCAAGACCGGTACCGCGCAGATCGCGCAAGAGAAGTCAGGTTACAAGTTGAGCGGTACCAGCTATCAGGCTTCGTTCGTCGGCTACTTCCCTGCCGATGCACCGCGTTACTCCGCGATCGTGGTGGTGAGCTCACCGAGCATGAGCGGCTACTACGGCAACGTGGTCGCCGGACCCATTTTCCGTGAGATCGCCGACAAGATCCACAGCAATCGCCTGGAGATGCAGACCGGTCTGGCGGAAGCGGTTCCCAGCGTGGAACGGACCCCGATCACCTACAGTGGCCACGCCGGCGATCTGCGCACCGCGCTCGCCGGTTTGGGCGTGAAGAGCGAACAGATCGGCGAAGGCGAATGGGTGAGCACGACGGCGGGCGATAGCGCTGTGGTGCTGAAACCCCGCGGCCTTCCCGGTGATGCATTGCGCCTCGTACCGAACGTGCTCGGCATGGGCCTTAAAGACGCGCTGTACATCCTGGAGAACAGAGGCCTGCACGTGCGCGTGCTCGGTGCCGGCATGGTGCGCCGCCAATCGATCAGCCCTGGGCAGCGCTACACGAACGGTAGCACCATCATTCTCGACCTGACCACATGAAGCTGCTCAAGGACCTGCTCTACAGGGCACGCCTCGAACAGGTGGTCGGATCCACCCACACCGCCATCGAGAAGCTCTGCTTCGACAGCCGCGAGGTTGTCCCCTTTACCGCTTTCGTCGCGGTGAAAGGCACCCGCACCGATGGGCACGACCACATCGCCGCCGCGGTCGAACGCGGCGCTACGGCGATCATCTGTGAACAGTTGCCGGAAGGGCAGAAGGAGGGCGTGACCTATGTGCGGGTAGCCGACAGCGCGCAGGCGCTGGCGCTTATGGCCGCGAACTTCTTCGATCATCCGTCCCGCGAGCTGAAGCTCGTTGGCATTACGGGTACCAATGGAAAGACCAGTGTGGCCACCCTGCTCTACCGCCTTTGCCGCACGCTCGGCATCAAGGCCGGATTGATCAGCACGGTGGAGATCCGCATCGGCCAACGCACGGTCCCCTCCACACACACTACACCAGACGCTGTCCGCCTGAACGAACTGATCGCCGAAATGGTGGCGGAGAAGTGTACGCACTGCTTCATGGAAGTGAGCAGCCACAGCGTGGTGCAGGAACGCGTCACAGGCCTGGATTTCGATGTGGCCGTGTTCACCAATATCACACACGATCACCTGGACTACCACGGGACCTTCGCGGCCTACATCGAAGCGAAGAAGCGCTTCTTCGATCAGCTCGGCCGCAATGCCCTGGCCCTGGTGAACGCGGACGACGTGAACAGCGCCGTGATGGTGCAGAACACCAAGGCGACCAAACGCTCTTTCGCTGTGCACGGCCTGGCCGATCACCGCGCACGGATCATCGAGAACCAGCTCACGGGCCTGCATTTGAACATCGATGGCCGGGACGTGTACACGCGGCTGGTCGGTGCTTTCAATGCGAGCAATTTGCTCGCCGTCTATGCCACGGCGGTACACCTCGGCCTGCAACCGGTGGACGTGCTCACCGCGCTCAGTGATCTGGAACCTCCGCGCGGTCGCTTTCAGGTGGTGCGCGGTGCGAGCGGGGTGCTCGGCATCGTGGACTACGCGCACACGCCTGACGCACTGAAGAACGTGCTCGCTACGATCAATGAAGTGTGTGGCGATGAAGAGCAGGTGATCACCGTGGTGGGTTGCGGCGGTGATCGCGATCGCACAAAGCGCCCGGTTATGGCACGCCTCGCGGTGGAGCTGAGCCATCGCGTGGTGCTCACCAGCGACAATCCGCGCAGCGAAGACCCCATGGCCATCCTTCAAGAGATGCGCGGCGGGATCGCGGCCGTGGATGCGGATCGCGCGTTCGTCAACGCCGATCGCCGCGAGGCCATCCGCCAGGCGGTATCCATGGCACGGCCGGGCGATGTGGTGCTGGTAGCGGGCAAAGGGCATGAGACCTACCAGGAGATCTCCGGGGTGAAGCACCCTTTCGATGATGCCGCTGTGCTGAAGGAAACGCTTGAACTGATGCACAAGTAATGCTGTACCACCTGTTCAAAGCGATGGACTTCGCGCTGCCCGGATCGGGGGCGTTCAACTTCATCTCCTTCCGCGCGGCGATGGCGGTGTTCGCCTCGCTCATCATCAGCCTTTGGTTCGGCAAAGGCATCATCAAGCTCTTGCGCCGCATGCAGGTGGGCGAGACGGTGCGTGATCTCGGATTGGAGGGGCAGCTCAGCAAGCAGGGCACTCCCACCATGGGCGGCCTCATCATCCTCAGCGCGATCCTGATCCCCACGCTGCTCTTCGCGAAGCTGAACAATATCTACATCCTATTGATGCTGGTGGCCACCGTGTGGCTCGGTGCCATCGGCTTCATCGACGACTACATCAAGGTCTTCAAGAAGGACAAGCGCGGCCTGGCCGGCAAGTTCAAGGTGGTGGGGCAGGTGGGGATCGGGATCATCGTGGGCGCCGTCGTCTACTTCCATCCTTCCATCCGCACCAAGGTGGAGGTGCCACAGGTGCTCGCGGACCAACTGGACCCCGCCGCGCTCAGTACGTTCATCGAAGAGGACGGCACCGCGCACTATCTGTTGGACCGCAAGAGCCCGAACACGACGATCCCCTTCGTCAAAGGCAATGAGTTCAACTACTCGTCCATCCTCGGCCTCTTCGGCCGCGAGGCGCGCGGCTACACCTGGTTGCTCTACATCGTCATCGTCATCTTCATCATCACCGCCGTTAGCAACGGGGCCAACATCACCGATGGCCTGGACGGACTGGCCACCGGTACATCGGCCATCATGGTATTGGCGCTCGGTGTGCTCGCCTATGTGAGCGGTAACATCATCTTCTCGGAGTACCTGGACATCATGTACATCCCCGAGAGCGGGGAACTCGCGGTGTTCATCGGGGCCATGCTGGGGGCGTGCATCGGCTTCCTCTGGTACAACGCCTACCCGGCCCAGGTCTTCATGGGTGATACGGGCAGCCTCGCGCTGGGCGGGATCATAGCGACCCTGGCCATCCTCGTCCGAAAGGAGCTGTTGATCCCCGTGTTGTGTGGCGTGTTCCTCGTGGAGAACCTGAGCGTGGTGATGCAGGTGTCCTGGTTCAAGTACACGCGCAAGAGGTACGGTGAGGGGCGCAGGATCTTCCTGATGTCGCCGCTGCACCACCATTTCCAAAAGGCCGGCATACACGAGAGCAAGATCGTGAGCCGCTTCTGGATCGTCGGCATCATGCTCGCCGTGCTGAGCATCGTAACCCTCAAGCTGCGATGAGGAAGCTCGTGGTCCTCGGTGCGCAGGAGAGCGGCGTGGGCGCGGCCTTGCTCGCGAAGAAGCTCGGTATTCCCGTGTTCGTGAGCGATGGTGGCAGTATCAAGCCGAACTACCGCGAAACGCTCACGGCGAACGGCATCGATTTCGAGGAAGGCGGCCACACTGCCGTGAAGGTCCTGGATGCCGATGAAGTGGTGAAGAGCCCGGGCATCCCGGATACCGCTACGCTGGTGGCCGCCGCCATCGACCGCGGCATCCCGGTGATCAGCGAGATCGAACTGGCGGCACGCCATACCACTTCGCCCATCGTGGCCATCACCGGTAGCAACGGCAAGACCACCACCACCTTGCTCACCCACCACATCCTGCGCAAGGCCGGGCTCGATGCGGGATTGGGCGGCAACGTAGGGCGCAGCTTCGCCGGGCTTCTTGCGGAACGCGACCACGCGCTGTACGTGCTCGAACTGAGCAGCTTCCAATTGGACGGGATCCGCGCCTTCCGCCCGCATATCGCGGTGCTGCTCAATATCACCCCGGACCATCTGGACCGGTACCAGTACAACATGGACCACTATGCGGCCAGCAAGTTCCGCATCGCGATGAACCAGACCGCTTCGGACCATTTCATCCATAGCGATGATGACCCGGAAGTGCGACGCGGTCTCGCGGAACATTCCGTGCGTGCGCGCCGCTGGCCGATCAGTATCGAACACCAAGTGCCTGAAGGAGGCTTCCTCCGCGACGGCCATCTCCATATCAACGCTTCCACCCACCCGGACCCAACCCCCCTTCGCATGAGCCTGATCGAACTAGCGCTACAAGGCAAGCACAACGCCTACAATTCCATGGCCGCGGGCATCGCCGCCCGTATCCTCGAAGTGCGCAAGGAGACCGTACGCGAGAGTCTCAGCGACTTCCAGAACGTGGAGCACCGGCTGGAGCGCGTTGGCCTGGTGAACGGCGTCGAGTTCATCAACGACTCCAAGGCCACGAACGTGAACAGCGCTTGGTACGCCTTGGAAACCATGGACAAACCCGTGGTCTGGATCGTTGGTGGTGTGGACAAGGGCAACGACTATACGGCGCTGATGGACCTGGTGAAGAACAAGGTGAAGGCCATTGTATGCCTTGGAAAGGACAATGAGAAGCTGCGCAAGGTCTTCGAGAGCAAAGTGCCGCATTTTGTGGAGGTGGACACCGCGGAGCGTGCGGTGAACGTGGGGTACGAGCTCAGTGAGCCGGGCGATGTGGTCCTGCTCAGCCCCGCATGCGCCAGCTTCGATCTGTTCGAGAACTACGAGGAACGGGGCCGCAAGTTCAAAACCGCCGTGAAGGCACTCTGATCCGGAACGTATCGATCCATATCCCACGGACCATGGACAACGAAACCCTGCACCGCCTTACCGCGGCACGCAACGCCGCCGATCTGGTGCGCGCACGCAGCCGAGCGTTGGGCGAACTGGTGAGCGCGCCGCACCGCTTGGAGTTCACAGGCACGCTGCGTGGCGTGGAATACATCAATGATTCGAAGGCCACCTACCTCGATGCGTCCCTGGCCGCCATCGCCGCCATCGAAAAGCCCGTGGTGTGGATCACCGGCGCACTGCCGGAGGATCCGCGGCACGAGGGTGTGCGTTCCTTCCTGCACGAGCACCTGAGCGCATTGGTCCTCTTCGGGGCCGAAGGGGCCGAACGCGTCGAGGAACTGCGCCCTTGGATGGAACAGGTCTACCACGCCACCGAACTGCGGACCGCTGTATTCCTGGCGCACGAACTCGCGCGCAGTGGTGATGTGGTGCTGTTCAGTCCCGCCTGCCCCAGTGGTGAAGGCTTCGCCAACTACGAGGAGCGCGGGCACGCTTTCAAACGCATGGTGCGCGATCTCTGATCACCTGAACGCCATGAACCGTCTCTTCAAAGAACACCTCCGCGGGGACAAGACCATCTGGATGGTGGCCTTGCTGCTGGGCATGGTCAGCTTGCTGGCCGTGTACAGCTCCATCGCGTCGCTGGCGTTCAAGCGCGAAGGCGGAAGCACGCTGCACTTCCTGTTCAAGCACGGCATGATGCTCGCGACCGGTGGGGTGATCATGTACTACGCCCACCGATTGAAGTTCGGCGTGTACTCGAAGCTCTCCCAGCTGTTGTTCGGTGTGACCGTGGGGCTCCTGGTGCTCACACTGGTGCTGGGCACCAATTTGAACGACGCCAGTCGCTGGTTGCGCATCCCCATCATCGGCCAGAGTTTCCAGACGAGCGATCTGGCCAAGGTCGTGCTCATCGTCTATCTGGCGCGTGTGCTCGGCAAACGGCACGAGGAGCCCTGGACCTTCCGTGATGTGATGCTGAAGTTGATGTTGCCGATCGGTGCGATCTGCGGTACCATCCTTCCCGCCAACTTCAGCACGGCCGCTCTGCTCTTCCTGGTATGCATGGTCGTGTTGTTCATCGGTGGCGTTCCGTTGAAGTGGATCGGCGCGGTGGTGCTATTGGCCGCCGGATCGTTCGCCCTGTTGATCGCCGCAAACGAGATCGGTGACCTCGGTGTGCTGCCCCGCGTGGAGACCTGGCAGGCACGCTTGGAGCACCACGGCAGTGACGACAGCGACGCGAACTACCAGGTGGAGCATGCCAAGATCGCGATCGCCAGCGGAGGGCTCCTGCCGAACGGCCCGGGCAGCGGTACGTCGCGGAATTTCCTGCCGCACCCGTACTCCGACATGATCTATGCCTTCATCATAGAAGAGTATGGCAGCATCCTCGGAGGTCTGGGCCTGCTGTTGCTCTATGTGATCCTGATGGGACGCGCGGTCCGCATCGCATCGAAATGCCCGAAACTTTTCGGTTCACTGGTAGCCGTGGGTCTCAGCCTCAGTCTCGTACTACAGGCGATGATCAATATGGCCGTGGCCGTCAATCTCGTTCCGGTAACAGGCCAGCCGCTCCCGCTCGTGAGCATGGGCGGAACCTCGATCTGGTTCACGTGTTTGATGATCGGCATCGTGCTAAGTGTGAGCCGCAGTGTGTACGACGAAGTCCAAGAAGATGTCCAACCCAAACCCAGGACCGCGACAGCGGCCGCTTAAGCTGATGATCAGCGGCGGTGGCACCGGCGGGCACATCTTCCCGGCGATCGCCATCGCGAACGCCGTGCGCGAGCGTGAGCCCGACGCCGATGTGCTGTTCGTGGGCGCGCTCGGCAAGATGGAAATGGACAAGGTCCCCGCCGCTGGATATCGTATCGAAGGGTTGCCGATCCGTGGGTTCCAACGCGGCTCGATCCTGAAGAACCTCGCGCTGCCCTGGCGGCTGTTGCGAAGTATCATGAAGGCGCGCGGTCTCGTCCGAACGTTCAAGCCCCATGTGGCGGTGGGCGTTGGTGGGTATGCGAGCGGTCCGTTGCTGGCGGCCGCACAGCGCATGGGCGTGCCCACCTTGATCCAGGAGCAGAACAGTTTTCCTGGGAAGACGAACATCTACCTCGCGGGGCGCGTGGATAGCATCTGCGTGGCCTACGATGGTATGGAGCGCTGGTTCCCCAAGGAAAAGCTGCACCGCACGGGGAACCCGGTACGCCTCGAAGTGGTCCGCATCGAAGGGAAGCGCGGCATCGGCATGAAGCACTTCGGTCTGAAGGATGGATCACCCGTGCTCTTCGTCACCGGAGGAAGCCTTGGTGCTCGTGGCATCAACAAGGGCATCGCGAAAGCGCTTCCGCAGTTGAAAGCCCAGGGCGTCCAGGTGATCTGGCAGACCGGTTCGCCGTTCCTCGCACAAGCGCGCGAAGCCGTGATCGCCCTGGGGTATGATGGCTGTATCGTCACGGAGTTCGTGGAGCGTATGGACCTGGCGTATGCCGTGGCCGACCTGGTGGTGGCGCGCGCCGGAGCGATCAGCGTGAGCGAGCTCTGCCTGGTGAAGCTCCCCGCCATCCTCGTGCCCCTGCCCACCGCCGCGGAGGATCACCAGACGATGAACGCACGTGCGCTCACCGATCGCGGTGCGGCGATCCTCGTCCGTGATGAACGCACCGAAGAGGATCTGGGTGCGACCATCATCAAGCTGATCACCGATCAACCGGCATTGCAGGACCTGCGCCTGCGCATCGCCGGGCTGGGCCGTCCGGATGCGGCGAAGGCCATCGCGGAGGAGACCATCCGTCTGGCACGTACCATTCCCTCGCAGCGGGTAGCTGTGGAAGCGGCATGAGCATCCGTCCACATAGCCTCTTCTTCGTCGGCATCGGCGGCATCGGCATGAGCGGGCTCGCGCGCTACTTCCGCCAGCAAGGTGCGCGCGTGGCCGGATACGATCGTACGCCCTCCGCGCTCACCGATCGATTGCGTGCCGAAGGGATCGATGTGCAGTTCGACGAGGATCCGGAGCTGATACCGGTCGACCTGCGCCATGCGGCGAAGGAGGTACTTGTGGTGCGCACGCCTGCCGTGCCAGCCTCCAGCCCTTTGCTCGCGTACTGGAACGAGCAGGGCGCCCGCATGCTGAAGCGTAGCGAGGTGCTCGGCATGATCACCGAGGACCGCCGCACCATCGCCGTGGCCGGCACGCATGGCAAGACCACAGTGAGCACGATGGTCGCGCATCTGTTACGCCACGGTGGCAAACGCATCAATGCCTTCCTCGGCGGCATCAGCGTCAACTACGGCACCAATGTGCTGCTCGATGCGCAAGCCGAACTGAACGTGGTCGAAGCGGATGAGTACGACCGCAGTTTCTTGCGTCTGCATCCGTCGGAGGCCATCATCACCGCGATGGATCCGGACCATTTGGACATCTATGGAACACCGGAGGCCATGGTGGCTTCCTACAACGAGTTCGCGGCCTTGTGCACCGGTCGCATACTCGTGCATGAACGCGCCTCCTCCGCGCTGGTGAAAGGTGAACGCACGAGCTATGCGATCGATGGCAAGAGCGTTCCGCGCGCGGAAAAGGTGCGTGTGGAGAACGGAGCGTACCATTTCGACCTCGTCACCGAACGCGGCACTTTACTCGACCTGCGTTTAGGAATGCCGGGAAGGCACAACGTGGAGAACGCCACCGCTGCCGCGGCCATGGCGCAGTATGTCGGTGTGGATGATGAACGCTTGCGCGAGGGGCTCGCTTCGTTCAAAGGTGTCGAACGCCGCTTCCAAACGATCGTGGCCAATGCGCACATGGTCTATGTGGACGACTATGCGCATCATCCTGCCGAACTGGAAGCGACGATCCGTTCCGCGCGCGAGCTCTATCCCGGGCGTCACCTCACCGGCATCTTCCAACCGCACCTTTTCACCCGCACGCGCGACTTCGCACCGGGTTTCGCTAACAGTCTGGCGCTGCTCGATACGCTGTTCCTTCTCGATATCTATCCGGCGCGTGAGGAACCCATCCGCGGGATCACCTCGGAATGGCTGCTCCAGCAAGTGCCGATGCAGGACAAGCATCTCCTCATGCGCGACGAAGTGCTGCGCCGCATCGCGGAAGTGCGCATCGAAGTGCTGCTGACCCTGGGTGCCGGCGACATCGATCGCCTCGTGCCGCGCATCGCCGAACTCCTTCAACACCAAGCCGCATGAAGAACCCGCGCAAACTCCTTCGTCCGGTGCTGATGGCGGCTGTGACGGTGCTCCTGGTCGGCGCTCTGGGCTTCGTGGAACGCACCGCGGACCGTCGGCCGGTGCAGGACCTCGCCATCGAAGTGCGCGGCATGGACGGTGCGCACTTCATCACCGAACAGCAGGTGCGTGAGGAGGTGCTGAACATGGGCGGTGCGGTGATCGGCGTGCCCCTCGCCGAGATGGACATCCGCGCCATTGAAGACCACCTGCGCGCCATTCCTTGTGTTTCGCGCGCGGAGGCCTATCACACGTTGGATGGCGTGCTGCATGTGCGCGTGGACCAGCGGGCGCCCGTGGTGCGCGTCTTCGATCGCGATGGGACCACCTACTATATCGATGCGGAAGGGCACACGATGCCGCTGAGCAGCGCCCATACCCCGCGCGTGCCCGTGGCGCTGGGTGAGTTGCACATGCCCGGTGCTTCCACCACGGTGCTCAACGTGACGGATGGCGACAGTCTGATGCGCTTGTCCCGGTTGAACGAAGTGTTCCGCATCGCTTCCTTCATCCGCGCCGATCCCTTCCGCGATGCGCTGATCGACCAGATCGTGGCCACGCCGGACGGAGAGTTCGAACTGATCCCCCGCGTCGGCGCGCAGCGTGTGCGCATCGGCGACGGCACCGCGCTCGAAGAACGATTCGCCAAGCTGCGCCTCTTCTATGCGGAAGGCATCAAGCAGACCGACTGGCGCCGCTATTCCACCATCGACCTCCGCTTCGACGCGCAGGTCGTCTGCACCCAACGAACAACGCCCTGATAAACGAAGCACACATGGAGAACCAAGAGATCGTGGCCGGCCTCGACATCGGCACCACCAAGATCGCCTGCATCGTCGGGCGCAAGAACGAACAAGGCAAGATCGAGATCCTCGGCATGGGCAAGAGCCGGTCCGAAGGCGTGAGCCGGGGCATGGTGGCCAACATCCAGAAGACCGTCGAATCCATCAAGGCGGCGGTGAAGGAGGCCGAGGCCCATGCGAACGTGGAGATCGGCACAGTGAACGTGGGCATCGCCGGTCAGCATATCCGCAGTATGCACCATCGTGGCATGATCACCCGCCAGAGCCTGGAGGAGGAGATCCGCCAGTTGGACATCGACCTGCTGATCGATGATATGTACAAGCTGGTGATGCCCCCGGGCGAAGAGATCATCCATGTGCTGCCGCAGGAGTACATCGTGGACGGTGAGCAGGGCATCCGCGACCCGATCGGCATGAGCGGTGTGCGCATGGAGGCCAACTTCCACATCATCAGCGGCCAGGTCACCGCCGCGCGCAACATCAACAAGTGCGTGCATCGCGCTGAACTCGATGTGACCGAGTTGATCCTCGAACCGCTCGCCAGCGCCGACGCCGTGCTGAGCGCCGAAGAGAAGGAGGCCGGTGTGGTGCTGGTGGATATCGGCGGTGGCACCACGGACCTCGCCATCTTCTATGACAGCATCATCCGCCACACCGCGGTGATCCCCTTCGGTGGGAACGTGATCACGGAGGACATCCGCCAGGGTTGTGGCGTGATGCGCGAACAGGCCGAACTGCTCAAGGTGAAGTTCGGCAGTGCCCTCGCTGCGGAGAACAAGGAGAACGAGGTGGTGTGCATCCCCGGTCTGCGCGGCCGGGATCCCAAGGAGATCAGTTTGCGCACGCTCTCGGAGATCATCCAGAGCCGCATGGAGGAGATCCTCGAGCACGTCCACTTCGAGATCCGCAACAGCGGCATGGAGAAGCAGATGATCGCCGGCGTGGTGCTCACCGGTGGCGGTGCACAATTGAAGCACCTACGCCAACTGGTGGAGTACATGACCGGCATGAGCGCACGCATCGGCTACCCGAACGAGCACCTCGCGAAGAGCAACGTGGACCAGGTCACCAGTCCGCTGTTCGCCACGGGCGTGGGTCTGGTTCTTAAAGGCTTCGATTATCTGGAGCGCCGTCGCCCCAAGCAGGCCCAGGAGAACACCGCGGTCCGCGTGAAAGGCCATTCCCAAACCTCCCGCGTCGGGGGCTTCTTCGATAAAGTGCTGAAAGGTGCCTCGGAGCTGCTCAACGATGACGACAACTGACCCTTCCCTTCCACATTCCAAAAACCACTGTCATGAAATTCGATCTTCCCAAGGAACTGTCGTCGATCATCAAAGTGATCGGCGTGGGGGGCGGCGGCAGCAATGCCGTGAACCACATGTACGCCCAAGGCATCAAGGGCGTGGACTTCATCATCTGCAACACCGACAAGCAGGCGCTGGACATCAGCCCGGTACCGGTGAAAGTGCAGCTCGGACCCGAGCTTACCGATGGCCTTGGCGCCGGCTCTGTGCCCGATCGCGGCAAGGACGCCGCCCAAGAGAACATCGATGAGGTCCGCCAGCTCCTCAGCACGCGCACCAAGATGGTCTTCATCACCGCTGGCATGGGTGGTGGCACCGGCACAGGAGCCGGACCGGTGATCGCCAGCATCGCTCGTGAGCTCGGTATCCTCACGGTCGGCATCGTTACCATGCCCTTCCAATGGGAAGGCCGCAAACGGAAGCAACAGGCCATGGCCGGCATCGAGGACCTGCGCCGCTCCGTGGACACCCTGCTCGTGATCAACAACGACCGCTTGCGTGACCTTTACGGTAACCTGAGCTTGGACAACGCCTTCGGCTATGCGGACAATGTGCTCACCACCGCCGCGCGGGGTATCGCCGAGATCATCACCGTCACCGGCAAGGTGAACGTCGATTTCGAGGACGTGAAGACCGTGATGACCAACAGCGGCGCTGCCGTGATGGGCATGGCCGAAGCGGAAGGGGAGGAGCGTGCCTTGCGCGCCGCCCAGGAAGCGCTGGCCTCACCGTTGTTGAACGATAACGATATCAAGGGCGCCAAGTTCGTGCTGCTCAACATCACCCATGGCACCCAAGAGGTGCTGATGGACGAGATCACCGAGATCACCGACCATATCCAGGATGCCGCAGGTAGCAGCGCGGATGTGATCTGGGGCTATTGCAAGGATGAATCGCTGGGTGCGAAAGTGCGCGTTACGGTGATCGCCACCGGTTTCCAAGTGAATCCGGACACCGGTCTGATCGGTACCGCACCCGAGGCGCGCAAGGTGATCCCGCTCGATGCCGACGTGCCCACGATGATCATGCAGCCGATCGTGAACCCGGTCGCCGTGACACCGAAGCAGTCCGCGAACGCGGTGCCGCCGGTCCCCAGCGAGCAGCCCATGGAGCCGTACTTGAAGCCCGCTGCCCCTGTGGTGAACGAGGCGCCATCCACACCTCCTGTGGTCGCACCGTTCCGTCCGGAGCGCCCTGTGGAGTTCGAGGTGGTGAACAAGCAGCCCGCCGCGCCGGTGAGCGATGACAAGAAGGTACACGCGTTGTACGACGATGCGCCTCCCGCCAGCGTGAACACGACGAGCGCCGATAACTCCGCCCAACGTTTGCCACCGGCCGAACACCAAGCCCGGGTGGAGGAGCGCCTCTCGCGCATGCGCGATCTCACCCTGCGTCTGCGGTCACCCAACGGCATCAACGACCTGGAACGTGAGCCCGCATACATCCGCAAGCGCGTCACGCTGACCGAAGGACCACGCAGCACGGACAGCAGTGTGAGCCGCTACACGTTGAGCGAGGACCAGGACGAGAGCGGAGAGCGCCGCGTAGAACTGAAGAAGAACAATCCGTTCCTGCACGACAACGTGGATTGAGCCACTTCGATCACGCTTTCGCGGGAAAGCGCTCGAAGACGAGTAGAAGATCGCGGGCGGGCAGGGTAACTTGCCCGCCTCTTTCATTCCCCCATCGCCATGGATCTCAAGGAACGTATCGACGCGGACATCAAGACCGCGATGTTGGCCCGCGACAAGGACCGCTTGAACGCCCTGCGCGCGATCAAGAGCGCCATCCTGTTGGAGCTAACCAAGGAAGGTGGCCAAGCCCAGGTTTCGGAAGAGGTGGGCGCCAAGCTTTTGCAGAAGCTGCACAAGCAACGCGCCGAGGCCGCCGCGATCTTCCATCAACAAGGAAGGGCTGATCTGGCCGCGGAGGACGAGGCGCAAGCCAAGGTGATCGAAGCCTACCTGCCCGCGCGCATGAGCGACGCCGACGTGGAAGCGGCGGTGAAAGCGATCATCGCGAGCACGGGGGCTAGCGGCATGAAGGACATGGGCCGCGTGATGGGCGAAGCGAACAAGCAACTGGCCGGCAAGGCCGATGGTGGTGCGATCGCGGCGATAGTGAAGCGGTTGCTTTCCTAGTAGCGCCGCCTTCGAGGCTTACCGACCGCTAGGTTGAACTACCGCATCTTTTCGTGCGGCCTTGCGCGGACGAGGTTCTGGAACGGCCTGCCGCTTGCCCACGCCAACAAGGTTGAGCGTGAGCTTGATGCAGATGTCGCTCAAGAACAAGCCCTCGCGTATCAGATCATCCGGGCCGAGCCATTCCGAATAGGTGTCGGTTCGGTCTACAAACGTTTCCTCGTGGTAGAAACGGCGGTAGGAATTCGTGTAGAGTTCACCCGATGCGTAGCCCAGGACGTTCCAATGTAGCTGTACTCCGAATAAGACCCGTCGAGATCGGTAACCACACCAAACCGTTGGTTGAAGAAGCGCGGCACTCCCATTTCCTTCAATGTGTTCTTGGTACCGTCCGGGGGAATAGTAGTACTCATAGTCGCTGTGGCTCATTCCCGTTCTGAAAAAGACCGCAATGCCATATCGCACGCCGAAACTAGGTCTGAGCGCACGCCATCGCTTGGCGGTCGTTCGGGTGTACTCAAGACGCGCGGTGGTGTATGAGGAATGGACCCTGGGAGGGAAGTAGTGATCGCGGCTCAGATCGTCGAACCGGAAGTTGTTCCACCCTACCTGCACTTCGATCTGATCCGCCCTTCGGGATTGGAGCACCAGTCCGAATTGGGTGAGGGCGTGTGAACCATCCTTTCCACCATCGTGCCGAGTCCACTCAGCACCGGAGTAGACGCGATCGTTGTAAAAGGAAACGAGATTGAGCGGATCGCCGTCCCACCCCAGCGCATGTTGATCCCGCCACGTCAGCTGCCCGAACTGGGCCGAGACCCCGATCCGCCACCGCGTACTATCCGGTGTTCCGTTCTGGGCTTGTCCTAGCTGGACGAGGGAGAGGAATACTGCGAATGCTATCGAGCGTTCGATCAGCAAGAGAGAAGTTGATCGGAATTGATCCGCTACAACCGCGCCAAGCTGTCCATCAGCTCCTGCTTCTTGCGGCGGCTCACGGCCACGTTGGTGCCGTCGCTCATGATCACCTCACCGCCTTCGCCACGGATGTACTTCTTCACGTGCTTCACGTTGATGAGGTAGCTGTGGTGTACGCGCACGAACTGCTCAGGGTCGAGGATGTCCTCGAACTCCTTCAGCGTACGGCTGATCACCAGGCGCTTCTTATCCTTCTGGTGTACCACGGTGTAGTTGCTGTCGCTCTCGCAATACATCACCTCGTCCACGTCCACCATCTCCAAGCCGTCGGCGACGGGGAGGGCGATGCGGCGCTCGGCGGTAGCGGGCCGGGTCAGGTTCTTCAGAAGCGCCATGAACTGATCGGGGGTCTGCGGGGTGCGCATTTCCGCGCGCACTTTGTTGATCGCGCCCGCGAGTTCATCGGGGTCCACCGGCTTCAACAGATAATCCAACGCGCTGAAGCGGATGGCCTTCACCGCATAGCCTTCATGGGCGGTGGTGAAGATCACGTGGGGGCGGTCCGGGCCGATGGCCTGCAATAGATCGAAGCCGGTCTGCTTGCCCATCTCGATGTCCAGGAAGAGGATCTTGGGCTTCACCTTGCTCAGCAGGTCGATGCCTTCGGGCACGTTGGTGGCCATGCCCAACAAAGGCACATCCGGGTGCTTCCTTTCGAGGATGCCGCTGAGGGCATCGCGACAATGTTGTTCGTCATCAACGATGACGGCGGAGAGCTCGCTCATGGGTAGGGTGGGTGGGAAACGAGGCGAAAAGATAGGCGCCACGACAAAGCGAAATGACAAAGGCCCCTCCCGGGGCCTCTGCCGTTCCTCCCTAACCCGCCCTTAATTCTTGGCCTCGGCCTCCTGCTCGGCGCGCTTCTGCTCGGTCCAGGCGGCCAGTTCCATCGTGGGATCCACGAAGGCGGCCACCTCTTTGCGCACGCGCTTCACCGGGGCTTGGGCCAGTGCTTCCTGCACCGGGGCCTGCTTGCTCTCCAAGCGGGCGGTGTGCAGGTGCTCGTAGCCGAAATCATTGTCCTTGGTGTTGAAGGCGATCTTGCCCACCGGGCCGTCGTACTGTTGTTCGCCCTCTGCGGGTTGGGCCAGCAGGCTCACCTGGAAGTGGAAGAGGAAGTCCTTCTTCGCGTCCATGTTCTTGGGCAGGTGGGTGTCGAACACCAATTCCTTGGCGATGGTACCCGGCAGCTCGAACTGCAGGCGGTACTCATGGCCCAAGGGCAGCTCCAATTGGAACTGGGCCAGGCCCTTGTCCATCCGGTTGTAGGCGGCGCCGTCCTGGAGGACAGTGACCGAGGCACCTTCGAGCGGGTTGCTGCTGAGCACCTTGCCCTCGATGCGGAGCACATGGCTGGTCTCGTTGGCGGAAGCGGTGATCGCGATGGAAGCGATGGCGGCCTGGGCGGTAAGGCGAAGGAAGGTGAGGGCTTTCATGGTGGTGGGAGGTTGGGAGGGCGTTGTTCGTCGTTGCTGACCCAAAACAACAGCGACCTAGGGGGTAGGGGTGAGGCCCGGTGAGCAAGTGGCGGGTGCGAGGGAGTAGTTGGCGATAGTCAGGGGCAGGAGCAGGGACAAGCGCAAGACATGTTGCTTGCCTCCTGCCCCTGCTCCTGAAATGGAAGAACCCCACGATCCGGGGACCGCAGGGCTCTTTCAGAGAAGCGCGTTGCTATTCGGTGACGAAGTTGCCTTCGGGGGTGATCCAGATCCGGGCCATGTCCACATCCGATATCGCGGGTTCCGTGGTAGCGGTTCCTGACGGCGGGCCGCTATCGGCTCCATCGGTGCTGGCGACAGGCGTGGTCGCGCTCAGTTCATTGTTCTCGGTCTCTTCCGTCGCGGGGGCGGTGCCTTGCGGTGCGATAGCTGCTTCCTTGGCGCATGAGGCGGTGAGGAGGAGGAACATGTAGAGGGCGGCGAAGGTGGCGTAGGCTTTCATGGCAGTTGGTTTTTGGTGGTCATCATTGTTGATGATGGGCCAAAGCAAATCCCGTGTACCGAAGGGACCATTCGCCGTCGAGCAAGTGGTGGGCGGGAGGGAGCAGGTGGGGGGAACGCGCTGTTGGCTGCTAGCCGCTGGCCACAGGCTCTATGCGACCTGACGAGGAGATCTCGTCATCTTAAGACGCATCAAGCCAGCGGCTAGCAGCCAGTAGCGCGTTCTAGTGCGCGTGCATCAATGGCATCTCCACTTCCACCCGCGTGCCTTGGGGAACGTCGATATACCGGAAGCCTGCGGTGCCACCATGCTGTTTCTGCACCAAGTCGAGGCGGGAGCGTGTGATGGCGGTGCCGAGGCTGGTTTTTTTCGTTGGCGTATCACCCAGTGGCTGTGCCGCCGGTTCCTTCTTGGCGTTACGCCCAACACCATCATCCTCGATGATCCATAGCAGTTGCTTTCCGCGCGCCTCCACTTTCAAACGGATGTGGGCTTTGCCTTCCTTGCCCGCCATGCCGTGCCAGATGGCGTTCTCCACGAAGGGTTGCACCACCAAGGGAGGCACCATCACTTCTTCCGGGTCCAGGGCATCATCCACCGTAATGGTGAAATCGAACTTCTCCTGCATGCGCTTGCGCTCGAGGTCCATGTAGCTGCGGAGTGTTTCCAGATCGTCCTTCAAGGGGACCTCGCTGTGGCGGCTGTTCTCCAGCACGCTGCGCATTACGCGGGCGAACTTGGTGAGGTAGCTGCTGGCGCTGTCCTGATCGTTCTTCTGCACGTAGGCGTTGATGGAATTGAGCGCGTTGAAGATGAAGTGCGGGTTCATCTGGCTGCGCAAGGCGCGTGTTTCCAATTGCGCGGCATCCTTCTCGAAACGCTCCCGCCTACGCCGTCTGTCGCTAATGAAGAAGAAGGTGCCACCACCCATCACGAGGATGGCCCCGCCCATCAACGCCAAAGCGTTGTTACGGTTACGATCCGCCCGTAAACGCTGGATCGTTCGGTCCTTCTCCAATTGAGCGACCTCATTGGCATGGGCCAGGCTATCCGCGAGCTGTTGCTTGTCATATTCGGCACCTGCGGTGATGAGGACCACTTCCGCCTTGCCTTGGGTGGCCTCTAGGGAATCGAGGCCGATCATCAGCGTATCGAAGTAACTGAGCGCCTCCTTGTACCGCTTTGCCTTCCGCAAGGCCTCGACAAGTTCATCCAGCACGCCAACGGCCACATCCAGGTTGCTGATCTCCTGTGCGATCCGCAAGGCGTTCTTGTGATCAGCCACCGCGTTCTCCCAATCGTTCAGACGCCCATGGTATCGGCCCAGATCGGAGTAGTACCTGGATATCCGCTCCTTGTCGCCCAGCTTTTGGGCGAGGACGAACATGCGTTCAAGGCACTTGAACGCCTTGGCATTGTCGCCGATCTTCTGAAATAGTTCGGCCTTCTGCGACAGCACGCGCAACGTGCGGTAATCGCTGTGGGCCAAGGCCAGGAGGTCCTCGTTGATCGTCAAATGCCGCAACGCGAGCGTATCATTTCCCGCTATCTGATGCGCCGCAGCGATGTTCTCATGGGCGAAGGCCAGTCCCAGGGTGTCGTGGGTCGCCTCTGTACGACTGCGCGCTTGTTCATACCACCTCATCGCCTCCCCGGCGCGTCCGAATATCAGGTACGCATTGCCGATCCATGTGGTCGCGCGGTTCGCGTTCTCGTGGTGGCCATCCTTGGAGGCCGCGGCCAGGCTCTCTTTGAAGGCCATGACGCAGCGCGTGGAGTCTTTCAGGTTGAGATAGAGGTAGCCCAGTTCGAAGTACGCTTCCGACGCTATGCCGTCATCCCCGGCCTTAGTCGCATGTTTGATGCTCTGGTTCAGGTGAACGATCGCCTCCGGGTAGTTGCTGAGCGGAGAGCTGTATACATAGCCGATGTCCACTTCCATTTGCGCCATGCCCGCGACCCATCCAAGACGCTCCGCTAAGGCCAGCGCCTTCTGGAAATGGTCCAAGGCGGTGAAGGGTTCGTTGTTCCACAGTTCCCGGCCCAAGGACCCCAGCAGGTTCACCTTGTTAGTGTCCTCCCGCGCATTGACCAGCGCCTGCTTCAGGCTGTCGATCTGCCCCTGGCAGAAAGTACTGAAGAGGAGGAGGACCGAAGGCAACAGGGATCGCTTCATTCAGGCGGCATTGGACCGACGGACGGGAATATAGATCGCTATCCCGCCCCGTCGATAGGCAGGCTCAGTTCCACCCGCGTTCCCTGTGGCAGATCGATGTACTTGAAGCCTGCGGGCTTGCCCTTCTGTTTCTGGACCAGGTCCAGCCTTGCCTTGGTGATCGTGGTGGCAAGTGAGGTCTTCTTCTGTGTTGTCTCTTGGCTCGTGACCTTTGGTGCATGGCGGCCCACGCCGTCATCCTCGATGGCCATCACCAGTTCACTCCCGCGCCTTTGTACGCTGAGGGTGATGTGCCCCTTCTCCTCCTTCCCCGCCATACCGTGCCAGATGGCGTTTTCCACGAACGGTTGTATGACCAAGGGGGGTACATGTACCTCGTCCTGATCGATGGTGGGATCCACTAGAATGGTGTAGTCGAACTTCTCGCCGCTCCGTGCGCGCTCCAGGTGCAAGTAGTTGTCCAGCGCTTCCAGGTCGTCCTTCAGCGGCACCTCGCTTTGACGGCTGTTCTCCAGTACAAGTCGCATCAACCGGGCAAAGCGGGACAAGAAAGCTGCGGCCTTGTCAGGCTCGTTCTTCTGCACAAACGCGTTGATGGAATTCAGCGCGTTGAAGATGAAGTGCGGGTTCATCTGGCTGCGCAGCGCTTGTGTTTCCAGGTGTGCGGCTTCCTTCTCGAAGCGTTCTTTCCGCCGCTTGCGGTCCAACCAGAAGAAGACGCCACTGGCGATCAGGACCAGCGCCCCGACGATGAGCAGCAGTCGGCTTCGGGTCTTTTCCTGCGCCGCTTCCAACCGGGCCACTTCTGCGCCCAAACGTTCGCGCTCCACCGCTTGCGCGCTCTCGATGCTGTCCGCGAGCATCTGGGCCTGGAAGTCCGTTTCTATCTGGCGCTTCATCAAGCCCATACGGAACTGCTCGCGGCCGAGCGAATCGGATGTGGTTTGGTAGAGTTCGTGCATCCGCAATGCGGCCCGTGCATCGTTCCGTTGTTTGTATACCTCGTACAACA
>JAGNSU010000027.1 GCA_017987895.1 Flavobacteriales bacterium | reverse complement strand
ATCGGAGCTGGGCTCAACATCGCCATCAACTACCTGTTGATACCCGAGTACCGATCCATCGGCGCGATCTGGGCCACGATCATTTCCTTCGCGGTGAGCCTCTTCCTGCTCGACCTCTGCTTCAAGCACACCCGGGTGAACCTGGGATGGATGCTGAAGGGGATCGGCACGTTCTGGAGGTTCCACCGCGCCAACTGATCATGGACCGCCACTTGGTACCTGTCCGACCGAAGCTGCTCGCCGACCGCGACTGCCCGAGTTGTGGTTCACGCGAGGTGGACGCCGTTGGCACAGTGTTCCCAGGCGTACACGTTCTCGGAGAATACCGATGCCGGTCGTGCGGATATGCGTTCTATCACGACCTGCCTGTGGGCTTCGCCGTGGATCACGACGTGTCGATAGGGAAGGAGGATGGTAATCTGCACAACCCCAAGGGTGCGGCCGGTTGGGTATGGTCGCCGCTGTTGGAAGGCTTCCGCGCGCCGATCGATGCGGATGTACGCATCGAGCGACGGGTGCTGCGTGAGCGCAAGCGCGTGGTCGTGCTCAATACGCTCGATTTCCTTTATGGCCATGTGCTCCTGAAACTCTGGAACGCCCAGTACTATCTGGATGCGCATCCTGATCTGGGCCTTGTGCTCATCCTGCCGCGCAGCTTCGAATGGTTGGTGCCCAAGGGCACCGCTGAGGTCTGGCTGGTGGACCAACGTCTCGGTCAGGCCCACGGTTGGTACACAGCTATCGATCGTTTTGTCCAGGACCAGTTGCCCAGGTATGATGAGTTGTTCCTCGGAAAGGGCTACGCACATCCGGACAAGAGCAAGGTGGACATCGAGCGCTTTTGCGGCGTGGCCCCTTTCCCGTTGGAGAAGTTCGTGGATCAGCCGCGGCGGATCACCTTCGTGCTGCGGGAGGACCGCCTCTGGCTGCGATCGCCGTTCTTCAAGTTCGTTCATCGTGCGTTGAACAAGATCGGTCTGAAAGGGTTCGCGCGTTGGCTCTTCCTCGCCGATCAGGAGCGGCTCGCCATGGCCGCATTGCGACGCATCCGCAAGCACTACCCCGATGTGAAAGCGACGATCGTGGGGCTCGGCGATCGCGGTGGTCCTGTTCCTGGTGTTGATGATCTTCGCACGAGGAAAATGGACAAAGACACCGAACTACGCTGGTGCCAAGCCTACGCGCAGAGCCAGGTGGTGATCGGTGTGCATGGGTCGAACATGTTGCTGCCCACCGCGCTCGCCGCTGGTTGCATCGAGATCCTTCCCTACGATCGCTACGGAAATATCGTACAGGATGTGGCAGCACGCTACCGCGATGTGATGCAACTCTTCCTGTACCGGTTCGTGGACGAGTTCTCCTCTTCGAGAACGGTGGCTCGTCATGCCATCAGCATGTTCAAGGACTTTCCGGTGTACTACCGCAACAACCGCATCAACATCCACTGACATGTCCGCACAGGGCCCGCCAGTTCCCCCGCTAACCACACCGGTGCTGTTCATCTGCTTCAATCGGATCGGCCCTGCGCAACAGGTCTTTGAGGCCATCCGCGCGGCGCGGCCAAGCAAACTCTATTTCGCCTGCGACGGTCCACGGAACGAGGCGGAACAGCTGCGATGCGATGAAGTGCGTGCGCTCGCGAAGCAGGTGGATTGGCCCTGTGAGCTCCGCACCCGTTTCAATGAGAGGAACCTCGGTCTTCGGAAGGGCGTCAGCTCCGCGATCGATTGGTTCTTCCAGCACGAACCCGAGGGCATCGTGTTGGAGGACGATACACTGCCCGTCCCCAGCTTCTTCCGGTTCTGCCAGGAGATGTTGGAGCGCTACCGCCATGACCAGCGCATCTGGGTGGTGATGGGCAACAATCTCATGGATGACTGGGCAGGCCAGAAGGACGGCTCCTACTACTTCTCCGCGCACGGCTACGGCGCCCCCTGGGGTTGGGCCAGTTGGCGCAGGGTATGGGCGCACTATGATGTGGACATGGGCGCCTGGCCGGCGCTGAAAGCGAGCAACACGCTGAAGGATTTCTTCCTGAACGCGGACGAGGAGTACGATGTGCACAGCATGTTCGACTACGTGCATGCGGGGAAAATGAACTCCTGGTCGTACCAATTGGACATCACACGCGTGATGAACCATGGTCTGAACATCCTGCCACACACCAACTTGGTGCGAAACATCGGCTTCGGCGATGACGGCACCCACACCGTAGGGCTGGATGACCCGCGCAACAAGGACACCGCGCGGGACATCGCTTTTCCGCTCCAGCACCCACGCTTCATCATGTTGGACGCGAGCCGGGACGCCGAATACTTCAAACGGTTCATCGGTTCCACCAAGATGTACCGCGTTAAGATCGCCCTGATCGACATGGTGGGGGGGAAGGAAGGGACGGTGATGCGCACCTTGAAAGGATTGTTCGGAAAGGGCTGAGACCTGATCGAAGAACCACTGTGATCCGCAAACGGGACCTGGTCGACCTGCTCTTCCTCATCGGCTTCGCGGTCTATGGGTTGGGGAACTACATCGGGCTCAAGCAAGGCTTGTCGAAGGGGCTCATTCTATCCAACCTCCCGTTCCTGGCCATTCTCCTCTTCTATGCGGTGGATGCCGTCTATCGCAAGCGCATTGGCAACATGCTCAGTGGCACCTACTGGCTGTGCATGCTGTACATCGGTTCGTTGATGGCCTCGATGTTCGTAGGTCTGCGCGGAGGCATCCCCGGCCTTAACAGCGGCAACGTGCTGCTCTCCTGCCTGCTGTTCGCGGCACCGTTCAATGCGGCGGTGGTGGTGCAGTTCTATCATCGGGACGATGATCACTTCAGTTTCAGCACACTGCTCCTCAAGAGCCTCGGCTTGCTCATCGCGATCAACGTACTGGGGTATGTGGCGGGCATCCGATCGTTCGGTCACAGTTTCGAAGGGCGCGCGAACTTCCCGTTCATACGCGGCATCTACACCGGTGCCCACGTGCTTTCCATCATCAGTTTGATGCTGCTCTTCCACTTGCGCGACTTTACGAAACGCCCCCTGTCCTTCAGCCTGATCGTGTGCGCGCTGATGCTGAACCTGGCCATGATGATGAGCATCAACAGCAGACTGTCGCTCATGATCTTCCTGTTGCTCGCGGTCATGTTCCTCACGCGGGCGATCAAGGTCGCGCGGGGGCTGTATACCATCTCGTTGTTCACCATGCCCCTGCTGCTCACGTTCTCGTTGCTCGTCTATCAGTTCCTCAGCCTGCCCGTGTTCCAGGCGGTGCTGCAGCGGGTGAGCAAGGAGGACGTGACCACGTTCAACGGACGCAGTTACATCTGGAACGCCGTCGCTGACTGGGCCTGGAACGATCGCACGGGCTTCCTTTTCGGGAATGGGTACAAAGGGCACTACAAGCTCCACATGCTCGACTTCGTCGCCAAGCTCTGGGGGGAGGACCATGCGTACAATCTGCATACGCACAGCACTTTCACCGAGGTCGCGGTCGCCCAAGGCCTCTTCGGTCTAGTGCTGCTCTATTTGCTGTTGTGGCGCGGCTTCAAGTGGTACCGTTCGGAGTACCTGGACCGTACGGATCAAGCACCGCTCTTCGCGGGCTTCGTCTACGTGCTGTTCATCTGGCAGATCGACATCTTCTGCTACGGGGTGGACATCGGCCACGCGATCCTCTTCACCATGCTGTCTCCGTTGGCGCTCAGGAAGAGCGCTGTCACCCGTCGTGAGAAGACCCTCGAAGGTGCATGGCTGACCTGAACGGGAAACTGGAAGGTGGCCTGCGTGTACGTGGGGTCCATCCGGTCGCGGTGCCGGGGAAGCCCTTGGTGAGCATCGTGACCGTGGTGTACAACGGCGCGGCCACCTTGGAGCGCACCATCCAGAGCGTGCTCGCACAGGATCATCCGTCCATCGAGTACATCATTGTGGACGGTGGCTCGAAGGATGGCACCCTCGATATCGTCCGGCGCTACGAGGACCGTATCGCCTACTGGATCAGCGCGAAGGACAAGGGCATCTACGACGCCATGAACAAGGGCGTGGCGCTCTGCACCGGCGAATGGGTGGGCATGATCAACGCGGACGATTGGTACGTGGAGGGTGCCGTATCCCTGGCCATGCGCGCGGTGGCAGGTGCGGCGACGGTGAACATCGTTCATGGTGATATCTGGATCCACTATCCCAACGGGAGCCAACGGATCAAGAGGGCCAAGCGTTCCGGCTTTCTCCTGCGCTACTGGGAGATGGTGCTCAACCACCCGAGCTTCTTTGTGCGCCGCAGGTACTATGCCGGGCACCGCTTCGATCCCACCCTGCGTGTCAGCGGCGATCATCAATGGACCCTCCGCGCGTGGTTGGAGGATCCCGCACAGTTCCTTTACATAGCAGGCCCCATCGCGCATTTTACGGCCGGCGGTGCGAGCATGTCCATCCCGCTGGGCAAGGCACTGGCGGAAGGGGCCCGCGTTGGTCGATCGGTGGGTATGGGCACGTTCGGCGTGCTTATGGGCCATTTGGTGCGCACCGCGCTCCATGTGCCGCAATACCTGAAACTATTGGCCAACCAATACCTTGGCCGCAACCAAGGCTAGAGCTATCCGGATATGGCGAGCGTGTGGAACATCTTCCAAGACCTTAAGGCCAATAAGGGGAATCCGAAAGGCATGCTGGTGATGTCGATGTTCCGCACCGCGCATCTCCTCCGACGGTCCACCATCAGCTTCATCCTGTTCCTGCCGTATTTCATCTTCTACCGGATCATGGTGGAGTGGTTCCTATGTATTGAACTTCCATGGAAGACACGGATCGGCCCGGGGTTCCGCATCGACCATGGACAGGCGCTCATCGTCAACGACCACACCGTGTTCGGTGCGGGATGCACCGTGCGCAATAGCACGACCATAGGCAATCGCCGACTCCCCGATGGCACCTACAGCGCCTCACCGCGTTTCGGGGATCGCGTGGACATCGGCGCCAATGCGGTGATCATCGGCCCCATCACCATTGGCGACGATGCCGCCATCGGGGCCGGGGCTGTGGTGGTGAAGGATGTTCCCGCTGGCCATGTGGCCGTGGGGAATCCGTCGCGCATCATCAGGCGCCGCTCATAACCCGGTGCCGTAGGAACGGGAACGCCCTCCGGACGGTTGGACCGTACCGAAGGGCGACCTGGGAAGGAGGGTTCGCGGTCGGGTATCCGGACCGCGGGCAGATCCTATTGCACGACTTGTTTCTGATAGCGCCGTTCCGATCCCTGCTGCAGGAGCAGAACGTAGTTGCCACTGTGAACGGATCGGGGGATCTGGACCTGTGAGGTCCCAGCACCGAGCGTCTGGCTCCATACCACGCGGCCCGTTGGCTCCATCAGATCAATGCGCGCATTGAGCGAGACCGCATCGCGCAGGTAGAGCGTCTCTCCGGCCGTCACCGGGTTGGGGTAAGCGATGCTGTTGGTCTGCGCCGAGCGCTCCGTAACCGCATCCACATGGGTGCTCAGGCCGCACAGGATATCGTCCTCCCGTACCAGCACCACCGAGCTGTATGGTTGCACCGTGATCGAACCGCTGTGCAGAACGCCTTGTACGTCGCTCCAGCAACCGTCCAACGATATGGTCTGTGCGGTCGGTTGATCGTTGTAGAAGAGTTGCTGCTTGTCCAGGGGATCGAGAGGAACGGCGGTCACGCGGTGCAGTTCCACATTGTCCAGCCAGTAGGTGCTCTCGGTATAGTGGTTCGTGAACGTGCAGTGGCCCTGGTCGGTCAGGTCACTTTGGAAGATCATCGTCACCTCCCGTCGCTGATCGTCGAAGGGGATGTTGCGCGAAACCACCATCTGCGGCCCGGTGATCTGCGTGTCTCCCTTGAAGCCCGACTTCAGCTCGCCGTGCATTGTGCTCTGTAGGCTGAAACGCAAGCGATACCACTGTCCGTTGGTGACATTGGCCGCAGTAGTGTGCTTCAGCGTATGCGTGTCGTAAGTGCTGTTGTTCGAGAAGACCACCTTCATCGCGCCATTGTCCAGCTTTGAGTAGTCATGGGTGAGCTGGCCTTGTTGCGGCCAACCGCTCCAACCTGTGATGCCTGCCCCGAAGGCGCCGTTGTTCACCAGGTTGGCGCTCAGTACGTCGGTCACTTCGTACGCTTCGAGGTTCAGCGGGCTGCGATGTGATGCGGGATCCTCCCCGCGATCGTCCTGCCAGCGCTCCAGGGTGAAGAACTTCTCCACGCCGGCGAAGGTGTTGAACTGCCGGATGCTACGATCGTTGTAGGGATTGAAGTAGTAGTTGTTATTGAACGTGCCGTAGTCCACCCAGTTCGCGGAATACACGTGCAGCTGCTGCATGCAGAGCTGCTCGCGGGTGAGGCAGTACATCACGTTACCGGTGTACACATCGTTGAACGCCGGCATATGGAAGGGCGCCGTGGCACCGGGTCCGTTGTAGTTGCTGAAATCGGAGATGGAGAGTTGCACGGTGTTGTTGAAGAGCACGTTGTCCTTCACCTGGTTGCCGGTGCTCACCATGGTATGGTCCACATGGATCCCGCTGCCGAGACAGTTGGCCACTGTGTTCCGTTGCACCAGCGTGTTCTTGATGCTGATGTTGCCGAAGTAGATGCCGTGGCAGATGGGGAAAGGGTTGGTGAAGTTGGGCGCCACGCTCTCCAGGTTGCCACTGATGTCCACCACGAGGTTATCACGGATGATCATGCCGTCGGCATTGTCGATGGCGATGCCGCCACCATCGTTCAGGATGGCCAAGGCGTTCCGTACCACGTTGCGCTCGACCAGACTGTTCTTCTCGATCACCATCCCGATGTAACCGATGTTCTCGAGCACGTTATCGGTGAACACCATGCCCTGGCCGGTGCTTCGGATGCCGAAGTAGCCCCAGTTGTTCTCGCCAAGACCGGGCTGTGTACAAACATCTTGCAGGGTACAGTGCGTCACCGAGGTGTTGTCGTCCAGCAGGTGCATCGCCGTGCCGTAGGTCCGTTCAACGGTGAGGTGGTTGAAGTTCTGGGAGGACCCGGTGCTGCGGATGGCCTGGTAGGTATCGCTGAAGGTGCAGTTGGTCGCTTCCAAGGCGGTGCTTCCACTGAGGCGCAACGCGGCATCGTACTGGTGGCGGAAGGCGATGTCATGGATCAGGATGTTGTTCTTCTGCCAACTCACGTAGAGCCCGTGATCCGTTGTGGATGCTTCGATCAGCTGGGCGTTCGGATCCGCGTTACCGGGGCATTGCACATAGAGCAGACCGGCCTGTGCATCATAGAACCACTCGCCGGGCGCGTCGAGCTCGCTCAACTTGTTGCGCAGGAAGTAGCCCCAATTGTCGTCACCGATGTTGTTGCCCGTGCTGGTGTGCGTGAGGGTGGTGCCGGTGTGGGCTGTTACCCGGGCCGTATCATAGCTCCAGTTCGTGGTTCGGATCACCAGGGTGGCGCCGGTCCAGTAGCCGCTGCCTTGGGTGAGGCCGGCATCCTGGAGCGAAGTGGCACTGCCCAGATCGTTGCGCAGCCAACCGGTGTTCGGGTAGCGGGCAATGGTCAGCATCTGGCCGTTGCTGTAAACATGCTTCACTGGTTGCGCCACGCTGGCTTTCCAAACGTTGCCGCTATGCACGGTCCAACCGGTCACTGCGACGCTTCCGCTGAGCACGGGTTGGCTTCCGGTTCCGTAGGCCCCGACCTCGATCTTGTTACCAGCGGTGCCGGAAGAGGAAATGGTGAGCTTACCACGGTACACGCCCCCTCGCTCGAAGAGGATCTTGTCACCCGGTTGGAGTTGGGCGCTTATCTGGTTCACCCGGCCAATGGTCTTCCAGGCCTGCGCCTGGCTGGTACCGCTGTTCGCGTCGTTCCCAGTGGGAGCGATATAATAGGTCGCCGCGTGCAACAAGCGCGGAAGGGTGGCCAACACGAAGAGGAAGGAACGAAGGGTCGAAGTATGCATGGGTTGACGTTCTTGTCGCGTTGAACCCTGGTAGTCAGGCCGGAGTTGGGAACATTCGACCAGTGGCCGGACCGCTTCGATGGAGCGCCATCATGCTCCGGTCAAAGGGGGCGGATACCTTTGGCCGCGCATGGGCCCCCATCCGCTTCGCGTCCTGGTCGTGGGCCAAACCCCACCGCCTTTCGGCGGTCAGGCCGTGATGATCAGGCATATGCTGGACGGGGCAGGCGATCGCGTCCGCTATCACCATGTGCGTATGGCCTTCTCCGATGACATGGAGAGCGTGGGCAAGTTCCATATCAGGAAGATCTTGGTGCTTTTCAGCACGATCGCCCGGATCATCATTGCTCGGTTCCGCTACCGCACGCCGGTGCTGTACTATCCTCCCAGTGGGCCGAACATGGTGCCGGTGCTCCGGGACCTGTTCCTTCTCTGCGCGACGCGTTGGCTTTTCCGAAGCACTGTTTTCCACTTCCATGCGAGCGGGGTTTCCACGTTCAAGCACCGGTTGCCCCGCGTACTTCGGCCACTTTTCCAGTGGGCTTACGGGCATCCGGCACTGGCCATCCGGACAGCGGCGCAGAACCCCGATGACGGTGGCGCGCTCGGTGCTTCGCGTTCCATCGTGGTGCCGAACGGCTTACCGGACATGCGCGGCACCGTTCCAGAGCGCGTTGCACCAACCCAAGGTCCCTTCACCATCCTCTTTACCGGGGTGTTGATCCCGAGCAAGGGTGTGCGGGTACTTCTGGAAGCGTTCAAGTTGCTCCGTGACCGTAATGTCGATGCACACCTGGAGGTGATGGGCAAATGGGGCGATGAGCACTTCAAGGATGACTGCCAGGCGTTCGTGTTGCAACACGGACTGTCCGAACGCGTGCACTTTCTGGGTGTCAAGCGGGACACGGAGAAGGACAAGCATTTCGCGGGATGCGATGTGTTCTGCTTCCCGTCCTACTTCGAGGCCGAAAGCTTCGGCTTGGTAGTGGCCGAAGCCATGCAGTTCGCCAAACCCGTGGTAAGCACACAATGGCGCGGTATTCCTTCGGTGGTGGAGGACGGCAACAGCGGTTTCCTTGTTCCGATCAATGACCCCATGGCCGTTGCGGACCGCTTGGCCCTGTTACTAGGCGATGCGGCTCTACGCAAGCGTATGGGTGAAGCGGGGCGTCGCATCTTTGAGGAACGGTTCACGTTACAACGGTTCCACCAAAACATGGAGGAGGCCTTCCTAAGCCTGCGGCCATAGAACGAAGCGAGCGATGCGTGTGTTAGTGACCGGCGGTTCGGGTTTCATAGGTACCAACCTGATGGAACTCCTCTTGGAACAGAAGGTCGAAGTGCTGAACCTCGATTGGAACCCACCGCTGAATTCCGCGCAGCTCTCCTGGTGGAAGGAGGTGGACCTCATGGACCAGGAGGCCTGTGGACGCCTGGTCCACGAATTCAAGCCTACGCACGTCGTCCACTTGGCAGCGCGCACGGATACCGAGGAACAGCAGGATATGAACGCCTACGTGCAGAACCACGAAGGCACGCGCCGCTTGTTGGAGGTGATCAAAGCCTGCCCGTCCATCGAAAGGGTGGTCATCACCAGCACACAGTTCGTATGTGAGGCGGGCTACCAACCCAAGAACGACCTCGACTTCAAACCTTTCACCCTGTATGGGGAAACGAAACGGCGCACCGAGATGGCCACCCGCGAGGCTGGGCTCGCGTGCGCGTGGACCATCATTCGGCCTACCACGATCTGGGGTCCCTATAGCCTGCGGTACCGGGACGTCATGTTCAAGGTGATGCGCAAAGGGCTGTATTTCCATCCTTCCCGGAGAAAAGTGGTCCGCTCCTATGGGTATGTGGGCAACGTGGTTTGGCAGATCGATCGCATTCTGCGGGCACCCTTGGAAGTGGTGAACGGCAAAGTGTTCTATGTCGGTGATCGACCCTTGGACCTGAAGGATTGGGTGGAATGCGTTTCCAAGGAACTCACCGGGAAGCCTGTACGCTACATGCCGGCCTGGGTCGTCGCATCGCTCGCTTCGATCGGTGATGTGTTCAAAGCTGTCGGCCTGCCTTTCCCGATCACCAGCGGCCGGTTCAGGAGCATGACGAGCGATTACATCACGCCGATGGACCGCACCATCGCTGCATTGGGCGAGGCCCCCTATACCATGGAGGAAGGTGTTCGGCGCATGGTGCGTTGGTACGATGGTGGAAGTGAACGCATCCCCTACCCGGCAAAGAAGGTTGTCCACCATGCCTGAACCGACCATCGTTCCGGGCGTGTTGCCCAAGCGCGAAGTCATAGGCGTAGGGATCACGCTCGGAACATTTGAGCAACATCTCGATGCCATCGTAACGTTGGCCCAAGCACGCACCTCCAGCTATGTATGCTGCGTGAACGCCCATATGGCGGTGGAGGTCTCTTCCGATCGGGCGTTCGCCCAAGTGGTGAACGGTGCCGATCTGGCCACAGCCGATGGTGTGCCTTTGCTACGCGCCTTGCAGAAGCTCGGAAGAACGACCCAGGAGAGGGTCGCCGGGAATGACCTCTTGCCCGCGCTGTTCGCCCGCGCTGCGGAGCACGGACTACCCGTGTTCCTCTACGGTGGCCGGCCGGAGGTGCTCGCTGTGATCCAGGAGAAAGCCGCGATCGAGTTCCCTCATCTACGGTTCGCAGGAGCTCATAGCCCGCCTTTCCGCGCGTTGACCACGGAAGAGTTGCTTGTTGACGCGGACCGTATCAATGCCAGCGGCGCCGCTATCGTCATGGTTTCCCTGGGTTGTCCGAAGCAGGAGCGATGGATGGCCTCCATGCGTCCCTCGGTGCAGGCTGTGATGCTGGGCTTGGGCGGTGCTTTTCTTCTGTATGCCGGGGTCGATACCCGTGCACCGAAATGGATGCGCGAACTGTCATTGGAATGGGCGTACCGGTTGGTGCTCGAGCCGCGCCGTTTGTGGAAACGTTACTTGGTCACGAATACACTGTTCCTTGGCCTGGTCGCGCGCTATGGCTGGCAACGTCTCAAAGCACTACCCGTGTTGACAGTACCCGCTCGCGGACCTTCGCTCGCCTCGTCGAGGCCGTGAGGCACGGAACCGGGATCCCATCCGTCGCGTTGAAAGAGGTGTCCAACCGACGAACGAGGTCATTCTTCGACGAAATGTCGGATTTCTTCGACCAAAGTTGACATCGCTTGGCACGCCCTCTACATTTGACCCACTCTTCTGATCGACCCCTGGCCGCAAGCACACCACAAAGGATCCCATGACGGAAGGCGAGATCGATCTCCCCGGTGCGAACAGCGAACGGAACAAGCTGGGTTTGCGGCCGGACGCGACCGGCGAGTTGGCGGCCTTGTTGCGCTCCAAGCGCCTCTCACTTCAGCAAGTTCAATCAGGCCTTAGCAAGGTGCTTACTCTGGACCCCCTCACTTCCGTAAAGGACCTGGTGATCGTAGGCGAGGGACCGGCCGCTGAAGAGATCTACAAGTACTGCCAGGACCAGACGGTTCGCGGCTACCGGTTCTGTGGTGTGTTCAGTGATGTGGACATTCAAGGCCCGTTGGGTCGTGTGCGGGTAGGTGGTGTGGAGGATGCCAAGAACTACGTGGTGAAGAACCGGATCGACATAGTCTACTGCGCGTTGGGCGGTACCCGACGCGATGACATCACCGACCTGATGGAGTTCTGCGAGCGGAACACCATCCGTTTCCGAGTGATCCCCAGTGGCGAGAGTTTCATTCCCGTGGTGAAGACCAGCAGCTTGGAGTTCCATGGGTCGGTGCCGGTGAGCAAGCTCCGCAAGGAGCCGTTGGACCGGCGTTTCAACCGGGCCCTCAAGCGCACCTTCGACTTCCTCTTCTCCGCCTTGGTCATCTTGTTCGTGTTCACCTGGCTTTTCCCCGTTCTGGCGTTGCTGGTGAAGCTCTCCTCGAAAGGCCCGGTGTTCTTCAAACAGATGCGCCTCGGCCGTGACAACAAGCAGTTCGCCTGCTGGAAATTCCGGTCCATGCAGGTGAACAAAGAGGCGGATAGCGTCCAGGCCACCAAGAACGATCCCCGGGTAACGCGTGTGGGGGCGTTCCTCCGCAAGAGCAATCTGGATGAGATGCCCCAGTTCTTCAACGTGCTTATGGGTCAGATGAGCGTCGTGGGTCCTCGGCCACATCCGCTCAAACTGAACGATCAATACCGGGATATCATCGATAAGTACATGGTGCGTCACTTCGTGCGTCCTGGTATTACGGGCTGGGCCCAGGTCAGCGGGTTCCGTGGCGAAACGCGCACCCCGGAACTCATGGAGCGACGCATCGAGTTGGATGTCTGGTACCTGGAGAACTGGAGTTTCCGACTGGACCTGCACATCGTGGTGAAGACCCTGACCAACATGCTGCGGAAGGACCCCAACGCCTATTGATACCCGCCTACGGGTACTTTGGAAGCCGTGCGTGATGCCCGGCTTCTTCTTTTCGGGGCTTGGAGGGCATGGGGAAAGGGCTATATTTGCGGTCCTTTTTCGAGAAGACCATGGCCAATCACAAGTCAGCACTGAAACGCGTTCGGCAGACCGAGACCCGCAACGAGCGTAACCGCTACCAGCACAAGACCACGCGGAACGCCGTGCGTGACCTGCGCGCCGCCGCTGACAAGAAAGAGGCGGAGAAGCAGTTGCCCGGTGTGGAAGCCATGTTGGACAAGTTGGCCAAGCGCAACATCATCCATAAGAACAAGGCCGCGAACCTGAAGTCCTCCTTGAAGCTGCATGTGAGCAAGCTGAAGTGAGGCCCCCGCCCCGAAACGTGTGAAGGTCCTCTGAACGAGGGCCTTTGCTTTTTCCAGCCATGGATCAGCCACCCACCGGAGCGTCAGGCAACCTCACCATACCCGAGTGGGCGAGCGATGATCGTCCCCGGGAGCGGTTGATGCGCCAGGGGCCGGGGGCGTTGTCCGATGCTGAGTTGTTGGCCATCCTGATCCGCACGGGCACCGTGCGGGCCAGTGCACTGGACCTTGCGAAACAGGCCCTCCACCTCGCCGGGAACGACCTTGGCCAGCTTGGTCGCCTCACCGTGACGCAATTCACGCAAGTGAAGGGACTTGGCGAGGCGAAGGCCATCGCGATCGTGGCCGCGCTCGAACTTGGGAGGCGCCGAAGGGATGGTGTCCCTGAGCGGCGTGAGCGGATCACCTCGAGCATCCAGGCCGACCTGCTTCTCCGAGCCCACCTGGCGGATCTCCCCCACGAGGAGTTCTGGCTCATTCTCCTGGACCGCGCCAACGGCCTTCTGGGAAAAGTGCGGGTGAGCCAGGGAGGCATGCACGGAACCGTGGCGGACCCCAAGATCATTTTCCGAGAGGCCATGGAGAAACGTGCGGCCGGAGTGATCTTGGCGCACAACCACCCGAGCGGTAGAGCGGTCCCGAGCGAAGAGGACCTGCGCTTGACCCGGAAACTGGTGGATGGAGGTCGGGTGCTCGATATCGCGGTGCAGGACCACATGATCATTACTGCGAGCGGCTACTACAGCTTCGCGGACAACGGCACGCTCTGAAATGGCCTCACCGCTCCGGGTCCTTACGGTGGTCGGTGCGCGCCCCCAGATCATCAAGGCGGCGGCGTTATCCCGGGCGGTCCTGGGCCCTTTTCGCGGACGCATTGAGCAGCAGCTCCTGCATACCGGTCAGCACTACGACGCGAACATGTCCGATGTGTTCTTCCAGGAGCTTGGAGTGCCTGCTCCGGCCGTACATCTGGGCGTGGGTGCGGGTACGCACGGGGCGCAGACCGCGCGTATGATCGATGGGCTCGAACGGACCTTGATCAACGAACGCCCGGACCTTGTTCTGGTCTATGGTGACACCAACAGCACTTTGGCGGCGGCGCTGGCGGCTGTCAAACTGGGTATTCCGCTCGCCCATGTCGAGGCGGGGCTTCGCTCCTTCGACAAACGGATGCCCGAAGAAGTGAACCGAGTGCTTTGTGACCATTGTTCCACCTGGCTGTTCTGTCCTACCACCACCGGGGTGGAGAATCTCCGCCGTGAGGGGATCGACGGGACCAATGCAAGGCCTACGGTGGATCTGCCCAATGTGGTGCTCAGTGGCGATGTGATGTTCGATAATAGCATGCACTTCGCGCGACTGGCGCAGGAACGCTCCAGCGTGCTACGCGACCTTGGGTTGGAAGCCGAAGGCTTCTTACTGGCCACCATCCACCGGGATAGGAATACGGATGATCCAGCTCGCCTCGGCCGGTTGATCCAGGCCTTGGTCGATCTGGCCCGTCAGAGTGGCTCGCCGGTGGTGCTCCCATTGCATCCGCGCACGCGTAAGCAACTGGGCTCGGTCGCGAACAAAGGGCTTCTGGACCTGCTCTCGGGGGAACCTCGTTTGCGCGTGATCGATCCCGTGGGGTTCCTGGACATGATCGAGTTGGAGCGGCATGCGCGACTTGTGCTCACCGATTCGGGGGGGGTGCAGAAGGAAGCCTTCTTCTTCGGTCGGCCTTGCATCGTACTGCGCGACTCCACGGAGTGGGTCGAACTGCTCCAGTGCGGCCAAGCGGTGCTTTGCGATGCGGATCCCGAACGTATTTTGCAGGAAGCGGAGCGGTTCCTCGCACAAGGATCGCCCGCTCTCCCTTCCGTTTTCGGTGATGGGCACGCGGCCGAGCGGATCTGTGAAGCCCTCCTTGCGCAGGCTTGAACATGGGCTTTGCTACATCGCTCCTCGACTATGGACGCTGTTTCACCACGGCCCTTACCCAGGCTGATAACAGACGGATCCTCTTCGCCCAACGCGAGCGCGTACCTGCGAACCCACCTTCGCGCGCCGAATTGGTGGATGGCATGACGGCCGCATTGGGCTACCTGACCCGCGCCCAAGATGCTGGAACGGATCCCGGTCTCGGCAGCTATCACCTGGTGGACGGGTGGGGGCCAAGTTATCCGGAGACCACGGGCTATGCGCTGCCGACCCTGCTGGCACTAAGCACCCGCTTGCAGCGCGCGGATCTACTGGAACGTGCTGGGCGCGCCGCACATTGGCTCCTACGGGTGCAGCATCCTGATGGTGGTTGGGCCGGAGGGAGGATCGGCGAGGGCCGTCCTTCGATCGTGTTCAATACCGCTCAAGTGATCCGTGGCTTGTTGGCCGTGTACAAGATCACGGCGGAACCTGCGTTACTGGATGCCGCGAGATCCGCGGGCCGTTGGATCGTATCGGTACAGGAGCCGGATGGCGCCTGGCGCAGCCACAATTTCCTCGGCGTGGAGCGCACCTATGACAGCTATGTGGACGCTCCACTTCTGTTGCTCCATGAGGTCACCGGCGATCCCGCGTTCAAGAACGCCGCGGTGCGCAACCTGGAACGGCTGCTGTCCCATCAACGGCAGAACGGTTGGTTCGCGAACGCTGACAATACAATTACCCATAACGACCGCCCGATCACGCATACGTTGGCCTACACGCTCGCTGGGCTCATCGAATGTGGCGAGCGCCTCGGTGATCCGCGATGGATCGATGCCGCCGAACGGTCCGCGCGAACGCTCCTTGAAATTTTCCTGCGCGATGGTCGATTGCATGGCCGCTACGATGCGCACTGGCAAGGGACAGAACTACCTCTGACCACAGGCGGAGCTCAGCTCGCGATCGTATGGGCAGGGTTGCACAAGGCCGGTCGATCGGGCCCATGGCGCGAAGGGGTTCTACGGATGACGGGATGGCTCTGCCACGTGCAACGGACCACAGCCAACGGGCCGGAGGCCGCGCGAGGCGCGATGCCCGGTTCGTTCCCGTTGTGGGGCCGCTATGAGAAGTTCGCCTTCCCCAATTGGGCCACGAAGTACATGGCCGATGCCCTACTTTGTGCGGACGCCTTGGTGGACGCATGAACGGATCGACACTCCAGCTGCGTTCAACGTCCAGCCCGCGCTGATCGCATGTCCGGCCCCGCCGCACCCATCGTCCTCGTCCATTTGGAGAACCCTTCTCCACGGGCCCGTTCCGTATTCCAACACCTCGTTCAGGGACTGTTGGGTTGGTCGATGCGTGAGGTGGAGGATCCGATCCTCTTTCGCGATGCGGCCGGTCCAAAACTGTTCTATGGTGGGGATGCGGTGTCGTCGGCACTATGCCTCCAGGCCTGCGGTATTTTGAATGAGCACGGAGTTCGACCATGGCGGCTGGAAAGGGTCGAGCAGGATGACCTTCCTGTCATCTTGCTCGATGGGGTACTGGATCTGCCGGGAGCGATATTCTGGTTATTGAGCTTGTACGATGAGCTTCTGCCCGGCACGCGCGATGCGCACGGTCGCCTGCCCTCTTCGTCCCGAACCGTGTTCAAGCTGGCGCTGGAACATACTCCGATCGTGGATCGCTGGGCGCTCGATCTCGCGCGAAGGATGCGGGAGCGATGGCCCGCCCTTCCAGCCCCGGATAGGCGCTACGCGCATCACGTCACAGTGGATGTGGACAACGGTATGCGATACCTGGGAAGACCCTTGGTCCGGCAGCTTGGCGCTTCCGTGAAAGACGTTCTCGCATGCCGTTTCTCAGAGCTGGGCGAGCGCTGGCAAGTGGTCCTGGGCTCCCGAAGCGACCCTTACGATCGCTACGAGCAAGTGATACGTCTGTGCGAGGGCCGCGCTTCGCGCCGCTCGTTCTTCTTCCTCCTGCGCGGTGGTACTACGTATGACCACGCCACCTCGCCCATGCATCCGGTCATGCGCTCGCGAATTCGTTATGCGGCGGAGAACGCTGAGGTCGGCATACATCCTTCCTATGTAACGAGCGACGATGCGGAACGCACGGCCCATGAGATCGGGGTGCTTGGTGGGATCATCGATCGGCCTGTTCGCAGCAGCAGACAGCATTTCCTGCGCTGGCGTTTTCCTGATACCCTGCACCAGCTCGAGCGGATGGGCATCATCGAAGAACATTCGATCGGTGCCAGCGATCGCGTCGGTTTCACGGCCGGAACATGCACACCGTTCCCGTTCTATTCGATAGCGGAGGAACGCCTTACCGCGATCACCTTGCACCCGTTCGCGCTGATGGACAGCGCCCTGCACGATCATCTCGGCCTGGGCGTGGAACAGGCCTTCGTGGAGTATGCTGCGTGCATAGACGCCGTGCGCGCTGTGGAAGGCACCTTGATCACGGTATGGCACGACCGCTTCCTGGCCGGTGCGGATGATCGACAAGCGTGGCCGGCGCTCTTTGAACGTGTGGTGAACGCGGCCCGCCCATGATCGAGCATGTTCCGCATCCGCATTTGGACCGCGCGCGATGGGACGCGATGCTGCGCGAGTGTTCGAACAACCTCTGGTACGCGCAAAGCCATGTGCTCGATGCGGCCTCACCCGGGTGGGATGCCTTGATCGATCACGAACGGGGCGCAGTGATGCCGCTCACCCACCATCGGAAGTGGGGCATCGCGTACCTGCACCAGCCGTTCACCATCCAGCAGCTCGGGGTGTTCGCCCCCGATCCTTCCCCGCTGCTCACGAAGGAGTTCCTCGATCACGTCAGCCGGATCTACCGCCATGCGGACATCTTCCTGGCGGAGCGCGAGATGAAGGTGGTGCCCCGGGGATGGGCGCTCACACCGCAGCAGGACCAGCTGGTCCCCACGGATCGCACGTGCGAGGAGATCAGAGCGACCTATAGTACCAACCATCGTCGCAATCTCCGCAAGGTCGAAGAGGCCGAGCGCGGCTTCGATCACGATGTTCCGCTCGATGAACTGATCGATCTACTGGTCACCTCGCCGCAATTCCGGGAATGGGGGATCCGCCCTCGCCAGGAGGCGACCATGCGACGCGTCATGCACGCAGCGCGAGTGAGAGGAGAGGCCACATCCTGGGGTGTGCGTACCGATGGCCGCTTGGTGGCGGTGGCCTACTTCGTACACTTCGGTGGGCGTACCATCTTCCTGAAAGGTGCGGCCCTTGCCCAAGCGCGGGCAACGCATGCGATGCACTTCTTGATCGATCGTATGGTCGCCATGCGCGCGGGCCAGGATCTTTGGCTGGACTTCGCCGGGAGCAATGATCCGGACCTCGGACGCTTCTATGCGGGTTTCGGCGCGGTACCCCAGCTATATTTACGGGCCACGCTGCACAGGCTCCCGGGCCTTGTGCGGTGGGTGTTACACAAGAAACATGGTCGTTGAGCTGTGCAAGGAGAGGACGGTGATGAGCCAGTTCCTCGCGGAGATGCGGGATGTGGAGGTGCAGCGTGACCCGATGCGGTTCCGTCGCAACCTGGAACGCATGGGGGCGATCTTCGCCCATGAACTGAGCCGCACATTGGAGTATGTGGAACGTGAGGTGACCACTCCCCTGGGGGTCGCCCATGCCCCGATGCTGGCCGAGCAACCCGTACTGGCCACGATCCTCCGGGCCGGGCTTCCGCTGCACAACGGTATGCTCAGCGTGTTCGATCGTGCCGACAACGCGTTCGTGAGCGCCTACCGCAAGCACCGGAAGGGCGAGGATGGTTTCGACATCGAGGTGGAATACCTCTCGAGCCCTGACCTGGAGGATCGTGTGCTCGTGATCTGCGATCCCATGCTGGCGACGGGCCAGAGCATGGTGTTGGTGTATCGCGCGCTGTTGCGCCTTGGTCGGCCGAAGGCCGTGCATGTGGTCTCCGTGATCGCCAGCGCGGAGGGCGTGGAGTACACACGCAAACACCTGCCGGTGGGCACCCGCATCTGGGTGGGCGCCATCGATGAGGAGATGACCGCGCAAGCCTACATCGTGCCCGGGCTGGGCGATGCGGGCGATCTGGCCTACGGCCGCAAGCGGTAGGTCATGGACCTGCTCGGCTACTTGTCCGTGATGGCGATGAGCATAGTGAAGTTCTTCTTCTCAGCGCTCTACTCCTATCAGTTCGGTAACACCTATCTGGAGACCGTTCTACTGACCGGTGCAGGTGGCGCCATCGGTATGCTTGTCTTCTACTTCACGGGTACGCGGGTCCTCGAATGGTTCCGGTTGCGCTATTTGCGGCGCGCGGCGCTGGCCAAAGCGCGAGGCCAGCAGCCCAAGCGGATCTTCACACGCACCAATCGCGGGATCGTGCGCATCAAGCATGGCTATGGAATGATCGGCCTCGCCGCCATCGCGCCGCCTATTCTATCGGTGCCTATCACGGCCATCCTCGCCGCGAAGTACTTCCGGCACGATCGGCGCACCCTGCCCTTCCTGATCGGCTCGGTGGTCCTATGGTCCTTTGTGCTCAGTGCGGGCTGGTTGTTCTCCCGGTGAAGCGCTACCGCCACGTCTTCTTCGACCTGGACCATACGCTGTGGGACTTCCGGGCGAACTCCCGCGAAACCCTTCAGGAACTCTTCATCGAACTGGATCTTGAGCGTGCTGGGGTGCCTGACGCCGATGCGCTGATCGCGGTCTATGAGGAGATCAACGCGGACCTGTGGCGGAGCTATGAAGCAGGCCGGATCCCGAAGGAAGTGCTACGCGTCCTGCGCTTCCGCAACACACTGGCTTCCTTCGGGGTGCGGGGATCACGTTTGGTGGAACAGCTTGCGAGCGGGTTCCTGCAGCGCTGTCCGCGCAAAGGACGCTTGAACCCGGGCGTACGCACGTTGCTCGATGCGATCTCTCCCGATCATGCGCTGCATGTGATCACGAACGGGTTCCATGAAGTGCAGGAGGTGAAGTTGCGTTCAAGTGGCATCACGGATGTTTTTCAGGTCGTGCTGACGAGCGAACAAGCCGCTGCCGCCAAGCCGGACCCGCGGATCTTCCACAAAGCGCTGGACCTGGCGGGCGCTACCGCAGCGGAAAGTTTGATGGTGGGCGATGACCCGCGCAACGACATCGAGGGTGCACGCGGCGTAGGCATGGACCAAGCCCACTATGTGGCGGAACCGAACGGGATCCCCGACAGCGGATCCACCTATCGCTTCGCGCACTTCGATGAGCTGCGCGAGCTACTTCGCCGTTCCTAGGTCCTGCGCTTTCGGGATCGGCAGGTCGTACAGCTCGAAGCGATAGCTCGCGATCACCTGGTTCCCGGTCACATGGCTGTACTTGCGGAAGGTGACGGAATCGGTGCCATGCCGCATCCCCGCATAGTCGATGTCCCCCCTCATCGCGGGGGTCACGAAGAAGATGCTGTCGCCGCGCACGGTCACTGGCACCTTATGCACGATGGAGGTTCCGCCCGTGGGGGTGGAAGGCTCAAGTGCCTCGCGCAGATCCTGCGGGCTATCGGTCAAACCACCGATCAGCATGGCCCGTCCCTCCGGGAAGAATCGGATGAAGTACACGAGTTTGCCCATGCTCGACCGATAGACGCCGTCCGTGCGTAGAAACCCCTCCGGTAACGGTATGGGAGCAGGCTCCGCCACGACCAAGGTGTCCTTGGTCGTGGGTTCGGTGGGCTGTTCGGCGACAGGCTCAGGTCCGCAGCCCAGGAACAAAAGAGAAAGAAGGATCGCGGTGGTGGTGTAACGCATGGTTCAAACGGTCTGGTCGAAGCGGGCGATCACGGTGGTGGCACCCTGCACTTTGTCCCCTAGGGCTACGGCTATGCGTGTGTTCAGTGGCAAGAGCACATCCACGCGCGATCCGAACTTGATGAAGCCGAACTCACCACCTTGGGTGGCCGCCGCGTTGGGTTCGCTGTAAGTGCAAATGCGGCGGGCCAGTGCTCCCGCGATCTGACGGAACAATACGTCGCCATGCTTTGGATGGCGCACCACCACGGTGCTGCGCTCGTTCTCCGTGCTGCTCTTCGGGTGCCAGGCCACCAGGTATTTGCCAGGATGGTACTTGAAGTAGGAGACCGTTCCACCGATCGGGTACCAGTTCACATGCACGTTGAGGGGGGACATGAAGATGCTCACCTGGATTCGATCGTCACCGAGATGCTCGGATTCGCGCACTTTTTCGATGGCGACCACCTTGCCGTCGGCTGGTGCCACCACAGCGGTTTCGTCACGGGTGGGGACGCGATGCGGGACGCGGAAGAACAGTACGACGATCACCCATATCGCCAGGAGGGGGATCGCCAGGCCGATCCGCAGCGCGAGCGGCGCGTTCCACACGCAGAGCCCATAGAGGGCGAAGCAGAGCAGGGCCGAAGCGAGCAATAGGGTGGAAGCGGCTTCGCGGTGGATGCCCATGAGGGGGACGGAACAAGGCCGCCAAATATAGAGGTGGCGGCCAGCCTCAACCGAGCGAGAGCAAGTACAGCCAGACAGCAGGTGCCGCCAGCAGGAAGCCGTCGAAGCGATCGAGCAGTCCGCCATGACCGGGAAGGAGGGTGCCTGAGTCCTTCACCCCAGCGGCCCGCTTGAACGCCGATTCCAACAGATCGCCCAGTGTACCGGTAAGGGCCACCAACAAGGCCATCAACTCCCATTGGAGGAGTGTCAACACCGGCCAGAAGTACCACAGGAAGTACCCGGCCACGAGCGTGAAGAGCACACCACCGACCAAACCTTCCCAGGTCTTCTTCGGGGAGATATGAGGCACCATGAGGTGCTTGCCGATGAGCCGACCTACGACGTAAGCACCGGTATCACTGGTCCAGAGCAGCACCATGAAGCCGATGAAAAGCTCGTGTCCACGCGCTACCAGGAGCGGCACCAGGCCGAAGGGAAGGGCCACGTACAGGAGGATCATCATATGTCCTGCGATCGCGTGCAGCGGCCCCTGCTCCTCGTGGAACAAGATCCAGGTCGCGGTCATCACGATCAACAGGAACGCGGTGATCAGCACGAACGACGTGCGCCAATCCGCCATGATGGGTGCGACAGCGAGCGCCGCGTAAAGCGTTCCCGCTGTGAGCATGCTCCAGAAGACCGGAAGACCCTTACGGTCCGTCCAGTAGAGGCGATGCAGTTCCCCCGCCGACAACATGGCTACTGGTAGAAAGAGCAAGAGCGAAGTGAACGGACCGGCGATGGCGCCGCCGACCGTAAGCAGAATGTACACGATGCCCGTGGCCGAGCGCACCAGTACCTCGTTCACGGCCGATCCGAGTTCATAAGGTGGCGGGCGGTCATCAGGTTCTGACGCTCCACGAGGACCCCTACGTCGCCCATCATCGGGTAGGCGCTGGGCTGTTGGTCCATCAGCACCGCAGCGATATCATGGGCTTCGAGCATGCCGACCACGAGGCTGGCCTGCACGCGGTCCGCCATGCTGGTCAGCAAGATCCAGTCGCGCCGGTCAGGCGCATCATCCGGCCGGGGCGTGCTCGGGTGCAGGAGCATCGGGCGTGGGGTCGGCGGTGCTGCTGGTCGTGGAGGGGTCCGGCACAGGGGTTCCATTGCCATTGCCGTTGACAGCGGTGGCCGGTGCGGCGGGTAGAGCTTGTTCCAGATCGAAGCGATCGAAGGGCCGTCGCCCGAAGATCTTCTCAAGGTCCTCTTTGAAGATCACTTCCTTCTCGAGCAGTTGTGATGCCAAAGCGGTGAGTTTATCACGGTTCTCCGCCAGGATGCGCTTCGCGCGTTCGTATTGACCTTCGATGATCTTGCTCACCTCTTCGTCGATCGTCTGTGCGGTGCGTTCGCTATAGGGCTTGCCGAAGGTGTACTCGCTCTGGCCGCTGCTGTCATAATAGCTCATGTTGCCGATGCGGTCGTTGAGGCCGTACATCGTCACCATGGCGTAGGCTTGCTTGGTCACCTTCTCCAGATCGCTGAGCGCGCCTGTGCTTATCTGGCCGAACATGATATCCTCCGCGGCCCGTCCACCCAAGGCAGCGGCGATCTCGTCCAGCATCTGCTCGGTGGTGGTCAGGTGCCTTTCATCGGGCAGGTACCAGGCGGCGCCGAGCGATCGGCCGCGCGGCACGATGGTCACCTTCACCAAGGGGCTGGCGTGCTCCACCAACCAACTCACCGTGGCATGACCGGCCTCGTGGTAGGCGATGTGTTTCTTCTCGTCGAGGGTGATGATCTTGTTCTTCTTCTCCAGCCCTCCGATCACGCGGTCCACGGCATCGAGGAAGTCCTGGCGGTCGATGGTCTTCTTTTTCTTGCGGGCAGCGATGAGCGCGGCCTCGTTACAGATATTGGCGATATCGGCGCCGCTGAAGCCCGGTGTTTGTCTGGCGAGGAACTCCACGTCTACGGTGGCGTCCATTTTCAACGGTTTCAAGTGTACCTTGAAGATGTCCACACGCCCATTGAGGTCGGGCATGTCCACGAAGATCTGCCGGTCGAAACGTCCTGGACGCATCAGGGCGCGGTCCAGCACGTCGCTGCGGTTGGTGGCCCCGATCAGGATCACACCGCTGTTGGTGCCGAAGCCGTCCATCTCGGTGAGCAACTGGTTCAGTGTGTTCTCCCGCTCGTCGTTGGCACCCATGCTCACGCTCCGTCCACGCGCACGGCCGATGGCGTCGATCTCGTCGATGAAGATGATGCTCGGTGCCTTCTCCTTCGCTTGTTTGAACAAGTCGCGCACACGGCTGGCTCCTACGCCGACGAACATCTCCACGAAGTCCGATCCACTGAGGCTGAAGAAAGGCACGTTGGCCTCCCCGGCGATGGCTTTGGCGAGCAGGGTCTTTCCGGTACCCGGAGGGCCGACCAACAAGGCGCCTTTCGGGATCTTGGCCCCCAGGTCGGTGTATTTCTTGGGGTTCTTGAGGAAGTCCACGATCTCCTGTAGCTCCTCCTTGGCCTCGTCCAGTCCGGCCACGTCGTTGAAGGTCATGTTCGTGCTCTTGCCCCCTTCGAACAGTTGCGCGCGGCTCTTGCCGATGTTGAAGATCTGGCCCCCCGGACCGCCTCCTCCGCCCATACGGCGCATCACGAACATCCACACGGCGATCATGATGCCCAGGAAGAGCACCCATTGGATGATCTCCCGGCCCCAGTTGTCGTGCGTGGTGAACTTGTACCGGACCCCGTGCTCCGTATTGGCCTTTTTCAGGTCCTCCTGGAAGGCGTCCACGCTACCGATGTTGAACACGTAGTGCGGGCCCGAGACGTTGGCACCGGTCATCACCGAACCCTGGATCCGGTCCTTGTGCGGTTCCTTGTCCAGCCGGTCCTTTTTGATGTAGACCTGGGCGATCTCATCGTTCACCACCACCACGCGGTCCACATCGCCATTGGTCACGAAAGCGCTGTATTCCGAGGGTTCGATCTCCACCAGCCCACCGCTCATGGTGAACAGGTTGATCGAGAGGATCACCACGATGATGATCCCGTATATCCAGTAGAAGTTGAAGGAGCGCTTGGGTCCCTTGGGGTCCCCCTTGTCGAAGCGCGGCTTCACCTCCTTGTTCGGCGTGTTGTCCATGTTCTTTGTTCAGCGGTTCAGGCCACGTTCTCGTAGCGTTGGCTTACGGCGTCGGCCCAGAGGTCCTCGAGCCCGTAGAAGGCCCGCTTGCCCCGGTGGAAGATGTGTACCACCACATCCACATAATCGAGCAGTATCCATTCGGCGTTGTTCTGGCCTTCGGTGTGCCAGGGCTTCTCGCCAGCGCGTTCACGGGCGAATTTTTCGACGGAACCGGCGATGGCGTTCACCTGGGTGTCCGAATCACCATGGCAGATCACGAAGTGGTCGCAAACGGCGTTGGGCATTTCGCGCAGATCGATGCGTACGATGTCCTTTCCTTTCACCTCCTGGATGCCGAGGATGATGGCATCCACCAAACGAGCGCCATTCCCCGCGCCCTGTGCGTTCTTCATCAACAGTATCTTGGTCGTTCAAAGGTAGGTGTTCCAACGGCGGGCTTGGCCTCCGGGGAAGGCGCCTGCGGAAGGCCCCCTGGAATGATCGGCGCGGTACGGTTCGAACTCCCCATCGTGGACAGCACCAACAAGCATGCTGCCGAACTGGTCCGCCTGACGGAAGTGCAGCATGGTACCGTCATACTGGCCCATGTGCAGACCGAAGGGCGCGGGCGGCGCGGGCACATGTGGCAGAGCGAGCCGGGACAGGACCTCACCTTCAGCGTGGTGCTGCGTCCGGAACATTTCGCTGCTGGGGATCAGTTCCTCATCGCCCAATGCGCGGCACTGGCCGTGTGGGATGTGGTGGCCGGGAACCGGGTGGCCGAGGTGCGCGTGAAGTGGCCGAACGACGTACTGGCGGGGATCAACAAAGTGGCCGGCATCCTGATCACCAACGAGGTGATGGGCGGGCAGTTGCGTTCCTCCATCGTGGGCATCGGGCTCAATGTGAACAGCAGCGGCCATGTGCCCGGAGCCATGGCCACCAGCTTGCGGGTGGAATTGGGTCGGCATCTGGACCGCATGGTCATCTATGAGGAATTGCTCAACCACTTCGAGTACCGCTGGCAGCAGACCCTCTCGGCACCGGATACCTTGCGCGCCGACTATCTGGAGCGGTTGTGGGGCCGGGGCCGCTGGTTACCCATGGAACTAGACGGTGCCGCGATCCAGGCCCGCCCCATGGAAGTGGATCGCGAAGGCAGGCTGGTAGTGGAATTGACGGGGGGAAGGGTGCAAGCGTTCGGGCTGGACCGCCTCCGTTTCGGGCCGCGTTGAGCAGGGCTTGGTGGCTTGCCGGAAAGGTCTATATTTGCCGCCCCATCGATAGACCTGTAGGCAATGAAACGTACGTACCAGCCCAGCCGCCGCAAGCGCGCCAACAAACACGGGTTCCGCAAGCGCATGAGCACCGCCGAGGGCCGGGCCGTACTGGCCAGCCGCCGCAAGCAGGGCCGTCGCAAGCTCACCACGAGCGACGAGGCGAAGGGTAAGAAGTAACGTGGACCGTGGCAAAGCCACGGCCCAAGAGCGATATCAGGGGGCTTCGGCCCCCTTTCGTTTTCAGCTAAGGCCCGCCAGCCGCATGCCCAGGTCCGGGGTCACCACCTGGTGACCGGTCTCCAGCATGTGCAGGTGTACGCGCTCCGGTGCGTGGCGCTTCAAATGCCGCCCCCATTGGGGAAGGATCACCTTGTCGCGAAGGCCGAGGAAGACCTCCGCACGCAGGTCGTACTTCTTCAGGTGCGCGCCCACTTGTGCCAGATCCGGCTCCAGCAGCCGGAGGCTCAGCCAGACATCATAGACCAGCTGTCGCCGCACGGTATCGCTCGTGTGGCCCTTGAGGAATTTGTGATAACGGTCCGTGACCAGGCGCAGCCCTCGTGCGGTGTCCATCAGCCAGTGTACACGGCTGGGGTCTTGTACAAAGCGGCGGTACACGGAACGGCCCCAGCCCCATTTGCTGGCCGCCCGGTACCAGGGGAAGCGTACCAAGCCGTCGGGCGCGAAGAGCCACAGGCCGGCAGAGCGTTCGGGCAGCCGCTCGATGCAGGTCAGGGCCAGGCGACCGCCCAGGCTAAAGCCCATCATCACCGCCTTGCCGATGCCGCGTGCGTCCATGAAGCTGCGCAGCAGGTCGGTGAACTCCTCCGGTGTGATCGGCTCATCGGCCGTGCGCCCTGCCGGGAACCGGCTTTCGCCGTGGAAGAAGATGTCGATCGCGTAGGTGGTGAAGCGGTCCGCCAGGGATGGCGCCAGAGGCTCGAAGTTGCGGCCCGTGCCCCCGAAACCGTGGAAGGCGATGGCCGCCTGCGGGCCGTGGCCGTAGATGTGGAAGGCGAGCGTAAAGCCGTTCTGAACGTAAATGTGGAGCGCGGACACGCCGCAAAGGTCGGGGTCAACCAGGGAGTCATCCCGGAGTGTGGACACGCAACAAGGATCGGGGCCAACCACGTAGCGTCATCCCGGAGCGTGGGGTCCCGCGATAGCGGGAGGGTCCCACGCATCCGGGATCTCGAACAAGATCCACGTTCGAGATCCCGGATGCAAGGGGCCCCGGTGCTGCGCACCACCCTTGCTCCGGGATGACGGTGGGGTGTGTTGTAAGACGTTATCCACATCCAACATCCCCGCGTTCCGCCCCGGTTACCTTCGCGCTCCGGTTAACAACCGGACATGCCCAAAGACCAAAGCATCCGCTCCGTCCTCCTCATCGGGAGCGGACCCATCATCATCGGCCAGGCCTGCGAGTTCGACTACTCCGGCAGCCAGGCTTCCCGCTCGCTCCGCAACGAAGGCATCGAGGTCACGCTGATCAACAGCAACCCGGCCACCATCATGACCGATCCGGTCACGGCGGACAATATCTACCTGAAGCCGCTCACCACCGAGAGCATCGAGGAGATCCTCAAGAAACACAAGATCGACGCCGTGCTGCCCACCATGGGCGGCCAGACCGCGCTGAACCTCGCCATCGAGTGCGAGAAGCTCGGCATTTGGAAAGAGCATGGGGTACGCATGATCGGTGTGGACACCAAGGCGATCGACATCACCGAGAACCGCGAGCACTTCCGCGCGTTGATGGAGCGCATCGGCATCCCGATGGCGGCGAGCAAGACCGTCACCAGTTTTCTGGAAGGGAAAAAGGTGGCGCAGGAGTTCGGCTTTCCCCTGGTGATCCGCGCCAGCTACACCCTCGGTGGCAGCGGTGCCGCCTTCGTACACCACGCCGAGGACTTCGACAAGTTGCTGAAGCACGGCCTACAGGTGAGCCCCATCCACGAGGTGATCATCGACAAAGCGCTGCTCGGTTGGAAGGAGTACGAGCTCGAACTGCTGCGCGACAAGGATGACAACGTCTGCATCATCTGCTCCATCGAGAATTTCGATCCGATGGGCATCCATACCGGCGACAGCATCACCGTAGCGCCAGCGATGACCTTGAGCGATCGCACCTACCAGCAGATGCGCACCATGGCCATCAAGATGATGCGCTCCATCGGCGACTTCGCGGGCGGCTGCAACGTGCAGTTCGCGGTAAGCCCGGACGAGAAGGAGGACATCTACGCCATCGAGATCAATCCACGCGTGAGCCGCAGCAGCGCGCTCGCATCAAAGGCGACAGGCTATCCCATCGCCAAGATCGCCAGCAAGCTCGCCATCGGCTATCGCCTGGATGAGCTGGAGAACCCGATCACCGGCACCAACGCCTTCTTTGAGCCCACGCTCGACTACGTGATCGTGAAAGTGCCGCGCTGGAACTTCGACAAGTTCGAAGGCAGCGACCGCCGCCTCGGCGTGCAGATGAAGAGCGTGGGGGAGGTGATGGCCATCGGTCGCAGCTTCCAGGAAGCCTTGCAGAAAGCCTGTCAGAGTCTGGAGATCCGCCGCAACGGCCTCGGCGCCGACGGCAAGGAGGTCACTGATGTGGCCGTGCTGCTGGACAGCCTGAGCAACCCCAGCTGGCATCGGCTCTTCCACATCTACGATGCGATCAAGGCGGGCATCCCTTTCAAAACCATCCACGAACGCACGCACATCGATCTCTGGTTCTTGAAACAGATCGAAGACCTCATCCTCACGGAGAAGGAGGTGCAGAAGTACACGCTGGCGAACATCCCCCGCGACCTGCTCTTCGAGGCCAAACAGAAAGGCTATGCCGATCGCCAGATCGCGCACCTGTTGCGCTGTCTCGAGAGCGAGGTCTACACCAAGCGGAACGAGCTCGGCATCAAACGCGTGTACAAATTGGTGGATACCTGCGCCGGTGAGTTCACCGCGAAAACGCCCTACTACTACAGCACCTTCGAGGAGGAGAACGAGAGCGTCCGCAGCGACCGGAAGAAGATCGTGGTGCTCGGCTCAGGTCCCAACCGCATCGGCCAGGGCATCGAGTTCGACTATAGCTGCGTGCATGGCGTGCTCGCCGCGAAGGAGATGGGCTACGAGACCATCATGATCAACTGCAACCCGGAAACGGTGAGCACCGACTTCGACACCGCGGACAAGCTCTATTTCGAGCCCGTGTTCTGGGAGCATATCTATGACATCATTCTGCACGAAAAGCCCGAGGGCGTCATCGTGCAACTCGGCGGGCAGACGGCGTTGAAGATCGCCGAGAAGCTGGAGAAGTACGGCATCAAGATCATCGGCACCAGCTTCGCCGCGCTGGACATCGCCGAGGACCGCGAACGCTTCAGCAGCTTGCTGCGCGAACTCGGCATTCCGTATCCCAAGTTCGGTGCGGTCACCACCGCGGAAGAAGGCATCGCCCTGAGCCGCACCCTCGGTTTCCCGCTGCTGGTGCGCCCCAGCTACGTGCTCGGCGGGCAGAAGATGAAGATCGTGATCAACGAGGACGAGCTGGAGGCCCAGGTGCTCGACATCCTCCGCCTGATGCCCGACAACAAGATCCTGATCGATCACTTCCTCGATGGCGCCATCGAAGCGGAAAGCGATTCCATCTGCGACGGCGAGATGGTGCGCATCATCGGCATCATGGAGCATATCGAGCCCGCCGGCATCCACAGCGGCGACAGCAATGCCGTGCTCCCGCCCTTCGACCTCAGCGAAAAAGTGATCTCGCAGATCCGCGAGCACACCCACAAGATCGCCCTCGCCCTCAAAACCGTGGGCCTGGTGAACATCCAGTTTGCCGTGAAGGACGAAGTGGTGTACGTGATCGAGGCCAACCCGCGCGCGAGCCGCACCGTGCCCTTCATCGCCAAGGCCTACGGCGAACCCTACGTGAACTGGGCCACCAAGGTGATGCTCGGCGCCAAGCTCAAGGATTTCGCTTTCAAGCCCAAGCTCGATGGCTACGCCATCAAAGTGCCCGTCTTCAGCTTCGACAAGTTCCCCGACGTGGACAAGAGCCTCGGGCCTGAGATGAAGAGCACCGGCGAAGCGATCTATTTCATCAAGGACTTGAAGGATCCGTTCTTCCGGCAGGTGTATGGGGAGCGCTCGATGTACTTGAGCCGATGAGGAATTCGGACGTCCCTGGATCGATCAGAAACAGCGTCATCGAACTGCTGAGCCGTGAAGGACGCACATTAAGTTCCATAGGAGTGAACGATTGGGCACTGACGCGGGATCAAGCGCTGGTGATCATCAGCGAGTTTGATGCAATGAACGTCGCCATTCTCGGAGGAGATGTGTTTGAAGACAAGGAGGGGCGGATCGCACATACCTATGAAAACTGGTACTGTGACCGTCGACTCGACGAGACTGATGAGGCATATAGGATCCGCGCGAATGAGAAAGCGCGGGCATACATCCGGGATTACCCCATCTCGAGTCATTTGTTCACGCTCGTTGTGAACGAAAGCTGATTGAAGGATGAATCGCACCGGCGAAGCGATCTACTATCCAGGACCTGAAGGAGGAGCCTGCCCCGCGCTTGATGCGGGGTTCTGTCACTGCGAGGCCCGGCTCTGCGGGCCGTGGCAGAGGCAGGTTTATGGGGAGCGGAGTATGTACCTCAACCGATGAGTAAGACGCGATGGTCCGGTTCGGCGGTCGTGGGGCTCTTGCAGCTCCTTTGGCTGTGTGTCTCGTGTACGGGTCGTACATCGGGTACCGAGAACGCTGATAGCACTGCTGCTCCAGATGGTGCGCATCCTGGAGATCTTATGGTAGATGTCGTGCGTGACTATCGTGGAAAGTTCCTGGCGGAGGACACGACACTTTCGATCGTCATTACGACTGCGGATACAGCGACAGACTGCACGGTTTACGTGGCCTCTTACTTCACGCGCTCACTGTGCATGCACAGACCGTACGTGCGCGTTGATGACAAGCCGGTATTTCTGGACTTGGACGGATCTTGTTCCCTGTCAATAGTGGCAGGCCTGAGCATGTTCCATGACTCATGCCCTGGAATGACAGAAGGCACCCTCGATGTCTACGATCCGCCGGTCTGGACTTTTTTGGTCATGGATGGGAGGCTGCACTTTGATCACGAGGATTGAGGCACCAACGGTCAGTTAGCGCAATGCGTTCCGCCACGATCATCGCACTGTCCGCTCTGGGAATAGGCACTGGCACCGCCCAAGACCCAACCTACCAACATTGGCTGCTCGGGGTGCGCCAGCCCAGTTGGGCGCTGTCCGAGTTCACGACGATGAAGCTGGACTCGCTCTACGACTGGTCCGACCACATCAACCCCTTCTACCTGGAGGCCGACTTCAATGGCGACAGCGCGCCCGATGTGGCCATGGCCATCGCGGACCGGCGCACCAAGCAGAAGGGGATTTTGATCCTGCACGGCGGGCACGCGGGCCATGCCGTTCTAGGCGCAGGGATCACCTTCGGCAACGGCGGAAGCGACTTTGAATGGATGGACGTTTGGCGGGTGGAACCGGTGGGCAAAGGCGCTGACCTGTTCAAAGGCCAGCATGGCAAGGTCCCGGGCGTTGCGCTCCATGTAGAGAAGGCTGAGAGCGCCAGTGGCTTGATCTACTGGGATGGGAAGGCGTACCGGTGGGAGCAGGGTGGGGATTAAGATTGGACGTACCGGCCCGAAGGCTCGCCGTCGCACTTTCCGCTTCAAGACCGTTCTCTCCTAGCTGCGAGATTTCCGCTGCAATCGCTTCGCGAGCATCTCGGGTAACTCTGCGAAACGGTTGAGACTTTTGTGCCATGCGCATATACATGGATATCAATGTCTTCGCGGCTCTGCGTGACCCGAGTCGGAAGGCTGACTTGGACTATCTCATTGAACAGAAGAAGTACCATGTCTTTCTTTTCTCCGATGCGCACCTTGACGACTTGCATCGAGATGCGACCGATTTGAAGTATGCGGATTTAGAGTTCATGCATCACTTGGTCGATGGTAACTATCTCGTACATGCTACGAACGAAAAGCGCTGCAACATCTTCATGGCTACTCCAACTGAGGCGTTCAGGAGTCGGCAGTTTCAGGACTTGAGTGGAATCGGTGACCTTCTGTCGGGCGCAGGGATGGATGGCTTGTTTGGGCAGTTGTTCTCCATGCTGAGAGAGCTTGTGTTGCCGCTGAACCTAGCCTCAAACATCGCTGCAATGGATGAAGAGCAGCGCGAGTTCTGGCTGCGTCTGATACCTCACCCGAAGGATGTGTACACGCTCGGCGAGTGGCTGGACCTGTCTTCCGCTTTCCTGCGAGATCTCGTGAAGGACAAGACCTACTATCGAGGCATTCGTGGCACGTTTAGCGATGCTTTACACCAGGTGGACTTCAAGGACGTGAACAAGGACATTCAGATGAACGATGGCCTGGGCAATCAATGCTCGTTGCGGGACCTTGTAAGGAAGGGCGTTGAAGCGGCCAACAAGAACAAGACACCTGCATTGTACGAATACGTGTTCTCAGCTTTTCTCATGCTGAACTTGTTCAGACTTGATGAGGAGAAGAACAAGAAGGCTGTGTTCCCGAACACCCATACAGATGCCGACCACGCATTCTTTGGAGGGCACTGCGACTATGTCATATCGAATGACGCGGGCTTTGTGGTCAAAGCGAACATGGTGTACGGCATGTTCGAAACGAGTGCTGTCGCATTGACGTTGGATCAATTGCTCATCCGACTGAGGTACCAAGACCAAACCGATGAGCGAACGGCTTCTTCTTTGCTCAAGACAATACTCCATGACTTGGCGGGTGCTCTTGTGACTTCTGAACCAGGCATCAGGTTCCCTTGGCGAACGTACTCGAGCTTCCATGTTACAACCACCTACCTCGATTACTTCAACGAACTACAGCAGATTAGTGAGAAGGACATGTCCGTGCTCACGCTATCTAAGACCGACCGTTCATGGGCATCGTTCACCATGTACGCCGAACACGCTGTACTGGTGAACAGGCTGGTCGGTCTGTTTGGCTTAGATGGATCATCACGAGGACTTTTCACCGACACAGATATCGAGGAGCTGCGACTTGGTGAGTGGAAAGGACGTGTTTGGGATATTGGGCACTCGCGAATTGCCCTTTATGTAACTCATTCTACGGGACGTGTTCACTTGGGCATTGCTTCATAGTCTTCATGGTGCGTCGGCGCTTGTCCAGAGCTGTTCGTCCGCGGCTGCGCCGCGGATGTGACAACCGATTCGCAACCCAGCCGCGGACCAACGATCGGGTGGAGGAAGGCTGTCCTCCCCCGCGACAGAGAACCATGTCACATGCTCGGCGATATGACTACATTGGTTCTATACCTCGACGACCATGAATGAAGTAGCGTCGGACATACTGCTCGGAGTGATCGGAATAGTGTCTGGGTCCTTAGTGGTGGTATATCTCATCTTCAAATACAATCAAGCTAGACGGAGCATATTGACAAGCGCCGGCTTAGGCGATGAACCGCGAAAGAAGGCGCACGGTCAAGGTCGCGAGGAATTGGGTGTCAAAAGTCCCAGGCAAAGGGTGATCGAAATTCTTAGCAGGGATGAGAACCTGATCTTCATCACTTGCTTGGGGCGATCCGGGCAACATCGTCGGAGCGCCTATGGCCTGCTCTTGGTTTGTATCCTAACACTAGTGATCGGGATCTATCTGCTCTACATCGCCATGAGCTCGGTCACTACCAGGGCAACGATGGATTGGCATCTTTTCATGCTTGAAAGCATTCCTCGCATCGGGATGATCGTGCTGCTCATCTACATAGTTCAGGTCCTTCTCCGCCTGTATAGGTACCACCTGAAGATGTCTGATTTCTATAGCTCGCGATACGATGCAATGCTCCTAGCCGAACGGATCAAGGGGAAGGAAGTGATCGATGCTGAGATATACTCAAAGGCACTTGCCATGCTGAGTCCACCATACGATGTGGGTAGAGAAGTAAAGGGGCCGTGGGAAGATGCCTTCACGAAGGCTAAAGCGGTCAAGGATCTCACGAAGCCGCTGGAGTGAATCACCACTAGTGTCCTCGCCGTTCGTCCGCGCTTTCCAGATCTGTTCGCCCGCGGCTGCCCGGGGATGCATTGACTATTCCGGCGAAAAAAGGTAGTGCCCCATTCTAGCATTTGTGATGATTCGAATCCATCGCTTCTCCAATGTCCAGTACAGGTCGTTCTTGCCTACATAGGCAAGGTTGTACAGGTCATTGATGTCATTCGGTTGCCAACGCCGGCCACTCACTTCGAAGTCGAGATGGAGTGAGTGCATTGTATACAACAGTAGTTCGGATTCCGCCCAGTTGATCTGCTCAGGCTTGACTTCCTCATTAATGGACAGCCCTGCAAGCTTAGTGATGTACATCTTAGTCGAGGTCAAGTCAAGTCCGCGCCTGGGATCCCGTTTGTTTATTCCAATGGATCGGACGGAGTCAACAAGCCTGTTGTACTGATCAGCGAGTTCCGTGGTACGCTTTCTCTCATGTGTAATCATGGCTTCGAACAACTCGCGCTTTGTAGCGTCTATCTCGTCACCATCCGCAATACCAGCGATGAACGTTATGCAATCACGAATCATGCTTTCGTTGCCGTCTTCAATACCAAAGCCGGACGCAACTGCAATGCTCTTTGCAGGGCTATAGACGCATATTCCTTTGTTCCGTTGGATAAGTTGTTGGCAGGCTGTCCTAGCGACGTCGATCTGGTTCAGATTCCGTGGTGTACGGCATAACTCTAATAGGTTGATCAGTGTCGCGCACAGCTTTGTCCGAGGATCATGCGTTAGGCCTTCTAGGCGGTACCAGATCATCGTATCGCATATTACGTACCCATCATTCATAGCTTGAATCTATGATAGACCCCGGAAATGGCGCAAGTGTTCGGCGCGGGCACCACTATTATTGGCGCAAGTGTTCGGCGCGAGCAGCAGGTGCGCGGGCAGGCCGCATCATGGCGCAAGTGTTCGGCGCGGGCAGCAGGGGAGCGGGCAGGCCGGTCACTTGTGCTGTAACTGATCGAGCAACAGGTTGCTCCGACCAGTTTGCTTTGACCGCCGAAGCCTTGGCGAAGGCGTGCAACTGGCCAATCCAGGCTACACGTCGATCGGGCGGTTCGATCATTGGCAGAACAGATGCGGTTGCGAAGTCGCAGACTTCAGGAGATCAGGAGTGGGCTTATGGCGACAAGATCATCACAGGCAGGTGACCCCGCGCGAACTCAAGAGCGCGGGAACACTTGCGCCATTTCCTAGGGTTGTCCAGAGCTGTTCGTTCGCGGCGCGCCGCGGATGTATTACTGCAAGCCGCTTGACCGCACCAACGAACTGATCTTCGGATGGTTCGCTGGGAAGCAAACCTTGTAGATGCGCAACGCTTCCCGGTAGTGGGCTTCAGCCGCGGCATTGTTGCGAGAACCCTGTTCGATATCTCCCAGCGCGACGTGGATGTCCGCCAGTTGATCATGGTCCTTCCCGAGGAAGTGCTCTGAGATAGGAAGCGCGATCAACAGAAGTTGTTGCGCTTCCGCAGGGCGCCGTTGTTGCATGCGCAACTGGGCCTGATTGATCAGGATCCGCGCCGTGGTCGGATGTTCACGCCCGTGTATCGCGAGAGAGGTATTGTAGGCTTGCGTCAATAGTGAATCGGCGGTCTGGGTCTTCGAGAGTGCCATCGCGACCAAACCCATACCGTTCAGGGCCTGGGCGTAGGTGGTGATGTTCGTTGCGTTGTACCTGCTACAGACTGACAGCGTGATCGCATAGCGCACTTGTGCCCGCGCAAGGTCGTTCAGGCAGTAGTCGGCATACGCCGCGGTGTTCAATGTGGAAGCCTGTCCGGGAAGGATGTCCGGAAGAGAGTCGGTCACAAGCGCCAGCGCACTGTCCGCGAGGATCTTCGCTCTCGCAGGCTCGGCAAGGTCGAGCAGCACCTCGGCCAAGCCTGCCAAAGCGCCCGGCGTGCGCCAACCACCGCGAGGACTTTTCGCTAAGACGCTCAGGCTTTGCTCGTATTCGCGCATGGCGCTGTCGTAGTGCCCTTGCAAATGATGGATCAGCGCGCTCAGTTGGAGAAGTCCACCAGCCAAGGAACCGCCACGCGCCGCTGGGAATAACGCTTGACCTTGTTCCACGAGCTTTCGGGCTTCCGCATAGTCGGCCAGCGCGGTCTTTACGTAGCCCCAAGAGACAAGGGCAACGGCCTTTGCTTCATCGTTGTTCGACAAGGCCGACAAGCAGGTCATTGCTTGTCGGAGCGTCGTATCCGCCGAGCGGAACGCGTTCAGCTTGTACTGCAATGCTCCCTGTGCGATCAATACTCGGCATTGCAACGTGCTATCGCCGTGTGTGGTCCCGAGGCAAGGCTCAAGGGTCCGTTCAGCCAGTGCAAGGCTGTCTGTGGTGATGAGATTTTTGATCAGTTGTAGCCTATGCTTTATCCATCGCGTGTCCTTGGCTTTATCCGGGTCGTCAGGTTCGGAAAGGCCGATCGACGTTCGGAGCATCAAATTAGAGTATGCCCATTGCTCCCGGTCTGAAAGGGAGCTTGCCCAATCAGCGATGATATCCGCTGCATCTGCATCCACACTGTCTTTGATCTCCTTGTACACGTCCAAGGAGACACTGAAAAGGGAATCGGCCAGTGCATATTCTCCGATATTGGAGGCAGCCTGTGCCACATTGCTCAATGACCAGATCCGTTCTTCGGCCCAACCATCTGTACGATCTTTAATGACGTTCAAGAGGCTGTCACCTTGGCGATAGTGGTCGAAGGCCAGCTGCGGATCGGATGCGCTTGTGGCATTTTCCGCAAGGCAACGGTGCGCTACATAGAGATTGTCGTAGGTGCGACTGATCTTCCAGAGTTCCTGTTGGTGCTCATCTTGGATCGCCCGCATGATGGGATCCAATTTCACCAGAAGGCTATCGTTGAGCTTGATCGTTGTGGAGTTCGCACCCGGGGCAGGCTCCGGCGGACTTTTGCCGTATAGCCATACCAATCCATATTCATTGGATCGAGTGGCATGTTCCAATGCTTTGGCGCAATCACCGCGCTCGTATGCCAGTTGAAAGGCGGCGAATTCCTCGACCATGCGCATGTTCGCGATCAGGCGTTCGTTCCCTCGGTTCAGTGCAATGATCACAGAACGATATAGGGCATTCGGTGGCATGTACGACAGGAAGGCAAGGACAACGAACAGGATGACCGAACGGAAGATCAAAGGGAGCTCTGCGCTGTTAAACCCCTTACGCCTCAATACCCAACGGATAAGCAGGAAGACGAGGAATGTCCCGTTGATGACAGGGAGAACCATGAGGAATACCTCCCGCCGGGCATGCGTGGCGAATGGCAATGCGACCAAAGCAGAGGCGAACGCAACCCCGGCCATTACAGCGAGCCAAGCTGGGACATCCGGG
>JAGNSU010000119.1 GCA_017987895.1 Flavobacteriales bacterium | reverse complement strand
CCAGGCTGCTCACCCACATGCCCGGCCAGGGGCCGAGCTTGTCGGAGATCACCAACTTCTCGGTGCTGAACGATACGATATGGAAGATCAGGAAGAACACGATCGCGAACACGGTGGGCAATCCCATACCACCCTTTCGGATGATGGCGCCGAGGGGTGCCCCGATGAAGAAGAAGATGATGCACGCGAAAGCGAGCATCGGTTTGCGGTGCCACTCCACCTGGAAACGGGTGATCTGCTCGCGTGCGGCCGCGCGCTCCGTCACGGTGCGCTCCAGGTATTGCAGGGTGCTGCGTGCCATCGCGATGGCTTGGTCGTACACGCTCGCACGGTCCTCGGGTCCGAGCGTGGCGAGGTACACCCCTTGGTCCTGCGCATCGCCAGTTCCGCTCACGGTGACGCTGTCCCGGGTGATCCAGGAGGTATTGCGCAAGTGGTGCTTCTGGGTGTTGATGCGCAAGGCCAGCTTGATGCGCAGGGTATCCTCCTGTCTGGTCAACTGCCCGATCGTGAGCATCTTGTAGTGGTCCTTGAAGAGGTCCTCGTCGGTGCGGTTCATACCCAGCCCGCTCAGGTCCATGCGCACCACGTCGGTCTCGAAGGTGCCGTGGACGAGGGCTTGATCGTGACGCGGCTTTCCTGCCGGATCACGCGCGTCGTAGAAATGTCCGTCATGCAACGTGAGCAACAGGGAGTTCCCGTCGGTGCTCCGCTGCATGCTCCCGGTACGCGCACGCACCACCGTGCGGTTGCCTTGGAAGGGATCGCGATGGTCATAGATCAGTACATCCTCGAGGGTACCGCTTTCCTGGTCCTTGTTCCGCACACGGATGCTCAAGCCATCGATCCCGTTGTAGAAGACACCGGGCTGCAGGTTCATGGCCGGTTTCTTGCGTGTCACATCCCAGAGCAAACTCTGCATCTTCAAGTTCGCGATCGGCAGGATGTTGTTGCTGAAGAAAAAGGAGAACCCGCTCAAGGCCACGACAAGGAACAGGAGGGGCAGCAGAATACGGAAGAGATGGAGCCCGGCGGAACGCATCGGGGTGAGTTCACTGTTCTCTCCGAGACCTCCGAGCGTCATGATCGAGCTGAGGAGCACGGCCAGCGGAAGCGCGAGCGGTACGAAGCTGGCCGTCGCATAGATCATCAGTTCGGTCAGCGTGTACCACGGAAGCCCCTTGCCCATCAGGTCGTCCACGTACTTCCACAGGAACTGCATGCTGAGGATGAAGAGGACGATGACGAACGTGACCACCAAGGGGCCGACATAGGCGGAAAGGACCAGACGGTGAAGCCTCTTCATCGGGCGCGAAAGGCCGGGGATCCTTCCCCAGGGCAAATGCGAAAAGGCGAAGGTACCGGCTCAGGCGCCGATCACACGCACCAATTGTGCCACCTGGGAGGTCCAGAGTTGGCGCGCACCCTCCACGTCTTTGGGCCAGGCGTGGTCCGTCACCACCAAAGCGACATCGTTGGTCATGTCGTCCACGCGGATGCGCAATTCGAAGAACGCGCCGGGATCCTCGTCCTCCATCCACCGGAAACGGATGAGTTCGCCCGCTTTGCGGCCGATACAGAGCGCCTTTTGTTGCTCGGCGCCCCAGAAGAACACATGCTCATCGCCGCGCGCGTCGACATCATCGCAGAACCACTCACTGAAACCGCTCGGTGTACTGATCAGTTCGTAGAGCACATGCGGCGTGCTGCGCACAGGGAATTCTACGACGAAGCGTTCTTTCAGTGCCCGCTTCAACGCTTTGGCCGGAGCAGCGCTCTGCTCCAGGCCCATCATCACGGCTTGGATGGGTTGGCCGCCGGGGGGGCTGGGGGCCTTCTTCTTCGATGCGCTTGGCGGGGTCGTTACCGCATTCTCCGCTGCGGGGGCAGGGGGCTTTGCGACTATCGGTGTAGGATCCAGCAGGACTTTTGCTCCAGTCTTGGTCGGCGGCGTCTTCGCGGCTGATATGCCCTTCACAGCGGCTTTTGGCACGATGACGGGTTTCTTGGTTGGAGCGATCGTCTTTTTCACACTGGCCTCGCTATTTTTCACGGGCTTTTTCGTGGCCACTTTTGGTGAGGGCCGGGTCGGCTTCGCCACAGCGCGCGGTGGGGTCTTCTTTCTGGCCACCTTCATCGGCTTCGCACGGCCGGATCTCTCCTTTGTAAGAGGGACGACTCTCAAGGTCTTCCCCTTTTTAGCTGGTACGGCCTTATTCCGGGCTGGCCCCGCACCTTTTTTCGTGCTTTGGCTCTCTGGTGCCGCTGCTTTCTTCGTGACCTTCTTCTTGCCGGAGACCTTGGACGGTGCCTTCGCACCCTTGCTCCTGGACTTGGTGGTCTTTCCCGCTTGGCCGCGTCCAGTGCGGGATGGGGCCGCCTTTCGAGCGGGCTTGTGTTGCTTGGCCATGGGCCGCGGCAAGGTAGCGGTTTCAAGTTCCCATGCAAGTGAATGGTGCGTTAAGGCAGTGGAGACGTCCTGCTATATTTGCCGCCCCTTTGGCGGAGCCCTGCTCCGAAGGGGTTCTTGGCGCGGTAGCTCAGCTGGTTAGAGCGCATGATTCATAATCATGAGGTCGAGAGTTCAAGTCTCTCTCGCGCTACAAAGGCCGCTCAAAAAGCGGCCTTATCCTTGGGTATGCCCTCCTCTGCCTGTTCCGTCGTGTCCGCGCTCGTTGCGCTGGGTTCCGGCCTGATGGTCGTGGGATGCGGTCATACTGAAGGATGGGACGGCGAAGCGGCGGTGAGGGAGGTGATGCTCCAGCAGGAACAAGCCTGGGACCGGGGGGACATTCCTGGGTTCATGGTCGGCTACGACGAGAAGGTGTGCTTCATTTCACCGAAGGGGAGCACTTGTGGACGTGATTCGGTCACGGCACGGTACCTGCGGACCTATCCGGATCAGCAGGCCATGGGCGATCTCGAGTTCGGCATTGGGGAAGTGCTGCCCGCAGGAAATGACCATGCGTGGTGTACCGGCACCTGGAAGCTCCATCGGTCGAGGGATACCGTGGCCGGTGGGTTCTCTTTGTTTTGGGCAAGGACCCCGCAGGGCTGGAGGATACTGCGCGACCATACCTATTGACGGCTTACCGGGGATGACCCGGCCCGACGTTGCGCGACCTAGTTTCGCACCGCCGCCAACATCATCGGAACGGCGGCATGAGGCATGAGCGCTACGTGGATCATTCTGTTGCTCACCGTGGCGGTGTCCATCGCGGCCTTCAACAACAGGACTTTCTTCGACCAACTGGCCTTCGAGCCCTTCGTGGTGCATGCGCGCAAAGAGTGGTGGCGTGCGCTCACCCACGCTTTGATCCACGTGGATTGGGCCCATCTCTTGGTGAACATGTTCGTGCTGTACGGCTTCGGACCTGCGACCGAGACGTACTTGTCGGCTATGAGCGGCGTTCCGGGGCCGTGGATCTTCATATTCCTGTATGTGACCGCTGCCTGTGCGGCCGCCCTGCCGTCCTATAACCGTCATCGCTTCGATCCCAGCTATCGCAGTGTAGGTGCTTCCGGCGCGGTCTCCGCTGTCCTTTTCTCCCACATACTCATCATGCCCACCGCGCCGGTGGGTATCTTTCTGCTACCGGTGCGGATGCCTGCCATTGTGTTCGGTGCGCTCTACCTTATCTATGAATGGTACCAGCACAAGCGGGGTGGCAGTGGGGTGGCGCATGATGCTCACCTGATGGGTGCGGTACATGGACTGATCTTCACCGCGCTCTTGGAACCAGAACTCGTCCCCCGCCTTTTCACTGAGCTCATCGCGCTGCTCCCATGATCGCATCGCACAAAGCCGTGTTCCTCGATCGCGACGGGGTGATCAATCGGGAACGAGGGGAGCATACCTGGAAGTTGGACGATTTCGAAGTGCTGCCGGACGTGTCAGGGACCATCGCGGATGTGAAGGAACGCGGCTACCTGTGCGTGGTCATCAGCAATCAGAGCGGCATTGGCCTCGGCCTCTATACGCATGCCGATGTGGAAGTGCTGCATCGTTATCTTCACCACCATCTCCACCAGCACGGCACCCGCTTGGACGCGATCTACTACTGCCCGCATCATCCATCAGGAGGTCGTTGTCTTTGCCGCAAGCCAGGTAGCCTTCTTTTGGAGCGGGCCATCGCCCGCTTCGGGATCGATCCTGCTGGGAGCGTCATGGTGGGTGATCGTGACCGGGATCTCGAAGCAGCACGCGCCGTTGGCGTGCGTGGTGTTCTGGTGGCCGCGAACTCCTCGTTGCGATCCGCGTTAACATCCGTGGCGATCCTCTGATCCGATGGACCGGTTCGTGGACCTCAATGGCGCCTTGATGCCGGCCGATAAGCCGGTGATCACCTTGGACAACAGGGCCTTCCACTATGGTGATGGCCTGTTCGAGAGCATCCGCGTGTTGCGGGGCCGTCCGTGTTTCATGGACGCGCACTGGGCGCGTTTGGTGGAGTGTTGCGCCTTGCTCCGCATCGACCTACCGGCCGGGTTCGATAGGGATGGTGCCGAACACGCGATCGTGCGGCTTTCCGAGCGCAACGGGGTGCTCAGCGGCCGTTGCCGCTTGACGATCTACCGGGACGCCGGAGGCTTTTACAGGCCTACTTCCCACCGTGGTGGTTACGCCATCGAAGTGGTACCGGTGGATCAGGAGACCTACACGCTGAACGAGCGCGGCCTTACGGTGGACATCTACCCGGAGATGCGCAAGCCGGTGAACGCCTTGGCGGTGCACAAGACCTTGAACTGCCAATACTATGTGCTGGCCTCACTCTGGTGCGAAGCGCGGGGGCTGGACGATTGCCTGCTCCAGAACGACCGTGGCAACATCATTGAGAGCAGCACCGGGAATCTTTTCATCGTGAGCAATGGCGTGCTCTACACACCATCGCTCGCGGATGGTTGTCTGGGTGGCATCATGCGCATGCAGATCATCAACCTTGCCCTCGCCAACGGCATCAAAGTGTATGAATGTTCGCTCAACCCGCAGAATCTGCTGGCGGCGGACGAACTGTTCTTCACCAACGCGAGCAAGGGGCCGCAGTGGGTATCCACCTACCGCACGAAGCGGTACACCCATCGTACGTCAAAAGCGCTGGTGGAACTGCTGGTACGGAGCCTGCTCAGTTGAGCGCCGGATCGTCCGGGAAATTCGCCAGCGGCGCGTAGGCCTTTCCCATGGATCGGAGGGTATCCCCCCAAAGGTCCTTCAAGGTGGTGTTCATCACATGCCGTTTGTCCGCGCGGCCTACGAGCCAGGATCGCTCGTTCAGTTCCTTGTCCAACTGCTTTTCACCCCATCCGGAGTAGCCAACAAAAAAACGCACGTGGCGGGCGAGCTTGGGATCGGTGGCGAGCAACGACCGCAATTGCTCGAAGTCGCCGCCCATATGTACGCCATCCACGACTTCCAAGCTGCCTTCGACCCGCGCACCGAAGGTGTGCAGATAGTATAGATTGCCACTTTGCACCGGGCCACCGATACTGATGCGTGTTCGGATCGGCGGCATGTTCTCCATCAGGTCCCCGATGTCCATCTCCAGGAAGCGGTTCAACACGAAGCCGAAGGATCCTTCATGATTGTGCTCGCAGAGCAACACTACGGTCCGGCGGAAGTAAGGGTCTGGGAGATACGGTTCGCTCACGAGCAATCGGCCGCGGCCCGGCCCCACCTGGCTTTGGGGATTGAGTTCGAGGATGTCGCGGCTCATGGGCGGTTCCACCTGTAGGATGAAGATACTGAGGATCCCGATCGCTGCGGTGTGATAGGGACATCAATGGCCGTTCTGCCGAAGGCAACGGATATCTTCGGCGCGAACAAAGGAACATCCATGACGCGCAAGGTGGAACACCGGAAGGATTACAGCAAGACCGAATTGCTGGAGAAGGAGGCGGGCCAGGACCCCATCGCCTTGTTCGATCGATGGTTGCGCGATGCGGAGGAGGACGAACTACCCGAGCCGCATGCGATGGCGTTGGCCACAGCGGGATCCTTCAGCATCAGTTGCCGCATCGTTCTCTTACGCGCGTTCGATACGCAAGGCTTCGTGTTCTATACGAACTACAACAGTCGGAAGGCGATGGATCTGGAGCGCGATGCCCGTGCGGCGCTCACTTTCTTCTGGCCGCAACATGAGCGACAGGTACGGATCGAAGGCAAGTCGGAAAGGCTCACCCCGGAGGAGAGCGACGCATACTTCGCAACACGTCCGCGCGAAAGCCGCATTGGCGCGTGGGCCAGTGATCAGAGCCGCGCGGCCGACGGCCGTGCGCAGATCGACGAGCGGTATCAGCGTTGGGAGGAACGCTTCAAGGAGATCCCCGAGGTGCCGCGACCACTGCATTGGGGAGGAGTGCGCGTGCGCGCCGTGCGCATGGAGTTCTGGCAGGGACGACCGGATCGGATGCACGATCGTCTGGCGTTCGAGCACTTCAAGGACGGAACGTGGAGCTGCGTTCGGTTGCAGCCATAAGGTCGATCACGCAAGGCCGCAAAGCAGAAGACCCCCGACATCGTCGGGGGTCTTTGCTTCTGTAGCGGTCCGCTTACTTCTTCTTGGCGGCCTTCTTGGCGGCCTTCTTCGGGGCGGCCTTCTTCACAGCCTTCTTCGCTGCTTTTTTCGGAGCGGCCTTCTTGGCGGCTTTCTTCGCAGAGGCCTTCTTCGCAGAAGCTACTGCCGTCTTGCGCTTGCTCGGACGGCTCTTGCCCCGGCTACCCGCAGTGCGTTTTCCTTTCTTCGTTTTCATATCGCCTTTACCCATTGTTTGGAGTGTTAAGGGTTCGTGTCAAAAGTACCCGCGCGTTCTAACGTGATCTTGTCGCACAGTGTTTCACTTCTCAACGCAAGCGTGTTGAGAACCACGACGCGAGGATCATGCGTCAGCGACGATCGCGATGTGTCGAAGGAGGACGGATCCAGTGATCGCGCATCGTGATGATGCATGCGTGATCATCTATCGCAGCTCTGATGGTCCGCGCTCGCCGCGGACATTGGCGCGTGCATCGTCCTCGATGATGCGGCGTTCTATCGATGCGGCATCGTGTACCGATGTGCGGAGCCAGCGTAGTTTCAACTGAAGCACCTCCTCCTCGTCGAGGCGATGTGCGACGGAGCTCGAACGCAATCTGCGCATCACCGTGTAGAGCGCGATGCCCGCAGCTACGGAGATGTTGTAGCTCTCGGTGAAGCCGTACATGGGAATGCGCATCGCCGCATCGCAGCGCGTGGCGAGATCAGCGCTGAGCCCTTCGAGTTCGGTGCCGAAGCAGAAGGCGAGAGGTACATCGAGAGGAAGGTCTTCGGGGGCATGCGCATCAGCGCTCGGGAGCGTGGCGATCAACCGGTACCCTTTCGCGCGCAACGCTTCCACCGCGGAAGGCACCGCATCGGGTCCCGCATGGTGGTGCATGGTGATCCACTTCTCACTACCGAGGGCGATCTCGGGGTTCGTGGCGAAGCGGTTGCGTGTACTGATGGCATGCACCTGTTGCACGCCGAGCAGATCGCAGGTGCGCAGCACGGCGCTCGCATTGTGCGATTGGAAGACATCCTCCAATACCACGGTGATGTGCGCGGTGCGTTCCGGTGCGATGCGATCGAACAGCGCGCGCCGCGCGGGAGTGATGAACGCGCTCAACCGCTCGTACAAGGTGTGATCGTCCATGGGGGAGAAAAGGAAAGGTCCCTCCGAGAAGGGACCTTTCCGATATCGTCGGTGGTGCTTACTTCACTTTGTTGCTCAGGTCGGCACCGGCCTTGAACTTCACGACCTTCTTGGCCGCGATCTTGATCTCCTTGCCCGTTTGGGGGTTGCGGCCTTTGCGAGCGGCACGCTTGGAGATGGAGAACGTTCCGAAGCCTACGAGGGCCACGCGCTCGCCCTTTCTCAGAGCCTTGGTGGTGTTGGTCACGAAAGCATCCAGGGCGCGCTTTGCATCGGCCTTGGAGATCTTCGCTTCAGCGGCGATCGATTCGATCAGTTCAGCTTTGTTCAGTCCCATGTGTTGAGGTGTTTGGTTGTTTACAGGTCTGGTCGACCCGGAGCAAATGTATTCTGAGAGCCGCGCCTGTCAAGGGTTTCCGGGGCAACCTTCGGAAAATGTTGAAAAATCAGGGGTTTTGTTGATAACTGCTCCTGCATCCCGCTGCTAGCAAGGGTTTCAGCGCAAGCCTCAAAGTCGGTTCCGAACCAAGCGTTGAATCAACGATTCGGGTCGTTCCGGGATCGGTCCTCATGTGAAACGGAACACATCGCGCGAACCGGTCAACCATTCTTGCGCTCTCATGCGGCGCTTGCCCTCTGGTTGTACTTCGAGCAGTTCCACCAGGCCTTCAACACATGCCACATACAATGAAGATCCGCGCTGTTCGACGGCGCCTGGCGGCAATGTGGTCCGTTCATCGACCAAGCGCGTTCGGAGCACCTTGAAGTGCATCGGGGGTCTTCCCTCACGGATGATCTCCGTCCAGGCGGCCGGTGATGGACTGAGTCCCCGCACGTGATCATGGACATGCTTCGCTGAACGGTACCATTGGATCCGGCAATTCGCCGGTGTGAGTTTCGGTGCGGTGGGTAGTGAGGCCTGGTCGGCAATCACACGCTGGGGGGCGGGCGTCAAGGAACCGTCGAACAACTCGCGCACCGTGCGCACCACCAACCGCGCACCGGACAGCATCAACCGATCATGGAGTTCTCCGGCCGTGTCATCCGGTCCAATGGGACACTGTTCTTGAAGGAGGATATCGCCGGTGTCGATCTCCGCACGGATAAGGAAGGTGCTGACCCCGGTCCCTACTTCTCCGCGGATGATCGCCCAATTTATCGGCGCCGCACCTCGGTAGGAGGGAAGGAGCGAAGCATGGAGGTTCATAGTGCCCAAGGCCGGCATCGCCCAAACCACTTCCGGGAGCATGCGAAATGCAACGACAACGAATAGATCGGCGCTCAGGGCACGCAACGATGCGATGAAGGCAGGGTCCTTGAGTCTTTCCGGCTGGAGTATCGGTAGGCCGAGTTGCAGGGCCAGTTCCTTCACTGCAGAGGATCGAAGTGTTCTGCCGCGGCCAGCGGGTCGGTCGGGAGCAGTGACCACAGCCGCGATCTCGAAGCCGGCATTGTGGAGCGCGTTCAGCGATGCCGCCGCGAAGGCAGGTGTTCCCATGAATACGACGCGTGGTCCGTTCACAGGTGCGAAGGTCAGGAACCCTTGCGAAGAACGAAGCGATAGGGAAGGAGCGCATCCGGCCCGGCATAGCCGACACCGATACGCGGGCCGCACGCGATCGCTCCGGCATCGTATCGAAGGCCGTCGTCGTCTATCCAGACCGCCGGTCCAAGAAGGTCCTCGCCATCATGCGCACGACGGACCCCCATGGCCTGTGCGGCCGTTCCTGGCCCGTCGGTGGCCGCAGCGGCACGGCCCCGTCTGCGGTCCATGACCTCTGCGCCTTCGATCGCGCGCACACCACGGATAAGCACGGCATGAGGAACCTCCTTCCGATGGGTAACGATATTGAGAAGGTGGTGGATCCCGTAGCATATGTACACATAAGCGCATCCGCCCTCCGCGTACATCGTTGCGTTGCGAGCGGTCCGTCGCCCCCCATAGGCGTGCGAGGCTCTGTCACCGACCCCTGCGTAGGCTTCGGTTTCCGTGATGGTGGCGGAGACATGCTCGCCACCGATGCAGGTGTGCAAGGTCATGCCCAGAAGATCGCGCGCGATGGTAACCACGTCATCGCGCAGGTAGAACGAGCGGGGCAGCAACATGATCGGTCCGGCTACGATGGTATGCGATGGTCGGCTTCCCATCGGAGCAGTTCGATGTCCGATGGGTCGATCCCCGGATC
>JAGNSU010000118.1 GCA_017987895.1 Flavobacteriales bacterium | reverse complement strand
GAGTATTCGTCCGGTTCTTCGAAATTCAGGTTGGGGGCCAGGAAACCGCCGTGCATCATCAGCATGGAATACACCACTTCGCTCGCACCGGCCATCCAACATTCGTGCCCGGTGAGGCTCTTGGTGGAACTGATCGGCGGGCGGGAGGCACCGAACACGCGGTCCAGGGCCTGGGCCTCCACCTGGTCGCCAATAGGGGTGCTGGTGGCGTGTGCATTGATGTATTCGATGTCCGAAGCGCCAAGTTCCGCCATCCGCAGGGCCATGTTCAAGGCCCGCACCTGGCCATCCAGGTCGGGGTCGCTGATGTGCAGCCCGTTGGAGGAGAAGCCGTAGCCGACCACTTCGCCCAGAATGGTGGCACCGCGTTCCTGGGCGGAACTGAGGCTTTCCAGCACGATCGCGGCAGCTCCCCCGCTGGGTACAAGGCCGTCCCGGTTCCGGTCGAACGGACGCGAGGCCCGTGTGGGATCCTCTTCACGGACGCTGAAGGCCGAAATACCATCGAAGCTACAGAAGGCGATGGGGTTCACTTCCTGCGCTCCTCCGCACAGCACGATCCGCTGCAGTCCTTGCTTGATGAGCAGGTAACCCATGCCGATGGAATGGGAGCCGCTGGCACAAGCACCGCTCACCGTGAAGTTGATGCCCCGCAAACGGAAGATGGTGGACAGGTTCATGGTCACCGTGGAGTTCATCGACTGGAAGATCGAGCCCGATCCGATCAAGGTCGTGTCCTTCTTCCGCCGCAGGATATCCACGCCGTCCACCACGGCCTGCGCCGAACTGTCGTTGCCGAAAAGCACGCCCACTTCCTCGCGCACGAAATCAGCCTCGCCAATGCCTGCTTGCTTGAAAGCCTGTGCGGCCGCGACATAGGCATAGTAGCACTCTTCGGCCATTCCCACACGTTGTCGGCGGCCCAGCTCGCTCTTCAGGTCCGGCATGTCCACTTTACCGGTAAGGCCGCTGCGGAAACCCAATTCCTTGCGAACGGGGTCCATCACGATCCCCGACCTTCCTTCGCGCAAACTGGTGGACACTTCCTCTAGGTCCTTGCCCAGACACGACCAGATCCCCATGCCGGTGATCACCACGCGCTCCATCACGTCCTCAGGAATAAATGCCTCCGTTCACATTGATCACCTCCCCGGTGATGTAGGACGCCTTGGGTGAGGCGAGGAAGGATACCGCGTAAGCCACCTCTTCGGGTTCGCCGAAGCGTTCCATCGGCACCATCCGTTTCAATTCCTCGACCGGAAGGTCCTTGGTCATATCGCTGTGGATGAAACCCGGGGCCACCGCATTGACGGTGATCTTCCGCTTGGCCACTTCCTGCGCCAGTGAGCGTGTTGCCCCGATCAGGGCCGCTTTGGCGGCGCTGTAGTTGGTCTGGCCCGCCACGCCCTTCAAGCCCGATACGGAGACCACGTTGATCACGCGCCCGCTGCGCTGGCGCACCATGCGTTGCATCACCGCGCTGGTCACGTTGTAGAAACCGTGCAGGCTGGTATCGATCACAGCGTGCCAATGCTCGGGCTCCATGAAGACGAACAGGTTGTCGCGCGTGATGCCCGCATTGTTCACCAGCACTTCGATGCGCGCCTCGGGATGGCCCTCGACCCATTGTGCGATCGCCGCATGGGTCGCGGCACGGTCGGTGACATCGAACCCGAGGACATCCGCTTTTACCCCCTTGGCGCGCACCAGGGCCGCGGTCTCCTCGGCTTTTTCGGCGCCTTTGGCGAAGTTGACGAGGATATGCAGCCCGTGGTCTTCCGCCAGTGCCAGCGCGACCGCTCGGCCAATGCCGCGCGAGGCCCCTGTCACAAGGGCGTATCGTTCAGGCGTGTTCATGCGGCGAAAAGATCCGGGATCAGCAGATGGGTCTTCAATTCCTGCAATATGCCGGTGCTCGGGGCGTCGATCACCACGGCCGGGCTCACCGCGCGGATCTCGTCGTAGAAGGCTTTGTTCGCAGGCGAAAGCGAGGCGATATCACCGGCGATGTCCGCGGCTTGGGCCAATGCGAGGCATTGGATCGCCATGACCTGTGCCGCATTATCGATGACACGGGCGGTCATCCAGGCCGCATTGGTGCCCATGCTCACGATGTCCTGGTTGTCGTTGTTGTTCGGGATGGAGTGTACGTACAAGGAGGTGCTCAATGCTTGGTTCTCCGCCGTGGTGCTCACCGCGGTGAACTGGATGCCCTGCAAGCCATAGTCGATCCCAGGTCGTCCCATCACCAGGAAAGGCGGGAAACGGCCGTTCACTTTGTCGTTCAACAGGAAATTGAGCTGTCGCTCGGTGAGCATGGTGAGTTTGGTGATCGCCAGCTTGAGCTGGTCCATGGCCAATGCGACCTGATCGCCGTGGAAATTGCCGCCGTGGTATACGCTCTTCGTGCGGTGGTCCACCACTGGGTTGTCATCTACGGAAAGCAATTCGTTGTGAATGGTCGTTGCGGCCTGCTCGACCGTATCCATGATGGGACCGAGCACCTGCGGAATGCAGCGAATGCTGTAGTGTTCCTGCACCTTGTCCTTGAACACCGAGCCATTGTCGGCGCCGCGTTGCTTATAGAGGTGTTCCTCGCGCTTCTTCGTCCAACCGGCGCCCTTCAGCCGTTCGCGGAGCGCGCTGGCCACACGGTTCTGTCCCGCATGGCGCTTTGCTCCGTTGAGAACATCGCTCAAGTGATCGTCGTAGGCTCCCACCACCTCACTGATCAAGGCGCCCATGGCGAGGGCACGATCCATCAGCTTCCTCGCGTGATGCACGTTGATCGCGGCGATGCCCGTCATGCACGCCGTCCCGTTCACGATGGCCAGACCGTCCCGCATCAACAGTTGGAGCGGTTCGATCCCGAGGGTGCGATGGATATCGGCCATGGGCTGGCGCACACCCTTATAGGTCCCCGTGCCTTCCCCGATCAGCGCCAAGCCGAGGTGGGCTTGCTGCACGAGATCGCCGCTCGCACCCACCCCACCGTGTTGGGGAACGGTGGGATGTACACCTTTTTCCAGCAGGAGCAGCAGGCGTTCGATCACCTGCGGGCTCACGCCAGAATAGCCCAGCAGAAAGGTGATCGCACGCGAGAGCATCGCCGCACGCACGGCCACATCGGGCAGGGGCGCGCCCATCCCGCTCGCGTGGCTGCGCACCAAATTGTACTGGAGCTGCTTACTGTCCGCCTCGGGAATGTGATATTGCACCAGTGGCCCAAAGCCCGTGTTGATCCCGTAAATGACTTTATCCCGCGCGAATTCCTGAAGGAAACGGAAGGACCGTTCCGCCGCCTCCAGATCGGCCGGATCCGGCCGGAGCGTACCACCCTGCATGGCGAGTTGGACAATGGTGTCCAAGCTCAGGTCGCGGACGGTGCTCGGATGAAGATGTACTGGCACGGGGGCAGGTTGGAAAAAGCGGGCAAAGTTAACCGTTGGCTCTACTTTCGCCGGTCCGGCGTTGTAGACGCCGGAAAGTGGCGATGGGAGCATGGTGCAGCGCATTGTACGAACGGTTCTCCGGTAGACCGGTGCGCTGGATCGCCTTGCTGGCCCTGTGGGCCGGGTTCGTGGCCATCTCCTTGCCGCGCCTGCGCATGGAGGAGGACCTTTTCGAGGCGCTTCCCAGCGATCCGGTGGTGGACCGGTTCCGCGAATTGTTAGGCTCCACGGCGGGAGCGGATCGGGTGATCGTGGGCTTCAGCGCGGCCGAAGGCATATCGCTGGACAGTGCCCTGGCGGCTGCGGACAGGTTCGTGCAGCACTGGTCCGTCGAGGAGGGGACCGGTCCGATCGAGCAGGTGGAGAACGGTCCCGATCCCGCGCTCTTCGATGTGCTCCTGACCCACAGCCTCGCGCATTTGCCGCTGTTGGCCGATACTATCGCTCTACGATCACTGGCAGTGATGGACAGTGCCCAGGTGGACAGCCTCGTGGGGAAGATCCACGAGGCCTTGCTCGCCCCGAGCGGAATGGCGCTCGAGCCCCTTTTGATGGGTGATCCTGCCGGCACGCTCACACCCTTCTTCCGCCGCATGCGCTCGCAGGCCGATCTCGGGGGTATCCGAGCGGATCAAGGGGTGTATACCGACCGCACCGGACGAACCGCTTTCGTGCTGGTGCGGCCTGCGAAAGGCCTCTCGGACCAACAGCGCCAGGACCTGGTGCTACAGCTAAGAGGAAGCATGCGCAGCTTGACGCCTGCAGGCGTCAAGGGAGAGGTTTTTGGGAAGGATGCCATCGCCTTGGACAATCGGTCGCGCATACAGCAGGATGCCAGAACCACCATGGCTGTCGCCCTGGCGTTGATCCTCGCCTTGTTGTGGTGGTACTACCGGAAATGGTCGCTGCCCTTCCTCTTCCTACTTCCTGCCGCCTTTGGTATGCTCAACGCAATGGCGGTGGTGGCTTGGGTGGCACCGGGCATATCGGCCATCGCGCTCGGGGTGGCGGCCACATTGCTCGGGATCGCGCTGGACTATTCCTTTCACTTTTTCACGCATCTGCGGCATAGCAGGAATGTGTCGGATACGCTCCGGGACATCGCTTCACCGCTATTGCTCGGCTGCCTTACCACGGTGCTCGCCTTCCTGAGCCTTCGCCTGTTGAACGCACAACTCTTGCGCGACCTGGGTCTGCTCGCCGGGCTGATGTTGTCTTCCGCGGCACTGTTCACCTTGGTGGTTCTGCCACACTTGATCGGCCAGGGTTGGAAGGAGCATTCACCGGCACCGTCCCTGGAACCTTCCGCACGCTGGTCCCGCCTATCGCGCCGATGGAGCCCGGTGGCGGTAGTGTTGATCACGCTCGCTCTTTTGCCGTTCACGGACCGCGTTCGCTTCGAACAGGACCCCGAAAAGTTGAGCTACATGTCCCCTGCCGTGCGCGACCTGCGGAGCCGGGTGTTCGATTCAGAGGCGGACCTACAGACCGTGTTCTTGGTAACGGAAGACCGCGATGCCCAGCGAGCGATGCATGAACTCGAAACGGCGGTGGACGCTCTTCGTGGTGTTGTGGAACCCCCGTTCACAGCGCTGGTCGCACCGACCGATGCGTTGCCGTCAGAGCCCGCCCGACGCGCCGATCTGGATCGATGGACGAGGATCTTCCCCCGCGCACGGGTCGTTGCGCTGCGTCGGTCCTTCGCCTTAGCTGCTGAGCGGCATGGGTTCAATGTGGATGCGTTCGAACCTTTTCTCCGGCGGCTCGATGACCCCATGCGCGCGGCATCCGCTCCTGAAGTGGATCCCGCCGTGCGCGGTCTGTTCGAGGGGCTGATGGTGCGCACCAACGAGGGTACGCTGCGCTGCACCGCGCTCGCCCGCGCCAGTGCCGGCCAAGTGGAGGAGATCGAACGCGTTCTAGGTGCACAAGCGGGCGTGGAGGTGCTGCATCGAGGCGCGCTCGGTGATCAACTACAACGCCTCATTGGGGATGATCTCCAGCGCACCTTGCTGCTTACCTCTCTTCTCGTCTTCTTCACCTTGCTCATCAGCTACGGGCGGATCGAACTCGCGCTGATCACTTTCCTGCCCATGCTGCTCAGTTGGATATGGATCCTTGGCCTCTGCGGGCTGCTCGGTATTCCGTTCAACATGGTGAACATCGTGGTCTGCACCTTCGTCTTCGGCCTGGGCGATGACTACTGCATCTTCACCAGCAGCGGCATCCTGGCGCGCTACCGCAGCGGCAGCGATGATGGGCCCACCATCCGGGCTTCAGTGATCCTCTCGGCGATCACCACCATCATCGGCACCGGCGTGCTGATACTCGCGGAGCACCCCGCGCTGCGGTCCATCGCGTTCCTGAGCGTGACCGGCATGCTCTCCATCCTCTTCATCTCCCTTACGGTGCAGCCCTTGCTATACCGCTGGATGATCACGGGACGCGCAGCGAAAGGCAAGTTCCCCTTCACGTTGCGCTCGTTGCTCATCTCGCTCTTCGCCTTCGTCTACTTCGTCATTGGTTGTCTGGTCCAATTGGTGTTCCTGCCCGTCGTCTACATCCTGCCAATGGCCAAGGAGACGAAGCGCGGTGTGTTCGGCCGCTCGCTGATGATCTTCACGCGCTCATTGGTGTACGTGATGGCCAATGTGCGCAAGGATATCGTGGATTTCCGTGCGGAGGTGGAGCGAACGCCGTCCTTGGTGATCGCCAACCACAGTTCGTTCGTGGACATCCTGGTGATGCTGATGGTCTTTCCGCGCACGGTGATGATGACCAACCGCTGGGTGTGGAACTCGCCGTTCTTCGGTGCCTTCGTGCGGTTCACGGGTTTCATCCGGAGCGAGGACGATGTGGAGACGAACACGACCCATGTTCGGGAACTGATGTCGCGCGGCTGGAGCGTGGTGATCTTCCCCGAAGGGACACGGAGCCCCGATGGACGGATCGGCCGTTTCCACAAAGGGGCCTTCCATATGGCCGCTGCTTTACAAGCGCCCATTGTTCCGGTGCTGCTGCATGGCGTCGGCTACTCCATGCCCAAGAGCGATGCGATGCTCAAGGACGGCACCATCACCATGCGTACGCTGACTTCCATCGCGCCTGGTGATCCGCGGTTCACAGGTGAGTTGAAGGAACGCACCAAGGCGATCTCCGCGTGGTTCAAGGAGCGGTACACTGAATTGCGCGACGCCCGGGAAGCACCGAGCTACTTCCGCGAGCAGCTGATCCGCAACTTCACTTACAAAGGGCCGGTGCTGGAGTGGTACATCCGGATCAAGTCGCGCATCGACGCGCGGCTGGATGATCGCATCCATGCGCTCCTGCCCCGCGAAGGACGCATCGTGGACCTCGGCTGCGGCTATGGCCCGCTCGCGTTCCTGCTCCATTGGAGCGGACCCGGCCGAACGATCCTCGGAGTGGACCACGACGCGGGGAAGATCGCGGTGGCGACACATTGCTTCGGACGTGGTCCTCAACTCACATTCGCGCAAGCCGATCTCACCACCTATGCACCACCCGCAGCGGAAGCTTATGTCTTGAAGGATGTACTGCACTATGTGCCTGCCGATGCGCAACGCCGCTTGCTCGGCCTTTGCGCGGCGCGGCTCGCACCGGGTGGCATGATCATCGTGCGGGACGGCTTCACCGATGACACCGGCCGCCACCAACGCACACGCTGGACCGAGCGGTTCTCCACTGGCCTGGGCTTCAACAAAACGAAGGGAGCATTGCACTTCATGGGCCGATCGTTCATCCATGAGGTCGCTCAGACGTCCGGCCTAGCCGTGGACTGGGTGGATGAAGGAACCGTCACGTCCAACGCGTTGGTCGTGCTGCGAAAACATGCATCATGAGCGCGGACCGCGACTTCGACGTGGTGGTGATCGGTGCCGGGCTCGGCGGCCTGCAATGCGCTTTCATCCTGGCGAGCGAAGGCAAGAAGGTCGTAGTGTTGGAGCAGAATTCCCAGTTGGGCGGAAGCCTTCAAGTGTTCAGCCGGAACAAGCGGCTCTTCGATACCGGTGTGCACTACCTCGGCGGGTTGGCACCGGGCCAGAACCTCCATCGCTACTTCAGCTACTTCGGCATCATGGACAAGTTGAAGCTGCATCGGATGGATCCCGATGGCTTCGACCGGATCAGCTTCGATGGCGACCCCACTGACTATCCGATCGCCCAGGGCTACGAGAATTTCGTGCGGCAGTTGCTCCGGCATTTCCCGAAGGAGGAGCAGTCACTGCAACGGTATGTCGCGGACATCCGGAGCAGCTGCGAACGCTTCCCGCTCTACTACCTGCGCTACGCGGAACACAGCGAGTGGGAGGACCCGGCCCTCCAAGTGAACGCCCGGGACCATATCGCCTCCTTGACCAAGGATGTGAAGTTGCGTGCGGTGCTGGGTGCGAGCAATGTGCTGCATGGCGGACGTGGGGACCGCACCCCGTTCTATATGCATGCGCTGGTGCTCAATACCTATATCGAAAGCGCATGGCGTTGCGTGGACGGGGGGTCGCAGATCGCCAAGCACTTGGCGCATCAAGCGCGTGCCCAGGGTGCGACCATCCTTAACCGCAAGCGTGTGATCGGCCTGGAGACCGATGCCAAGGGCGTACGTGCCGTTCGCACATCGGATGGTGATCGGTTCGCCTGCCGCCAGGTGGTGGCGGACATCCATCCCGTGCCCTTGCTCGCCATGTTGGACGCCCATCGCGTGCGGCCCGCCTACCGCAAACGGGTCGAGGCCATGGGCAATACCATCGGATCCTTCACCGTGCAAGTTGCGCTGGAACCTGGCCTCTTCCCTTACCTGGACCACAATCACTACCACTTCCGCGACCATGATGTATGGGCGCCGATGAACGAGGAGGGCGGAGGAGGAGAAGGACATTTCTTGTTGTTCACGCCGCTCACCGGCCAGGGCGGTCAGCATGTCGATTCCGCTTCCATCATGACCTTCATGCCGTATTCGGAGGTGGCGCAATGGGGCGGTTCACACAACACGGTGGCCGAACCCGGCGCGCGCAATGCGGACTATGAGGCGTTCAAGCAACGCAAGTCGGAGCAGGTGCTCCGGGCGGCTGGCCGCCGCTTCCCACAATTACTGAAAGCGATACGGGGCACCTGGACCACGACCCCCCTTACTTTCCGCGACTATATAGGATGCCCGGACGGCACCACGTACGGGATCCAAAAGGAGGCCATGGACCCGATCCGCACCTTCCTTTCGCCCCGCACCAAGGTCCCCAACCTCTTGCTCACCGGGCAGAACATCAATTTGCACGGGATCCTCGGGGTCACCGTGAGCAGTGTCGTTACCTGCGCGGAGTTGGTGGGCAAGCGCTACCTGGTGAAGAAGATCCAGCGCGCGACCGGCGGCGGCGAGGTGACCGTGAAGGGCTGAGGAGCCTACGACCCGGCTAGAGTTCGCAGCGCCAAATACTATGGCCCTGGCCCACGTTGTCGTACTCCTTCACAATGCGCAGGCCAGCTTCCTTCACCAGGGGCTCGAAGTGTTCCGCACGGTACATGCGGCTGTTGCCATTGGCCGTGGCGGTGAAATAAAGCGAGGTGGCGGCCAGGCAGAACGAGGCTGCTTCGAAGCGCTGCCGGTCGATGAAGGTCTCCATGATGTACAAGGGCATACCAGGCCGCAGCACGGCGCGCGCCTTGCGCAGGATCGCCACGATCTCCGCTTCGCCGAAGCAATCCAGGAACTGGCTCATCCAGATCGCGTCAGCGCCTTCGGGCAGGGTGCTGTTGGGATCGAGCATATCCGCCGGGACCGTGGAAAGGCGGTCCTGGAAGCCTGCCGCCGTGATGTTCTTCTCCACTTCACGCAATTGGCCGGGCAGATCCACGACGAGCATGCGCACCTGCGGATCGTGCCGCAAGCAGGAGAGCGCCCACTTGCCCGTATTCCCGCCAACGTCCATGATGGTCCGTGGACCATCCTTGAAAACGATCTCCAACGCGGGTGGGAAGGAGTGGTCGCTGTAATAGTGGTCGAAGTCGAACCAGCTCTTTCGGACCTGTTGCGGAAGATGTGCCAATCCTTGGTACACCGTGGGCCAGTCCCCGAGCACCTTCAACCCGGCGGGTTTGCCGGTGGTAAGGGCTTCGTCCAGAAAGTGCATGCCCTCATAGCATACATCGCCGGTGAAGTCCATGTTCACCCGCGTCATTTCATCGGTGGCGAGCATCACGCCAACCTTGGTCAGGCCGAGACGGCCCTCGTTGATCCAAAGCACATTGGCGGTGAGGGCCATGTCTGTGAGCACCATTACCGCATACGCGGAGAGCCCGCAGACCTGGGCAAGCTCCTCCCGCGTCAGACCGTGTGTCCCGCTCTTGCTCAATGCATCCATGAGCCCGCGCCGCTGCATGATCCAGCAGGC
>JAGNSU010000117.1 GCA_017987895.1 Flavobacteriales bacterium | reverse complement strand
TTCGCCAGCTCCTTCACCTTCACCAGTTTCCAGTTCTCGCCTTCGCGGAAGGGGCCCACCACCGAACCCACGGCAGCGGCCTGGATCAGCGTGTCGTTCGCCACATCGGCGGTACCGGGCGCATAGGGCGCAACGTTGTAGGTGCGGTCCTCGCTATTGGACACGGCGAAGAGGGAATCGTTCGTGGTGGTCTCGAAGTCGGCCTTCACATTGGCGAGGTCGGTTCGGATCTGCTCGATGTCCGCCGCCGTGGCCGTGACCGGGAACACCACATAGTCGAACCCGCGCGAAGGCTTCTGCTCGTACCGCTTGTCGTCCTTGTGGGCGTCGTAGAAGCGCTGGAGGTCCTGATCACCGGCACTGTAGAGGCTGTCCGGCTCGCTGTCGAAGCGCTTGGCCACGAAGTTGAACGTAGCCTTCGCGTTGCGCTGGGTGTGATCGTCCTTCACCTGGGCGCTGTTCACGAACACGCTCTTCTTCACCAGGGTGTTGTACTTGCTTATAATGCGGTTGGCGATGATGCGACGCTTCTGGATCTCGTGGTAGACCGGGGCGTTGGTCTGCACGTTCTCGAAATAGTTGCGTAGCGCCTCTTTGTTGGGTTGCCCGTCCGGTCCCTTGAAATTGGGGTTGCTGGAGAAGTCGGTGAGGATGTTGTTCCCGAAGCGGATATCATCATACTCCTCCTTGCTCAGGGTGATGCCGAAGCCGGCTTCCTGGGCACCTTTCAGGAGGGTATGCTCGCGCACGATCTCCTGCCACACGCTGTTGCGCACCTGTTCGGTCATCTGGCCGTCCACGGTCTGGCCGAAATCGTTGCGGTAGCTATCGAGCTCGTCGCTTACGCGGCTTTCGAAGGGCACCAGGCCGATCTCTTCACCGGCGATGCTTCCCACGCTCTGGTCGCCACCACCGCCGATACGATTGCTGAAAAGGTCCGTGAGGATGAAGGCCACCATGGCACCACCCACCAGGACGAGGAGTAGGCCACTGCGCTCACGGATCTTGCCGATGACTGCCATAGGTCGTTCTTTTGAAAGGGCTGCAAATATAGGAGCCTGACCCTTAGGCGGAATAGCCCTTTTCGGGGTCCATGACCTGTAGCCGGACCAAGTCGATCCGGCTATGGAGGACCTGGGTGACGGTGAGGCGGAAGGGACCGAGATCGATCACCGCGCCCTGCTCCGGAAGGGCGCCCGTCCGGTGCAGCAACAGGCCGGCCAGGGTGTCATACTCCTCGGCGACAGGCAGGTCCAGGCGGTAGGTCTGGATGATGTGCTCCACCTCCACCCGGCCGCTGAACACGAACTCGTGCTCGCCCACGCGCTCCTCCACCACGTCCCCGCTATCGTGCTCATCCTCGATCTCGCCCACGATGGTCTCCACCACATCCTCGATGGTGAGCAATCCGGCGGTGCCGCCGAACTCATCCACCACCACGGCCACGTGGGTGCGCTGCTTGATGAACATCTGGAGCGCCTGGTCCACAGGCATGGTGCCGGGAATGAAATCCACGGGCCGCAAAAGGGCCCGGATGGTGCGGGGGCGGCGGAACATCTCGTAGCTATGCACGTAGCCGATGATATTGTCGATGCTGTCCTTGTAGACCAGCATTTTACTCAAGCCACTTTCGGCGAAGCGTTGGTGGAGCACCCCCACCGTCTCCTCTACGTTCATGGCCTCGATCTCGGCGCGGGGTACCATTCGCTCACGCACCTTCGTGGCGCTCAGGGCCAGGGTGTTGCGGAAGTACTCCACCTCGGCATCAAGGGCGTCCGGGCGGTCGCTGCTCTCGCTCATCTCGCGCAGGAACTCATCCAGGTCGATGCGGCCGAACGCGGCCCGTCTGGTGGGGCCTTTTACCCCGAGCAGACGCAGCAGGCCTTCACTAATGCCGTTCAGCACGATCATGGGTGGCCAGAAAAGCGCGTAGAGCACCCTTAGAGGCACCGCGAAGAGCGCAAGACCGCTGTTCGGGTCGATGCGGAAGAGCACCTTGGGAAGGAACTCGGCGACCACCAGGACTATCATGGTGCAGATGAACACCTGGCCCACCAACACGAAGACCTCGTTGGGGTGGATCCTGTGCAACCAGGGAGCCAGGGCCTGGGCCATCAACAACCCAAAGACCACCAAGGCGATGCTGTTGCCGACCAACAAGGTACCCAGCACCCGGCCGGGTCGCTCGAGCAGGCCAGCGACGAGCAAGGCCCACCAGGCTCCTTGCTTGCGCTGCAATTGGATGTACAATTTGTTGCTGCTCACGAAAGCGAGCTCCAGACCGGAGCAGAGTGCGGCCACGACAAGCGAAGCGATCAGCAGGACGATCTCGGTGGAGGTCATGGGCGGGCCGGACGTACCATCGGCAACGGTTCAACCCTTGCGGGCGCGATCATCCATCGCCTCGAGCTTGCCCCGTACCAAGCGCCGCATGGTCCACATTCCCATGGCGATCACCGGGAACCAAAGCCATTGGGAGCCCTCCTTCCATCCGTACACAACGATGGACCAGCATGCCGCCAGCGCGGTGCCAATGGCTACCGCGAGCCAGAAATGCTCCATGAACCTATGGACCTTGCGCATCGCCCGCTAAGGTATCTCCGGGGTCTACATAGAGTTCGCCCGTGATCTTCCGGATAGTATACCGGCTGAAATCCTCATTGGCCTCCAATCCCACACCATGGATGATATCCCTCCCACGGGCGATGCGGACCGGGCGGTCGGTATGCACCCTGGCACTGTCCTGGCTCCAGATCAACTGCTCCGTTTCCAATCGTTCCCCCTTGGCGTTCACGAAGACCACTTGGTCGCGAACGACCATGCGCTTCTCATCGGGCAGGATGGTGCCGTTCCGAGCGGTGAGCACGCTGCCCTCCGTACCGGTGCGGTCATAGAAGGTCAACTCGATCCCTTCGCTCAATTCCGTGCGCCGCGATCCCTTGGCGGCGTACTCGGCGATCCGGCCACTGCGAAGACGGTTGCTCAAATGGCCGCTGTCGCTGTAGAAATACTCCGCATTGGAAGTGATCCGGTCCGGTGCTTCCGCGGGTACCTCCACAGCGGCCACATGATCAAGATCGTTCTTGCAGCCATGTGACAAGGCGCAGAGCACAAGAGCACCGGCGGCGCGGGAAAGTGCGTACCCAGCGTCCATCGCCAGTGGAGATCAGTCGATCCGGCGCTTGCGGAACCAGTTCTCCCTTAGCTCCGGGGTGATGGTGATCCCGACGAACACATCCACAAAGCGCTCTTGCAAGGCTCCGTTCGCAGTAGTGCCGCGCTGGCCCAGTTCGGCGCCGATATTGAAGCGGGACCGTGTCATGGAGTTCAACAGAGGAAAGGAGAACCCCGCGCTAACGCCGGTTTCGGCGAGTTGCTGGTCCTTCACTACGAGATAGTCCCGGGTATGGCGAGCGCCGATACGGTAGATGGTGCGGCCGAGGAAAGAGCCATTGCGCGTGCCCAGGGGGGTCCAGTTCGCGCCCAGCGCGTAGGTAGTGCCGGCGCGCACTTCAGAAGGAAGGCCATAACCCTCCACATCGACCACCAAGCGGGTCCAGTCCCTTCGTTTCACTTCCACCGATACGTTCCAAACAGGGCTCGTGAGACCAACCCCGATCCCCCAGGCCATGGGGATGGTCACGTTCCCACGGACCCCTTCGCTGATGGATACCGTATCACGCGGGAACTGTACCCCCGAACTGCCCAGCGTGTAGGTCGAGGTCAGTTCATCCAGTCGGGCGGAGATCCGCATCGCGGGTTCCAAGAAAGCTCCCACCACGTACCGGAGCGGTTCGTCGTCCGGATCGCTTCGCTCCCGCACATCGCCGAAATACTGTATCCCCAAGGTGCCTAGTGGTCCGCGCAAGATCAAGGAGGAAAAGGCCTGCGTATTCAGAAAATTCTGGCCGCCGGGATACTCCGCCTTACGGGTCCGTTCAATGCCGCCGAAGAGGTAGTTGAAGTTCGCCCCTCCCGTGAGGCGATGGCCGTTGCCAAGCGAATCGCGACGCTGCCAGAGCACCCCGCCGACCCCAAAGAAAGCCTTGTTCAATCCGCCGCTGCCCTCGTACCGGTAGTTGATCGCTTGCCCGTCCGGAAGGGCGTTCTGGTCCGTGATGAGATACCCCACGTCGCTCACGGGGGTGAGCCCCAGCGCCAATCCATACTTCCCCTTTCCGAAGGGGACGCCGATGCTGAAACCCAGGATCCGTGCAGCCTGGCGGGTCTGCTCCTGGCTCGACGAACTGAGCTCGACCCAACGGCCCACCCCGCCGAACTCAAAGGTGGTTTTGCTCAGTCCGGCGTAGCTCGCCGGTTGGATACTGGAAACGCTGAACGCATCGGCCGTAGCCACACCAGTACCGCCCATGGTGGCCTGCACCACTTGGTTGGCGTTAAGAAGATCGCCGAACCCATATGCGGAGTAAGGGGAGTCGTCACTTTCCTGGGCGTGGACCGGGAGCCAGGCCAGCACTGGGAGCAGGGCTCGCACCGCGAGCTTCGTTAAGTTGGTGCAGCAGGAGGACATGTGATCCGCGCAGGGTCAGCAACGGGTCGGCAAAGATGCCGATTTTGAGGGCCGCTATGCTGGGCAGGGCGCCACCGCCGGTCAGCACAACGGCCAGGTCGCTCGCTTGTTGTCTCAGGTCGTGCACCACGCCCTCGATCTCGTAGCGGATGCCATGGAACACGCCCGCGCTCAAGGAAGCCCTCGTGGAACGACCGATCAGCGGCCCGTCGGTCACTGGGTCGATCAAGGGTAGGCGCGCGCTATAGGCATGCATCGCTTGGGCGCGCATGTAGGGCCCGGGGCTGATGAGGCCACCCTCGAACCCGTTCTGGACGGTTACCAGATCGTATGTGATACAAGTGCCTATATCGACCACCAACACGGATCTGCCCGGGAACATGCTGGCCGCAGCTACCGAGTTCGCCAAACGATCCACCCCGAGCGTTTCCGGGGTGTCGTAGGAGATCCTCAGTGGCGAGGGGCTCTGTCCCGTGAGAAGGACCGTTCGGGAATACGGTGCCAGGGCCGCCACCAGTTCCGGGCCGGTATCTCCCACGGACGCGACCGCGATCGCGCGCACCGGAGCCCCGTCGATGAACCTTTGAACGGTCACTGGGTCAGGATGCTCCAAGATGCCGGTGCGCAATACGGTCGAGCCTTGGAACAGGGCCAGCTTGCTGCGACTGTTGCCGATATCGAGGACGAGGTCGATCGGGTCGGACTTCATGATCGATGGACTCTTCTATCTTTGCCGCCCTTATCCCGGAACGCGTGCAGGTGTTCGGGGAACGGGACCAGAGGGTGCCTTAGCTCAGCTGGTAGAGCAATGGATTGAAAATCCATGTGTCCCCAGTTCGATTCTGGGAGGCACCACCCCGGGGGCCGACCGAAAGGTGCGGCCCCTTTCCGTTGATCACGATCCGGCACCACCCAGTTCATTCAGCCTTTCACGGAGCTGCTCGAGATGGCTTCGCTTCAAGGGGTCCCGCACGAGCTGGCTCGTGCGGGTGAAGAACCGGTGCTCCTCCAAGAACCTGACCTGGACCGTGTCCCATTCCCGTTCCGTGGAAAGCACACCGTAGGACTTCAGTTCCTGGAAGAGGGTATCGCCCACACGCTGAAAATCGGCACGTCCCAGGTAGTCCAGATCGGCATCGCAGAGGATCATGGCGAAGCGGTCATTGGGCCTGTGCGGAATACGCGTGGCCATGATCATCGCGGTCACACGTTCCACTTGCTCTGGCGTGAACCCGAACCGGGGCAGCTCATTGCGTGCGATGAGACATCCGGCTTCCTCATGATCGTGGTCCCGCATGGTGAACCCCGCGTCATGGAAAAGGGCCGCCGTTTTGAGGAGCACCAGGTCCTCGCCGGTCACCTGCTCTTTCTCAGCGATATCGATCACCGAGGCATAGACGTCCAAGGTGTGCTCCAGACAATGGTACGTGCGCTTAGCGGGAAGCTCCTCACGAAGCTTCAACAGGATGAACGCTTTCGCCCCTTGATGATCCATGTCCCGGCGCCCGGCAATGTAGGGAGGCTTTGGCAGGCGGCCCGTTTACCTTGGTGCCGAATGGAGAACCGGGGTCACCGCCGCACCTTGCTTTTGTTCGGGGTATTGGCCGTGTACATCATCCTACAATCGTTCTGGTGGGCCTATTTGTTGATCCGAAAGGACCAGGAGATGCAGGCGATGATCCTGGCCTTCGACCTCCGGCCGGACTTCCCCGGCACACCTGCGGACCGCGTGTCGCGGACGTTTTGGATGGTGGTGGGTGAAGGATCGGTGTTCCTCGCGCTGTTGTTAACAGCACTGATGCTCACCTACCGCGCCGTGCGCCGCGACCTTGAACTGGCGCGCGCACAGCGCAATTTCCTGCTCGCCATTACGCACGAACTGCGCACGCCGCTGGCGGGTGCGAAGTTGCAACTGCAAACCCTGCTTCGGCCGGACCTGGGAGCGGACCAACGCAAAACACTCATCGATCTTGGTGTCAAAGACCTCGATCGCTTGAGCGCTCTCACTGACCGAGTGCTCATGGCCGCACGCATGGAGGAGAGCGCGGTGCCGCTCGATCTGCGCAGGATGGATGTGGTGCCCCTGGTGCGCGAGATCGTGGACAATGCGGTGCGTGGTTCCTGCGTGCATCATCATGTGGAGCTCACCCTACCCCCCACCCTGGATCTCTATGTAGAACCGCTGGCGTTCCGCTCCATCCTGGAGAACCTGTTGGAGAACGCTGGCAAATACTCCCCGAAAGGAACCGAAGTACGCGTGGACCTCGCGGCGCATGGGGCCCGTGCCGAATTGAGCGTGGCCGACCGGGGCGATGGCGTGCGGGAGGTGGATCGAGCGCACATCTTCCGCATGTTCCACCGGGGCGGACAGGAGGAAACGCGCAACACCAAGGGAACCGGGTTGGGGCTGTACATAGCACGGCGGCTCGCACACCGCATGGGAGGGGACATGAGCTACCGGCCCAACGTGCCGGGGGGGTCTATCTTCACCGCCGTTCTCCCTCTTCCCTGATGTCCCAGATCCGCAAGGTCGCCCTCATCATCCTGGATGGTTGGGGGCTTGGAGCCGGTGATCGACCCGATGCCGTATCCCAAGCGGCCACTCCGTTCATGGACAGCTTGATGCGTTCCCATCCGCACGCACGGCTCCGCACCGATGGGACCCATGTGGGCCTGCCCGAGGGGCAGATGGGCAACAGCGAAGTGGGGCACCTTAATATCGGCGCGGGGCGCGTGGTGTACCAGGACCTGCTGCGCGTGGATCGTGCGGTGGCTGACGGGTCGTTGGAGAAGGAACCGGTGCTTCAAGAAGCGTTCGCCGCAGCGAAGACCTCCGACAAGCGGCTGCACTTCATCGGCCTGCTGAGCAAGGGCGGTGTACACTCCTCACAGGCGCATCTCCAGGCGCTCTGCGCGATGGCCGTTCGCGCTGGCGTGCGCGAGGTGTTCGTGCATGCTTTTACGGATGGGCGGGACGCGGATCCGCGCAGCGGCCTCGGCTACCTGCGCGAATTCATGGCCGGTGTGGCCGGGCTCCCCGTTTCGATCGCTTCGGTGGTAGGCCGCTACTACGCGATGGACCGCGACAAGCGATGGGCCCGGATCGCGCAAGCACACGACCTCCTCGTGCATGGCACGGGAACCGCGATCATGGATCCCGAGGAAGCCTATCAGCGTAGTTACGATGCAGGGACCACGGATGAGTTCATCCTACCCCATGTCGTGGTGGACGAGCGCGGTACACCGAAGGCCACCATACGAGAAGGCGACGTGGTGATCTGCTACAATTTCCGGACGGATCGTTGCCGTGAGATCACGCAAGCGCTCACACAGCAAGCCTTTCCGGAGTTCGGCATGGAACCGCTCGCGCTCCACTATGTAACGCTCACCGAATACGACCCCACCTACCGGAACGTACATGTGGTGCTCACCAAGGACGACCTGCCGAACACGCTGGGTGAAGTGGTGTGCGCCGCCGGACTGAGGCAGCTTAGGGCCGCGGAGACGGAGAAATATCCGCACGTGACGTTCTTCTTCAGCGGTGGCAGGGAAGCTCCGTTCAAAGGCGAAGAGCGGATCCTGGTCGCCAGTCCCAAAGTGGCCACGTACGATCTTCAGCCTGAAATGAGCGCGCCCGAACTGGCGGAGCGCGTAGCCCGGGCGCTAGTGCCCAGCGGTCCGGAATTCGTGTGCCTCAATTTCGCGAACCCCGATATGGTGGGTCATACCGGCGTTTATGAAGCCGTGATCAAAGCTGTGGAAGTAACGGACCGCTGTGCTCAACAAGTGGTGGAGGCAGGCCGCGGGGCGGGGTATTCCTTCGTGATCATCGCCGATCACGGGAACGCGGACAAGGCGCTGAACCCGGACGGGTCACCGAACACCGCGCACAGCATGAACCCCGTACCCCTAGTGATCGTGGACGATCGAACCTGGCATGTGCGCGATGGGGTCCTCGCCGATGTCGCGCCCACGGTGCTCCGCCTCATGGGCCTCCCGCCACCACCGGAAATGACCGGCACGGCGCTCATCACACCAGCGTGATCAGTTGTTCAGGATCGTAAGGTGACCGGTGTACGCATCGGTCACTCCTTCCACCAGGACCTCATAGAAATACGTCCCGTCCGGAAGATCATCGCCATCCCACTGGTTGTTGTAATTGCTGGTCTCGAAGACCATTTGGCCCCAGCGATTGAAGATGCGGACCGTGTTGGTCTTGCTGCGAATGCCTTCGATCTCGAAACGATCGTTCGCGCCATCGTTGTTCGGACTGAACACGTTGGGGATCAGGATCTCACAATCCACGTCCACCTCCACGGTGATCGAAACGCTCACACCGCAGTCGTCCGTAGCGGTGCAGACATACACGCCATCGGTATCCCCTGCCACGAACAATAAGTTGCCCGGGGTGCCATCGCTCCACTGGAAGGAAAGTCCGCCATTGCCTCCACTGCCTTGTACCAGCAGCGGAATACTATCCTCCGAGCATTCGGTGAAGACGTTGTCCGCGATCAAGACGATCGGATCGGCATCCAGGATGGTGAAGTCCACCGACGCGGTCACGGTCTGAGCGCAGACGTTCGTATAGGAAGCCGTAACGGTAGCGGTTTCGTCCGGTTCAGAGGTCTGATCACCAAAGGCATGCACCGGCAGTCCCAATGCGGGATCGCCATTGGGTATGGTGACCTGCGCCGGGATCGCATCATGGTCCGTTCCATTGGTGGTCGCACCGCTCAAGGCCAGTTGCACGAGCAGATCCCCGGTCGAGCCATTGGGTCTTCCCACGTTCAGCACCAACGAATCGCAGCCCTCCACCATCTCGTCGTCCCCAAGAATGGACAAAGTCATAGGAGGTGCGGGCAGCAGGTCGATCATGGCCGTGGCGCTGTCCGGTGCGAAACCGCAGGTATCGGTGACGGTAACGGTGACAGGACCGCTGTTCAACACGTTGATAGTGATCGTAGAGTCGGTACCGCCTGTGCTCCAGAGATAGTCATAGAGCCCGAAACCACCGCTCACCTGTACCGTGAGATCCACCTCCTCTCCACACGCAGCGGACGCACCAACCGTGCTGACCACCAACGGAGGTGCGCTGTGGATGTAGAAGGTGTATGTCACCTCAAGCGGCTGGCCGTTGCATCCGCTCTCCACCAGGATGGTGATCTCGATCGTCTCATCGCCATCGCCATCCACGGGTACGGTAATGAAGACAGGGATGCTGCCTTCACCGGGCAGGAAGGCCAAGGTGTCCGGTAACTCGGGCGAGTAGTCCACCCCGGGCGTAGAGGTGCCTCCGTAGGTCATGTAGACCGTGTCGGCCTGGCTGATGTCACCTACCCGCACGAAGTTGAGCGTGAT
>JAGNSU010000116.1 GCA_017987895.1 Flavobacteriales bacterium | reverse complement strand
CGGAGCGCACCTACCCCATACAGGTGGTGAACAGTTCCCTGAACGGCCATGCCCGCAAGCCTTCCGAGCGTTTGCAACTGGCGGCCGAACCTCCCGTACAAGGTGCCCGGCTGGGTCGCACACCGAAAGGTGACGCGGCCTGGTTCGTTCCCGATCCCGAGCGGGCCGGGAAGTACCTGATGCTGGAGGAAGTGGAACCCTGAGACGCACGTTCGTGGAGCGATTCATCACCGAGATCACCTATCAGCCGGTGGTGCACGACCCCTTCGCGGGGCCGTCCATCGTGCTCACTTCCCCCACCACCGAGCCGCAACGCGAGGTGTGGGCCGCTTCGCAAATGAGCGCAGAGGCTTCCTGCGCCTACAACGAATCGGTGAGCTTGGAACTGGAGGGTGTGGTGGACATCCCCGTGATCGCGAACACCATCGATCGCCTCGTGCAACGGCACGAAGGATTGCGCACGGTGTTCGATAGCACCGGCATGCGCGTGTTGGTTCTCGAGCGCGTTGACATCCACCTGGAAGTGCACGACCTCAGCGGGCGTTCCAATACCGATCAAGAAGAGGAAAGGAAGAGGATCGGCCGGACGCTGATGACCACGCCGTTCGATCTGATGAACGGCCCTTTGTTCCGCGCGGTGTTGTTCAAACTCGCGAACGACCGCTACGTGTTGCGCCTTGTCGGCCATCACGCCGTATGCGACGGCTGGAGCCTGGGGATCCTCATGGCGGACATCAGCCGGATCTACTCGGCGCTGCTGGAGGAAAAGGAACCCGAGCTGCCCGAAGCGATCCCGCATAGCCGCTATGCGGAAGCCATCAACACCTTCTACCGCTCCGGTGAGAACGAACAGGTGAAGCGGTATTGGAAGGAGCTCTTCGCAGAACCCATTCCTCGCGTCGATCTGCCGACGGACCGTCCCCGCCCAGCGGAGAAGACGTGGACCGCCACGCGCCTGGACATCCCCATGGATCCGGCGTTGATCACCGGCTTGAAACAGGTGGCCACGCGTTACGGCAGCAGCTTCGTTACCACGTTGCTATCGGTGTACGAAGTGCTCATCGCACGCATCACCGGTCAGCGCGATCTGGTGATCGGCCTCCCCGCCGCTGGGCAAAGCGACATGGGCATGAAGGACCTCGTCGGCCACTGCGTATCGCTTCTTCCACTACGCACGGTGTTGGATGAGGAGATCCCCTTCCATGAGTACTTGAAGGAGCGACGCAAGGCGGTGCTCGATGCGTTCGACCACCAGCGCTTCACCTTCAGCACCCTGCTCCAGGAGCTGAACGTGCCGCGTGAGCCAGGCCGCGTTCCGCTGGTGCCGGTGATCTTCAACATCGACATGAACATGGACGATGGCGTGGCCTTCAAGGGGATCCGCCACCGTTTCGTGAGCGATCCGCGCGCCTACGAACAGTTCGAGCTCACGATGAACGCATCGGGTTCCGGGGACCGTATGGTGATGGAGTGGTCCTACAACGCCGACCTCTTCGATGAACGCACCGTGCGCGGATGGATGAACGACCTCACCGCTCTAGTGGAACGGGTGAGCAAGGCTCCGGAAACACGATTGATCGACCTGATCGAGGAGGATGCCGAACGTGCCCCGATCGCCCCGATCGAATGGTCCGGAACAACGCGGCCGCTGGACCCCGCATTGAACGTCGCCACGCTTTTCGATCAAGCGGCACGCACCCATGCCGATAGCAACGCACTTGTGCAGGGCAACGCTTCCATGACCTACACGCGCTTGCGCGATCGTGTCGACACGCTGGCCGCTCACCTGATCACGCTGGGTGTAGCGCCCGGTGTGTTCGTGGGCCTCTGTGCCACGCCCGGTTTCGACCTGCTCACCGGTCTTCTCGCCATCGTCCGTGCCGGCGGTGCTTTCGTACCCATCGACCCGACCTATCCAGCGGAACGGCTGAGCTATCTCCTGGAAGATTCCCGCGTGCCCATCCTGCTCACGGACCGGCGCTCGCAGCGCCAGCTAACCGCCTTCCAAGGGCGGACCGTATGGCTCGATGACCTCGGCAAACTCCCTGTACCCACGCGCCGTCCAGCTTTCTCCGCCAATGCGGATGATCCGCTCTACATGATCTATACCTCGGGATCCACGGGCCAGCCCAAGGGTGTGGTGGTGCCGCATCGAGGGATAGTGCGTTTGATGCGCGAGCAGAACTACTTCGACTTCGGGCCGGAGCTGGTGTTCCATCACCACCTGAGCATTTCGTTCGATGCCAGCCAGCTTTCGATCATGTGCGCGCTGCTGCACGGGGGCACCCTCGTACTGAGCACAGAAGAGAAACCCTCGTTGCCGGAGATAGCGGGCAGCGTGAAGAAGCACGGGGTGAACGCCTTGATCACCTCGACCGGATTGTTCAAATTGCTCGTGGACGAGCATTTACATGAACTCAAGGGCCTGCGCCATCTGCTCGTCGGCGGTGACGTGTTCCCGCTCGCGCATGCGCGGAAAGCGTTCGATGTGCTCGGACCCGGCGTACTGATGAACGGCTACGGCCCCACCGAAGACTCGGTGATGTGTACCGTGTTCACCGTGAAGCAGCGGACCGAGTTGGATCATGCTTTACCCATCGGCAAGCCGCTGCCCAATGCCCCGGCCTATGTGCTCGATGTGAAGCAACGACCCGTGCGCATCGGCCAAAAAGGCGAACTGTATCTCGGCGGTCCAGGTGTAGCGCTTGGATACTGGCAGCGGGAGGAACTCACGGCCCAGCGCTTCCTGCGCGATCCTTTCGCCCAGGATCCAACAGCACGTATGTACCGCACCGGTGACCAAGTGCGCTGGCGCGCGGACGGCAACCTGGAGTTCATCGGCCGCGTGGACGATCAGATCAAGATCCGCGGCTTCCGTGTGGAACTCGGAGAGCTGGAAGCAGCGCTCAACGACCTGCCCTCGGTGAAAGACAAGGTCGCCATCGCGTTAGCGGAGAACGGTGGGGAGAAGCAGATCTTCCTCTACATCGTCCCAACCGACGATTCGCTTCCAGAAGACCCGCGCACTCTGGCCCTGTTGGAGAAGGTGAAGACACATCTCGCCGCGCGTGTCCCGGAGCACATGCTCCCGGCCGCCGTCATCGCACTACGCGCAATGCCCATCACCAGCGGGGGCAAACCCGATAAGAAAAAACTACCGGCCCCTCCAAAGTCGGCGACCCGCATGCGGATGGAATATGCCGCACCGCGTGACACGCTTGAAGCACTGCTCGCCGGCATCTGGGCCAAGCTCCTGAAAGTGGACCGCGTGGGTGTGTCGGACAACTTCTTCGAGATCGGTGGACACTCGCTGCTGGGCATCCAGATGTTCGCCCAGGTGGAGAAGCAGACGGGAAAACGGCTGCCGATCAAAACGCTGTTCCAGGCACCCACCATCGCCCAACTGGCCCTTGTGGTCGGTGGCGAAAAACAACCGGTACAGGCGTGGAAGAACCTTTCGGCCATCCAGCCGAACGGGACCCGCGTGCCCTTCTTCTGCGTGCATGGCGATGAGGCGAACATCTTCGTGCCGCGCTATCTCGGCGAAGACCAACCCTTCTACGGTTACTTCCACCAAGGCGAGGACGGGCATCCCATCGCTTACACGTCGGTGGAACGCATCGCGCAGCATTTCATCCAGGAGCTACGCAGTGCGCGACCGCATGGTCCTTACTTGCTGGGAGGTTACTCCTTCGGCGGTATCGTCGCCTACGAAATGGCCTGCCAACTGGTGGCCGCAGGCGAACAAGTGCCGTTGCTCGCGCTCTTCGACACCTATGCGCCCGAGGATGGCCTCCGTTCCGCCACCGAGGAGGAGAAGACCTACATGCCGATCAAGCGCTGGGTGATGCGCAAATTGGTCAAGCGCTACTTGAATCGCGGCGAACTGCTGCCGGCCAAGGTGCGCCACTTCCACATCATCGATACCTATGGCAAGGCCACGCGCGCCTATCGCGCACCGATGTATCCAGGACGCATCACGTTGATCCGCGCCAATGGCTCACCCGGCGCCAAGGACATGGGCTGGGGCAGACTCGCTCAAGGTGGCGTGGAAGTGCGGCCCGTGCAAGGCGATCACTATTCGGTGATCAAAGAACCGCATGTGCGTGCCCTGGCGAACGAACTTCGTGCCAGCATCGACCGCGCGATGGGATCCTCCTCGGCGGCGGCGTTGTAGGCATGTCCGCAACACTTTCCCGACAACTCACGGTGCGTTGCACATCGCTCGGTGTGGTGCGTTCCGCCCCGCCGATCGGTATCCATCTCGAGGAAAGGAACGTGGTGCATCTCTGGTTCGCCCCTCTGGAAGAACTCGTTCCACAGGCCGGCGCACTGGAAGCCCTCCTGGATGACGAGGAGATCGCCCGCGCCGATCGTTTCCGTTTCGCACCGGACCGCGAGCGCTTCGTGCTGGGCCATGGCCTGCTGCGATCGCTGATCGGGCGCTATTTGAACGTAGACGGGGCAGCCCTGCGGATCCAGCGGGGCCCCTTCGGAAAGCCCTTTCTGAACGACACCGAGCTACGCTTCAACCTGAGCGATACCAAGGATGCCTTGGTGCTCGCCGTCGCGTGGGACCATGAACTCGGCGTGGACATCGAGACCATGACGCGCCGCGCCGATCACGAGGCGGTGGCGCATCACTACTTCACGCCGGATGAGGTAGAACGGATCCAGGCAGCAGGGGCAGGGGCAGGCGCAAATGACCTTGCTGCGAAGCGGTACTTCCTGGATCTATGGACGCGCAAGGAAGCGGTGCTCAAAGCCAGCGGCGTCGGCATTATGGAGGACCTGCATGCGTTGCGCGTGCTCGATGGCCACAACGAACTGATCATTCAGCAGGAAGACTTCTTGAAGTATGCTGCGGAAGTCTACCATGTGCAGAGCCTTGCCTGCGGCCCGGAGCATTTGATCAGCGTGGCGACGGAGCGACCGATGGAGGTGCGGCTATTGAGCGCGGCTCTCGAATCTCCAAGCTAGTTCGCTGAACCCCGTTCTTTCCCACTTCCGCGGAAGTAGTCCGAAGCCTGCGGCCGGAAGAGGAAATAGCCGCAAACGACCAGTAGCAGACCGTAGGTGACGATCACCAATGCCTGCTGCTCCAAGGACTCGGCGAGAAGAGCCACCAACGCCGCGAGGATCAGCAAGCGACCTAGTGACAAGCCCCTCAGCACAAGTACGCCACCGGCCAATGCGCACAGGGTTGCGCAGATGAACAAACCCGCACCACGAAATCGATCGAACGGATCCTGGGAACTACCGGAGTCCGCGTACAGCGCGACGAACAACAAGAAAAGGAAGCACACGGCTCCGGCGAGGATGGAGAGCCAGGCTATGATGGTGATGGAGAGCGGTCGCTTCATTCCTCCCCAAAGAACCTCGGGTGAAAATTCAGCAGGTAGAGCTTCTCGCTGGCGCGCGTGATCGCTGTGTATAGCCAGCGCACGTATTCGGTGTCGATCATCTCCTCGGTCACGTAGCCCTGGTCCACGAACACGGCGGGCCACTGGCCGCCCTGTGCCTTGTGGGCGGTGACGGCATAGGCATACTTCACCTGCAAGGCGTTGGCGTAGGGATCCTGCTTCAGCGCGCGGTACTTGATGCCTGCGGTGCGGCCGGGTAGTGTGGCCAGGATGGCATCGTTCAATAGGCGCTTGCGGGTGTAGGGCAGCGCGGGAGCATCGAGCGCGAGCACATCGAGCATCACGAGCACATCGCCGATTCGGCGCTCCTCGCCGCTCCACCACGCCGCTTCGATCCAGCAGAAGCGCATGCCGTGGCGCTCTTCGACGTCTTTGCGGCGCAGCACTTCCATCGGTTCGCCGTTGGCGATCAACTCCGCCTTGCCGTTGCGGCCCGCCCAGTAGTAGTCGTTCTTCACCACCATCAGGCGGTCGCCGGGCGAAAGCTCTTCCTCGAATCCAAGGATGCGCGCCCGCACCTGTTGCCCGTATTGGTACGCCCGCTTGTTGCTGCGCGTGATCACGCATACATCCTCACCGCCATAGCGCGCATAGCAGGCCTCAAGCTCATCCTGCAGATCGTTCCCCTCAATGCGTACCACATCCTTGAAACCGAGGGTGAAGTGCGGCATGGGATCTTTCTCAGCGAGCACGGCGCGTAGATCGGTGGCGTTCACGAGAATACCGGAGGAACTCTCCTGGCGCACCACATCGGTGAGTTCGATGGCACCGGCGGCAAGGCTGTAGCGCTCATGCAGGTATTTGGTATCGAGCGCGGGGCTGCGGTCGCTGCCCACCGGTGGAAGCTGCGCGGGATCGCCGATGAGCAGAAGTTTCGTTCCTGGCGCGGCGAAGACGTGCTCGAAGAGATCGCTAAGCAGGTCACGATCGCTGAAGGCGCCTTCGCTGCGGGTCGCACCACCGGTGGTACCGATCATGCTCGATTCGTCCACCACGAAAAGCGCATTGGCGTCGCGGTTCGCAGCGAGCGATAGACCCGCGTAGCCACCCTCGCCGCCCTCCATGCGGTAAATGCGTCGATGAATTGTGCTCGCGGGTGCTTGGGCATAGGCGCTGAGCACTTTCGCCGCACGGCCGGTAGGCGCCAACAACACCACCGGACGTCCCAGGGCACGCATCACTTTGACCAGCGCACCCACGAGCGTCGTTTTGCCGGTGCCCGCGTAGCCTTTCAGCACCAGCGTGGCCATGGGTTTCTCGCTCGCCACCAACCGGTCCAGCGCGGCGATCGCCTTGTGCTGCCCCGCCGTGGGCGGATGGCCTAGGGCCTGCACGAGCTTGTCGGCAAGGGAGATAGTGGCGGTGGAAGGCAAGATCGGCGAGGTGCGCTCGACGGAATTCCCGTCGGCGGGGAGCGGGTGAAATTATCCACCTTTGGCGCCGTTGATCACGGCGCGCGCCAGCGCCCGGAAAAGCAGCATGGTCAAGGACCCCACGCCCGTCATCGTCCGCTCCGCCAGCTATGACCAGGATCTGCTGGGCCTTCACCTGGGGATCCTGATCCGCCCGAACGGCCTGGGCTGGTGCGCGAACGAACCCGTGACCGGCCATTGCCTGATGCTGGTGCATGGTGAAGGCGATGAGCTGCCCGCCGCCGATCTTCTGCCCGAGCGGCCTGCGTCCGTGTCTTTCACCGCAGTGCCCGAACTGAGCACCTTGGTGCCCGAGAGCGCGCTCGCACCCGGTACCGAAGCCGCACACCTCGCTTTGGTGCATGGCCATCTGCCCACTGGCCTGCTGCGCGATGAGCCCATCGCGACCTTGGGCGCTCGCTGCGTGTACCTGCACGACGAGGCGATGGAACACGGTGTATTGGAGCGTTTCCCGGCGGCGCGTTCGGTGGCGTTGCGCAATCTGCTGGTGCGCTCGGCGCTGGAGCAGGGAAAACGGCGCACTACCCTGGTCGCGCATCGTGTGGAGAAACGTTTCGATGTCGCGCTCGCGGATGCCAGCGGACTGCGGCTCAGCAATGCCTTCCATGCGGCCACTGGCACGGATGCGCTGTACTACATCCTCTTCGCACTGGATCAACTCGGGCTCGCTCCGAACGCTGTGCAGGCCTTATGGGCGGGTCCCGGATGGACCGCGGCGGACCTCGATCTGTTGCGCCGCTATCTGCCGCTGGCCGCCCCGGTGATCGCACGCGGTAACAAAGTGCTGGGCGACCTCGATGTGGAAACGCCGGAACACTGGTTCGCCCTGTTGGAGCAAGCCGCATGCGCATCGTAGGAGGCAAGTACCGCAACCGGCGCATCGTGCCACCCAAGGGCATCGAGGCGCGGCCCACCACCGACTATGCGAAGGAGGGACTGTTCAACATCCTGCACCATTCCGCCGCGTTGGAAGGGATCCGCGTGCTCGATCTGTTCGCGGGCACCGGGAGCATCTCGCTCGAATTCCTTTCGCGCGGAGCGGAACATGTCACCGCCGTGGAACAGGACGCGAAGCTCTTCGCGCACCTGAAGCGTACCTGCGAGACCCTCGAAGAGACCACATGGCATTTGGTGAAGAGTGACGTGTTCGCCTTCCTGCGCTCGCATCGTGGCACCTACGACATCGTGTTCGCCGATCCGCCCTTCTACATGGAGGGTACAGCCAAGCTGCCTACCTTGGTGCAGGAGGCCGGACTGCTTGGAACGGACGGCCTCTTGATCGTGGAACATCCGAAGGACACCGACATGAGCGCACATCCTTGGTTCACGAAGCAGCGGACCTACGGCGCGGTACACTTCAGTTTCTTCACACCACCAACACCGTCGCCGGATCAGGCGGGAACGGAATGAGCAAGCCCATCGCCGTGTTCCCAGGTTCGTTCGATCCCGTGACGATCGGTCATTGGTCCATCCTGCAACGCGCACTGCCGCTGTTCAGCAAGGTGTATGTCGCCCTGGGCGCGAACACCTCCAAGCAAGGCATGTTCTCGCACGACCAACGCGAGCTGTGGCTGCGGGAGTCGTTCGCTACTTTGCCTGGTGTGGAAGTGATCCGTTTCGAAGGCCTCACCGCGGAGCTGTGCAAGCGGCTCGGCGCCACCTTCATCCTGCGCGGCCTGCGCAACAGCACCGACCATGGCAACGAACGCAGCATCGCGTTGATGAACCGGGCGCTCGGGGATGTGGAGACGATCTTCCTGCCCGCATTGCCGGAGCACGCCCACATCAGCAGCACCATTGTACGCGAACTGATCGCCAACAAAACCGATGTGGCCGCGTTCCTTCCTCCAGGTATGAAACTCTGATGCGGTCCTTCCTATTCGTCCTATACGCTCTGCTCCTGGCGAGCGTGAACGCGGCCCCCTGCCGCGTGGTGATCGACGCTCCCGGGCATGTGGGAGAACAGGTCCTGCTGCACCGCTTCGACGATCTCTTCACGTTGCGCACCGTCCGGCTCGCGAGCACGGTGATCGATGCACAAAGCCGGGCGGAGATGGTGGTGGAGATCGAAGGCACCGTGAAAGCGTTGCTCACCCTGGGTGATCGTAGCGCCGAGCTTTTTCTGCGCGGCGATCGCAACTATCATCTGCGCCCCTTGATCAACGCGCAAGCGCCGCGCACAGTGCATGGCCTTGCGGGCATGGAACTGGAGTTCATCGACCTCGATCCCCTGGATGTGAACGCGCTCACCACCGACCTCTACCAGCGGTTGGATGGGTTCATCGCTGAGGACCTTGCCACGGATGAGGTCGCGGGGATGCAAGCGGTGGAAGTGCTGCGCCGCGAAGGGGAAGTGAAGCGCACCGAACCCAGTGATAGCGTAACGCGGCCGGGCACCTTGTTCTTCACTCCAACTTGGAGCAAAGCCCGTGTGGACACCTTCAGCATCAAATTGAAGAAGTTCTATGCCTCGGTGGACGATCCGTGGTTCCAACGCTCGGTCGATATCGGGCTATGCGGCCTTTACCAGGGACCGCAGAGCGATCCGATGGAACTCTATGGGCGTTGTTTGAAGGGTCGCACTCCTGACTACGACATACCGGAATACGTCCGCTTCTTCCGCAGCCACTTCACCGATCACCTGCTCGTGCATCCGTTCCGGACCGACGAGGCACGTCTGCTGCGTTATGTGAAGGACGCGCGCACCGACAGCCTGAAGATCCTGCTGAAGACGCACGATGCCCTAGGCGATGACGATCGCCTTTGCGAACTGGTGATGATCGACCAGCTCTACCTGAACCATCCCGGTAAGATCTTCGACCGTACCGGAGCGCTCCGGATCCTGGAGGACGTGGCGACGACCTCGGCCTATCCCGAACATCGGCGCATAGCCGCAAACATGGTATGGAGCCTCACGGCGATGCGGCCCGGCAGCACCTTGCCGGAGTTGCGCGTTCACAACACCGTGGGCGTGCGGGTCGAACTGGACAGCGTGTTCCATGGTGCCACCTGCCTGACGATCACCGCGAGCTGGTGTACCTATTGCGACGTGGAGATGCGCGCCCTGGGAAAGCTGCAGGAGACCTATGGCGATGTGATGAACTACGTGGTGATCGCGCTCGATAGCAATGCGACGGAACTGCGCCGCTATGCCGCCAGCCTTCCCGGGGATCGATGGACCTGGCTGATGGCCG
>JAGNSU010000115.1 GCA_017987895.1 Flavobacteriales bacterium | reverse complement strand
CTGAAGGCGCCTTGCAATAAGAAGCCTCCAGTGGGCGCATCCCGATCGAGCATCTCCCCCGCTACGGAGAGATGAGGATGCTTGATCAGCGAAAGGTCTGGTGCCACTTCGGCAAGTGCGATCCCGCCCACAGTGCTGATAGCCTCGTCGAGCGGTCGGAGCCCGATCACAGGTATTCGCAACGCCTTCACGTCCTCCACCAGGGAGCCGCCTTCCACATACCGCTGAACGGGAGTGAACGCCTTCAACAGAGCCACCGCCGCACGATCCAATTTCAAGGCCGGTACGCGTTCCTTCCAAGCGGCTCCCGCGAGCCGACGTTCCAACTCCTGGACCGTCACGTCCGGTTTCAGATCCATCAGAAGAAGAGCCTCTTCACCGTTCGCTATGGCTTCCCTCAGTGCAGGCACAATGGGATAGATCGCGTTCCCTTCCAGGCCGTGTTCGGTGATGGTCACCTCGCCCCGTTGGCTGCGTTCGCCGGTGCTCACGCGCACGTTCTTAAGCGGCTTGCCCACGTGTACGCGCACCGCTTCGGGCAAGGCCACCTCCACGCCGCAGTTGCTGGCTTGGAAGGGCACCGTGTGGACCCCGATCCCATCGAAGTGTTGCCGCCAGTCACCTGTCGATCCGGTCTTGGGCCACGAGGCACCACCCAACGCGAAGAGGTAGTGGTCCGCGATCATCGGCACCGGCGATCCCTCGTAAACGACGATCGGACGCCGCTCCGCATCGAACCCCGCGAAAGCGTGACGCAAGTGGACCTGTACTCCCTTGCTGACCACTTTGTCCACAATGGCGCGCAGCACTTGGGCCGGTGTCAGAGGCGGCCGGGGAAAGATCCTTCCGCTGCTCCCAATGAACGTATCCACTCCGCGCTCCGCTAACCAGGCGCGCAGTTCCGCCGGTCCGAACGCTAGCAACGGACCGCGCATGAACTCCGTCGGCGTGTACCTCGCCCAAAGATCTTCCTCGACGGCGCTATGCGTGATGTTCAGCCCGCCATCGCCCGCAACCAGGAATTTGCGCCCGAGCGTGCGACCTTGTTCGCAGAGATGCACCTCACAAGTACCCGCCAACAGGTCCGCTGCGATCAGCCCGGCAGGGCCACCGCCGATCACCACTACCCGCTGCTTCGACACAGCCGTCAAGGTAGTTGCGCGTGTCGTTAGTTGCGGATGCGCCCTGGTCGGAGGGCCCGTCGCAAGGTTTGTTAATTGTTGGTAAGTGCATGCCAAGTTCTTCAGGCTCAGCCGTTCCGTATGCGTGCATAACATCGACCTTCGCGGCATGAAAGGAGATCCTCAATTGATCGACACCCGATCGGCCACGGTGGAGCTCGTCTCCCCGGAACTGATCGAAGTGCGGTTCAAGCCAGAGGTGAAGTTGGACGTGCAGGGGCTCGGCGAGATCGTACACGCGAAGAACCATTTAGGCCAGGGACTGAACCCCGATGTGCTGGCCGTGGCGCCGCCCGAACTTGATTTCGAGCTGAACGTACTGCACATGGACCATGCGGTGGGTCATGGTGTGAAGTGCAATTCCAATCGCCTCGCCTTCGCAGCGCAAAGCGAAATGAACGAGCGACTTGCTTCCATCTACTTCAGCTATCATCCGCGGAAGGAAGAGACCGCTGTGTTCCTGCAAGAAAAGGACGCCCGTGCCTGGCTCGTGGCCAAGGTCAAGGAGCGGACCCTTTCCTGATCGCCGGCTCCGTTCAGCGTTGCACGAACCGCGCGCTCCAGACCGTGCCGTTGGAACTGGCCCGAAGCACGTAGGTGCCGGGGGCTTGGCTCACCGGCAGTGTGAGCTGGACGGGTGTACCGTCATTTACCTGCACCTGCGTTCCATACAGAACGCGGCCGGAGAGGTCCAACACGGCAAGTTCGGCCGTCATGTCCGCGGCCTCCGGTAGATCCACCCATAACACGCCATCGTTGACGGGCACGGGCCAGAGCCGCAAGCTGGTGCTCGTTCCCTCCTGGGCTTCCAGCGCGCGCGGCGCGGCGGCCGGTGTGTTGTCGATGATCACCTGGCAACTGGGACCGTATGCGCAATAGTTCGCGCCCCCATCGAAGCTCTCCTGCACGGTAACGTTGTAGGTCACTCCGTCCACGAGCGGAAGGGCCACCCAGTTGAGCACCAGGCTCGGGGTATTGTTCGCGATCTGCCGTATGAAGCCGCCGCCATCCTGCTCGAACCGGAACCGGTATTTGTTGGCGCCGGTCACCGGGTAGGCGTGCACCTTGTCCGAGCCTCCGAACGTTTTTGTGACCCCGCATGAAAAGTTGGGGTTCAGTGGTGCATCGATCAGTTGGGTGACCGGACAGGGTGGTGGCGCCGAGAGCACTTTCACACGGCAAGCGGGACCGAATTCGCCATAGGTGCCGTTCACCAGCGGACGGATGCGGACGTTCAGCAGGACATCGAGGGGAAGCGGGTTGGTCACCATGCTGCCCAGGTCCAGGCGGCAGGCACGCGTCGCACTGGGCGGACCGAAACCTCCCGAGCTGGCATGGTTGCGCAGGATCCGGCGCGAATAAACCCCGTTCGGGTTGACGAACCAGAACTGGTAGCCATCATTCGTCTGATCGCCCACGCCCCATTCGGCGGTCACATCCGGATCTTCGCCACATTCGATCGCATTGCCGATCAGCAGGTCCTCCTTGTCGCAGTTGGCGAAAGTGAGTTTGATGCCGCCCATGGGCAGGCAGAACCCCTGCTGGTTCAAAAGAGCGCTTTCGCTGCTGAAGTTGGCCCCATTGCCTGCGTTGTCGATGAGGCGTTCACCCCCTGGACCACGCAACACGTAGCCCCCGCCCGTGATCCCATTGCTGCCACTGTCCAACACGAGCAAGCGGTAACAACCCGCCGAAAGACAACCCGAGGCGAACGACGTGGCATTGCTCGGGTAACCGCTACCGCTCAACACCGCATAGGTGAAGCCGATAGGAACGATCTCCCAGCTGGTCTGCGCACCATTGCCATCGGTAGTGATCTCCAACTCGATGGCCTGATCACAATCCAGGTTCACGCGGGCGAGCCGGGCACGGGCGACGCCGTTGTATGTGGTGAAGCCGCCGCCGATCAGCACGCGGCCCTCAGGCTGCACGTTCATGCTGTAAACCCAGTTGTTCGCGCCGCTCACGGGGGCGAAGCCCACATCCAGGCTTCCATTGCTGTTGAGCCGCGCCAGGCGATTACGCGCCGAACCGGCGACCGAGGTGAAATCGCCGCCAATGAGCACCTTGCCGTCCGCTTGCACATCGGAGCAATAGACCCAACTGTTGCACCCGGTGCCGGGGGTAAAGCCCGTATCCAAAGTGCCGTCGCTGTTGAGCCGCGCGATGCGATTGCGACCGGTGCCGTTCACGGTGGTGAAATTGCCACCTATGATGAGCTTGCCATCCGGTTGGATCGTGATGGTGGCCACCCAGCTATCGGTCCCGCTACCAGTATCGAAGCCTGTGTCCAAGGTGCCATCCGCGTTCAATCGTGCGATGCCGTTGCGCCCCGTGCCGTTGTAGCTGCTGAACACCCCTCCAACCAGCACTTTGCCATCGCTCTGCACGGCTAAGCAGTACACATCACCATTGAAGCCCGTGCCCGGATCGAACCCGGTATCCAATGTGCCATCGTCGTTTATCCGTGCGATACGGGAGCGCGCTGTTCCACCATAGGTGGTGAAGGCACCACCCACGAAGGTCTTGGTCGTCTCTGTGATCGCCACCGCGTTCACCACCGCGTTACAGCCTGTGCCCGTGGTGAACCCGCCATCCAGGGTGCCATCACTGTTGAGCCGGGCCACACGCACACGGCTGGTGCCGTTGTATTGATTGAAGTTACCGGCGGCCACGATGTCGCCATCGGACCGCAACGCCACACCGAGCACGAAGCTGTTGAAACCCGTCCCGATACCGAAGCCGCCATCCACGGTCCCGTCCAGGTTCACGCGGGCGATGCGGTTCAGTGCTGCGCCCCGATAGCTGGTGAAGTAGCCCGTGATCACGCTCTTCCCATCTGGCTGCTGCGCGATGGCCATCACACGGTCCGTGGCGCCGGCACCTACAGTGAAAGTGGCATCGAGCGTGGCGGCCTGTCCATGGGCACGCGTGCCGATCGTGATGGTGCATACAAGCAAGAAGGCGGAACGCGATGGTATTCTAAAAGTGCTCATAGCGAGGAAAGTTGAGTGCCCGAACGGGCACGATGGAAGTGATCCGAAAGCTAGTCGGTAGCCCGGACAACGCGTTGCCGTACTGTGAACGATCCATCAACAGAGCTGCGAACGATCTCCCCCCAAAGTGGCATCACCACTGCAGCGCCACCTTGCCCAGTGTCCTTCCGGAGGCGAGCATGGCATGCGCGTCACCCAATCGCGTGGCGGGCAACACGGCATGCACGTGCGGCCGTAAAATGCCTTGTTCAGCGGCTTGCACCGCACCGTGCAGGCATTCCGCCGCGAGCAAGGGTCGATGGTCCGCGATCTTCAGCATGTTGATGCCGACCACGCTGCGGCTCTTCATCATAAGGAAGATCGGAAGGAGCAGCCCCATGTCCCATACGAAGCGCAGTGTGGCGAACGGACCCGAGCCTGCACTACGTTGAGAGCCACCGAACAGCACCACCGCTCCACCGGGACCGATCATGCTCATGTCCTGTCCGAATGTGCGCCCGCCTACAGCGTTGAAGCTCACATCCAGCAGCGCGCCGTTCAGCGCAACGCGGACCGCCTCCGCATACGGCCCTTTGCCGCGATCGATCACATGCTGCGCACCCATCGCACGCAGATGGGTCATCTTCTCCTCCCCCTTCGCTACGGCGAACACCTCGCAACCGGTATGCAGGGCGAGTTGCACCAGGAGTTGGCCCACTCCACCCGCTGCGCTGTGTACCAATACCCGTTGTGCTTTCCGCAAGGGATAAGCGATACGCGCAGCGTACCACGCCGTGCAGCCTTGCGTGGCCAAGGCGGCAGCGACCCCCAACGGCATAGCATCGGGGATCACAGCGCACGCACGATGATCGGCCTTCGCCAGTTGCGCATAGCCGCCAAAGCGCGTGAGCGCGACCACACGCTTTCCGAGCAAGTCTCCCGGCACTGCCGCTCCAGCGCGCTCCACACGCCCCACCACTTCGTAGCCCAACACACTCGGCAACGGTGGTGCTTCGCGGTACAACCCACGCGCCGCCATCACATCCGCGAAGTTGATCCCGAAGCCCTCCACGCGGATCACGATCCCATGCGCTCCGGGCTGCGGATCGGGCACTTCGCGCAACGCGAACGCCTTGTGCGGATCACCGTGCGATGTGAGGAGCCAGGCTTGCATGACGGTCGATCAGGAGGGACGAAGGTCGATACACTTCTCACTCCCCCTCCAGCATCACTTCGAAATCCACCACGCACTGGCGGATGCGGTCGATGTCATCATCGCCGCCGATGCATTGGAAGAGGCTTTCGTACTGCGGGTTCTCCGCGCGGAAGCGCGCGCTTAAGCTGCGAGTGTCATCAGCGCTGAAGATCGCCGGGACGATGGGGCTCTCCAGGTCCTTGCTCACGTAGGAGCGCATACCCTTGTGGAACGTGGCCTCTTCCACCTGCTCGCGTTGCATGTGGAGGTGCGCGAAGCCGTTCTCGTAGTAACAGATGCCTCCCTTGGTCATCAGCCGCACGGGAACGTTCTCCTGCGGATGGATGCGGAACAACACCTCCTTGTAGGTGAAGCCCCAGATATCCTTGCAGGGCACCTTGATGTTCTCCTCGCCCTTCTTGAAATGCAGGATGGGACTTCCGATCCCGCCTGTGAGTTCCACGAAATCGCCGACGTCCTCGCCGGTCTTGTTGTTGTACTCACTGAGCGTGCGGTGAAGGATGGCTTGTGTACATGCGTATCCGGACAGCATGAACGCCAGGACCGCAGAGATCGAACGCGCCTTCATGTCGATCAACATCACGCGCCGTGAAGGTAATCTCCGCATGGTCCTTATTCCGCGCCTGCTACCACGACGACGAACTCTCCCCTTGGCTCCTTGGCGGTGAAGTGGGCCACTAACTCCCCGAGCGTTCCGCGCACATGCTCTTCATACAACTTGCTCAGCTCCCGCGAAACACTGGCCGGGCGATCGTCGCCGAGCACTTCGGCCAGTTCGGTGAGCGTGCGCAAAATGCGGTGCGGACTTTCATAGAGCACGATCGTGCGCGTTTCGTTCCGCAACTGTTCCAAACGCGTCCGCCGGCCCTTCTTCACCGGCAGGAAGCCCTCATACACGAACCGCTCGCACGGCAGACCGCTTGCCACCAGCGCCGGTACGAAAGCCGTGGGACCCGGCAGGCATTCCACGGCTATGCTTTCGCGCAGCGCCGCCCGAATGAGCAGGAACCCCGGGTCACTGATCCCTGGAGTACCGGCATCGCTCACGAGCGCCAGCACTTCGCCACGCGCCATGCGTTGCACCAATCGCTCAACCATACGGTGCTCATTCGCGGTGTGGAAGCTCACGAGCGGTTTGGTGATCCCCAGGTGCTGCAACAGACGTCCGCTCACGCGCGTGTCCTCCGCCACCACGGCATCCGCCTCGCCGAGCATACGCTTCGCGCGCAGGGTGATATCCTCCAGGTTGCCGATCGGCGTCGGCACCACGATCAGCCGGCCCGTGCTCACTTCAAGCCTTGGATGAAGTCGACCAGCATGAGGTAGAGGTCACCGTAGTCCGTGAGCGGAAGGGTCTCCGGCTTGTCGAACACGTCGTGGTACGCCGTGATGCCGCCCATGGTGTAGATGAAGATGGCGGGCACGCCCCGCTTCACGAACGGACAGTGATCGCTGTTGCAGGCCGGCCCACGCTCCTTCACTTGCGCAAGTCGCGGCGTGGCGGTATTGAGGGCCACCAATGCATCATACTCCTTCTTTCGCTCAGTGGCGTTCACCACCGTGATGCCTTCTTCGCCGGTGCCCATCAGATCCAGGTTGAGCAGGAGGCGCACCTTGGAAAGGTCGAACGCACGGTCCACCGCACACCACTCCGAGCCCACCAACCCGGCCTCTTCTCCCGCGAAGGCGATGAAGAGCACATCGTAGCGCGGCGGCTCTTGGGCGAAATGCGCCGCGAGGTTCAATAGCATGCTCACGCCGCTCGCATTGTCGTTGGCGCCGGGGAAGATCGTTTCCGCTCCCATGCGCCCCAGGTGATCATAGTGCGCGGTGATCACGAGCATCTTCTTCGCGCTCTTTCCTTTCGCCAAGCCCCACACATTGCGCGTGTGGTGGTTGCGCAACACGTTGTGTACATCGAGGGTGATGGATGCGGCGGTATCGTTCCAAGCCTCCGCAGCGATCTCGATGGAGGCAAATGGATGCGCCTCCTTCGCTACGCTCCAGGTGAGCTTTCCCGTTGCCCTATGGATCACAGGGCCATAGTGCAACAGGTCGCGTTCGATGTCGCGCAGCATCGCCAGGGAGTCGGGCGAACGCATCACCGGCAGATGCAGAGCAACGGCCCGGCCCGTGATCACGCCCATGGTCATCGCGCGCCGTTCCGGAGTGAGCAGATCGTCGAGCGTGAGGTGTACGAGATCGAAACGCCCTTGCGCCGAACCCGAGGCGGGATCCACCAAGTAGTCGATACCGGGCCGCAACGTGCGACCATCGATCTGTACCGCGACCCGATCAGGAAAGGTGTTCACCGGGAAGGCGAAGGGCTCGAAGTAGCTATCTCGGAGCGGCTTCAGGCCCATGCGCTTGAATTCCGCAGCGATCAGTTCCGCAGCCAGGCTGTCACCTCCGTTCACATACCCACGACCATGCAACGATGGCGAGGCAAGGGTATCGATCCACTTGCGTGCGTTCGCCAGAACGGCGGCGGTCTCCTGCGCATGCGCGCATGCGCCGATCAACAGGAGGAGAGACAGGACCGCGGGGCGCATCAGCGGAAGCGGCGTTCGATCAGCTCGTCGAAGGACTTGAGCGCTTCCGGAGCCGGGGCCTTCTTCAATACCGCGATGCGCGCGTCGATCAACTTGCGCGCTTCTGGCGATCCCGGACAGTTGTTGATAGCGCTCACCGTCTCCTCGAACGCCGCACGGTCGCCTCCGAACAGTTCGGCGACGAACCAGAATTTCTGGCTCAACGCGATGGCTTTGCCCAGGTCGCTGATCGGGGCATGGCTGAGCTTCTCGGCGATCGAGGGCGGCGGGGCCGCGCCAGCGCCAGCAGGCTTGCCCGCCTTGGCGGTGGCTTTGGCACCCGTCCGCGAGGCCTTCTTGCTGCCCTCGGTCTCTTCGATGGCGTCGATCAAGGAGGTCTGGCGGATCTCCGCGCGGGTGTCCAATCGGATAGTGGGACCCGAGGTCGGCGGAACCATCGGCGGAGGAGGAGGCTCTGCGGCCAGCGCCATTGCAGCGGCGGGCGGTTGTGGGCGTTCGCCCTCGCGGGCCTTGTGCCGCAGCACGACGAGCCGCTCGTACAGCTCCCGGGCATCTTCACAGGCTTGCTCCAGGCCGTTGATCTGGAGGCGGCCCTGTTCCAAAGCGCGCTCGGCTTCGGCGAGCGCGCGGACCAGGTCCTGGATCCGCCGGTATCCCTTGTCGATGGTCATGCTCCGGGCCCGTTCCAAAAGGCCTGATGCGAAGATGCCTATTTTCGTGCCGCGTCACAACCGGCGCGGATATCCAGCATCCACAGGCCTGCGTCGATATGTTCCTGGAACGCACCCGCAGCCGCACCCCGAGCAAGGGCTGGATCGAAGTGATCTGCGGATCGATGTTCAGCGGCAAGACCGAGGAACTGATCCGCCGCCTGCGCCGCGCCGAGTTCGCCAAACAACGCGTGGAGATCTTCAAGCCAGGCGTGGACGACCGCTATCACGCCACCGATGTGGTGAGCCATGACGCCACCAGCATCCGCAGCACCCCGGTGCCGAACAGCAGCAATCTGCTGTTGCTCGCCTCGGACATCGACGTGGTGGGCATCGATGAAGCCCAGTTCTTCGATGAGGGACTTCCCGCCGTCTGCACACAACTGGCCAACAGCGGTGTGCGCGTGATCGCCGCAGGCCTCGACATGGATTTCCAAGGAAGACCGTTCGGTCCCATGCCGCACCTGATGGCCGTGGCGGAACATGTCACCAAGGTGCATGCGATCTGTGTACAGTGCGGGCAGCTAGCCACCTTCAGCCACCGCACCCATGCGAGCCAGGACCTGATCCACCTCGGGGAGACCGACAGCTACGTGCCGCTGTGCCGCGGTTGTTTTGAAGCGGCCCGTGCGGAGATGCCCGAGGTCCACACCAAGCGGAAGCAGAGGCCATGATGCCGGATGGCCACCGGTTGAGCGCGCTCGCCGAGGCGGCGGGGGGCGCCGTACACGCCCCGCTCGGAGACGATCGCATCGCGCATCTCGCCATCGATTCACGCAAGGCGTTGCCGCAAGCGGATCTGCTCTTCATCGCCCTGCGCGGCGACCGGCACGACGGCCATCGCTACATCGAGGACCTGATCGAACGCGGTGTGCGCAACTTCCTGGTGACCGCACCGATGCCGGAAGGGCTCCGCTCCCTCGCGAACACGATCATAGTACCGGACACGCTCGACGCGCTGCAACGGATCGCCGCCTGGCATCGGGGTCATTTCCGTGGACCAGTGATCGGCATCACCGGGAGCAATGGCAAAACGGTGGTGAAGGAATGGCTCGCGCAACTGATGCGCGAGGAGGAGCTGATCGCGCGCAGCCCAGGCAGTTGGAACAGCCAGGTGGGTGTCCCCCTCAGCGTGTGGGAACTATCGAGCACGCACACGCTGGGGATCTTCGAAGCCGGTATCAGCAAGCCCGGCGAAATGGCTCGCCTGCGCCCGATCATCCGGCCGACGATCGGCATCTTCACCAACATCGGGCCCGCGCACGGCGAGAACTTCCCGAACGATCCGGCCAAAGCCTCTGAAAAGCTGGAGCTCTTCCGCGAGGTGCGTACGCTGGTGTACTGCGCGGATCATGCCACGGTACAGCATGCGATAAAAGAGCGCGGCTTGGACCAACATGTGGAACTCTGCGGCTGGTCGCGGGAGGGCAG
>JAGNSU010000114.1 GCA_017987895.1 Flavobacteriales bacterium | reverse complement strand
GTGGTGGCCCCGTCGCCCAAGGTCCAGACACAGTTGCCACCCAGGTAAAGGGGGTCGGTCGTGTTGTAAAAAGTGGTCTGCAACGGATGGCATCCACTGTCGGGGTCGGCATGGAAGGTGACCACCGGGAGCGGGTTCACCGTGACAAGTACTCCGGAGCTATCGGTAAGATGGGTACAGGTGCCGATGCCGTACGTCACGTAGGTATATGTCCCCGATGTGTCCGCGGCGGGATCGAGAAGAGGTGCGTGGGCTTGCAGGCCGGGATCCAACCAAGCCCCACCCACATCGGGCGTACCGCCCAAACGGGTGAAGAGGTCCGTGATCACGCCATCGTAGCAAAGGGTGAGCGAGCCATCGGTCCCTGCATCAGGCAAGGGGTCCGTGGCGAGCGTGAGGGTGGCGGAAAGGGTCGGGCACGGTAGTACCGCAGTCACCGTGTAGGTGTAGGTACCAACGGGATCAGAGGCGGCCGTAAAGGAGCCCGGGAACGGTTGCCCATTGGGATCGGTCCAGGCGCCGGTCGCTTCGGGGGTGCCACCCAACGCTCCCAACATATCGAGGGGGACCGCGTCGGTGCAGAGCGTCAGGGCGGCATCGGTGCCGGCATCCACGGCGGCGGGGATGGTCACGGTCACAATAGCGGTATCGTTCGCACAGGGTGCCGAAGCGGTCACGATGTATTGGTAGGCACCTGCCGGATCGGAGGCCGGGTCGATGATGCCGCTGAACACAGCGTCGTTCGGGTACAGCCAGGCGCCTCCGGTCATGGGGCCACCGCCGATGCTTAGGAACAGGTCGTCGGTCCCTTGATCATTACAGTACGCCACGGCCACATCGGTACCGGCGTTCACACTGGGTATCGTGGTCATGGTCACGGTGCCGCTGGAAGCGCAATTGCTCCCTTGCCCCACGGAATAGGTATAGGCGCCATCGACGTCCACTCCGGGGTCGAACTGCCCGCTGTGCGGGTTCGTGTTGGGATCCGTCCAATCGCCGGTGGCCGGTGGATTGCCACCCAGCAGGGTGATCATGTCCACGATCGCCCCGTTGTCGCATACATCCAAAGTCCCCGATGTGATCGTGGCGCCTTGTTGCACTTCGACGATGATGTTGAGCGTGGAGGTCATCACCGGCGCACCATTATCGGTACCCTGCACGGTGATGATGTGATAACCCACATCGGCCGGAGTAGGCAGGATATTGATGCTGATCGTGGCGGCCAGCCCGGGGATAGCGCTGGTTATCACGAAACTGCTCAAGGTGAGCGAGCTCGCCGTGGGGGTGGTGATCTGCGCGGGTTCGGGGGAAAGGAAGGTGACATCCAGCGTGGCCAGATCGCCCACGCAGAGCACGATGGAATCACACACGCTTTGTCCGCTGATCACCGGCGGTACGTTGGCCGAAGTGATGTCGGTGCTGAAACTGAAGTACTGATCGTCCAGGAAGCTTACGCCATCGGGGAGCCCGAAGGGCCCATCATAAGCGATGCCCGGTTGATCGAACGTACCGAACTGGATATAATCCACCCCGTTGCCTTCGTTCGCACCCACGGTGGCGGGCGTACCGCCGAAGCCGTTCGTGCCTCCCGAAGCGGAACCGGTGGTCCACTGCATGTCCTTGTAACAAAAGCTCACGTTCGCCCCGTTGGGCACAAGGGGGTCGGTGCCCTCGGTGATCACGAGTTGAAAGGTGTTCACCTTGTCCGTCATGCTGTTGTAGTACCCCACGTTCGTCCAGTTCACCAGCATGGCCGTGGGGGTCACCTTGTACTGCACAATGTTATTGGTGACGCCCGGCCCGCGCAGATCCACATCGGCCCAGAAAGGCGCGGCCATCGTGTAACCATTGAAGGGGAATCCGGTGGAGCTGAACGTGCCGTAGTAGGCCCCGAAGCTTACGTTCCCGTTAATATTGATGTACGCTACGTTGTAGAAGCTGCCGTACAGGTAGAACTGGAACGGAAGCATGATCGGGCCATAGCTTCCATCGTCCGCGTTGTGGAAGCCGCTGGCATCCCACTGGCTGTTGTTGTCGATCGTCGTGTAGCTGGCATCCGGGGTGATCCAACAATCGCAGGTGGCACCGCCGCCGCGTTGCACATAGGAATCAGGGGGCAAATGCTGCACAGGCGCCGTGCTGGGCGGAAAAGTGATGGTCTTCCATGCGTCGTAGGTCGCTTGGGTATTGGGCACTTGGCCCAGGACGATGTTCGCCAGGGCGAAAAGGGAGCAAAGAAGCAGAGAGGTCCTCATGGCGGGGTCAACGGAGGATCTGGAGGACATCGGTGCGGGTCTCTGGGTGGCCGAGGGAGTCCACGAGTTCAATGGCGTACTGATAGGGGCCGGAGGGACAAGGTTGTCCGGTCATGTCCAACCCGTCCCACGGGCGAAGATCGTTGGAACTGAACACCAAGCTACCGTTCGCGAAACTGAAGACACGCACCATCACGCGTTTATAACCGCTGCCCGTGGGTGTCCACTGTTCGTTCTCTCCGTCACCGTTCGGGGTGAAGACGTTCGGCACAAAGAGGTCCAGCGGCTCCGCGTGGATCGCGGGCTGATCCTCTTTCTCAACTTCGGTGTTCCCAACTTCGGTTCCTGGCTCGTATGGATGGACGCCGACTTCCTGCGGCTTGTTCATCTCTTCCATTACCGCAGCTACCACTTGGCGTCCTTCTGCGCTGGGAGGTGCAAGTACCACTTGGTTGGGCGTCATACGTTCGTGGGCGGCCGGCTCCGCAGTGGCAGGCACTACCTCGTTCACAATAGGCACCACAACTTCGCTGGTCACCGTGGCCGAGGATCCGGTCTCGGTGGTGCTGGCCTGGATGGCGGGCACATGGTGAGGGCCCGGAGCTTCGGTGGAAGCCACCTCCGCCGGGACGGAGTTCTTGATCGGGTTGGATGAGGTCTCCTGGGGGGCGGAGGACCGATCCACACGCACTTCGGTAGTGGCGGGGGCTACGGCCTGTTCGAAAGTGTCCTTGGGTTGGGTGGTCGTGGCCACGGGTTCGGTACTACCCAGTTGCCAGACCAACACTCCGATACCGGCGAGCCCGGCCAATGAGGCGGCCAGCCAACCGGCGGAAAGCCCCGTGCCGGCAACAGCGCCCTGACCAAGCTGGCTGCCGATCGCCTCCCACGCGCCTGCGGGCACCTCCACCTCATGGCCTTGGAATCGGTTGCGGAACAGTTCGTTAACGCTGTCGGCAGGGGTGTTGGAGAGCGAGTTCTGGATCGCGTCCCAAACAGTTGGGTCCACCTCGGCCTCATGGGCTTGGAAGCGGTCGCGGAAGAACTCAGCGAAGAGATCGGTGCTGGCGGCGGCGCCCAAGGCCAAGTGGCTGCTAATGGCGTCCCACGCACCGGCGGGGGCGTCCATCGCGTGCTCACTGAAGCGCTCGCGCAGGGCTTGGATCATATCATCCTTCGGTGCCATCGCCATAGATATCGGCCGCCTCCTTGGGCAGCTGTTTGCGCAGGTAGGCCCGCGCCTTCATGAACTGGCTCTTCGAGGTGTTCTCGCTGATGCCCATCTGCTCGCTGATCTCCTTATGGGCATAGCCCTCGATGGCGAACAGGTTGAACACCGCCCGGTAACCGGGGGGCAGGGCTTGGATCATCTCCATGAGCTCCTCGGTGCTCATGGTGCTCATTACCTGGGCGTCCTCGGCGTGCAGATGCTCCGCTTCTGTAAGGTCCAGGCTGTGATCGTAGGGTTTGTTGCGGCGGATATGGTCCAGAGCGGTGTTCACCATGGTGCGTGCGATCCAGCCGCCCAAGGGGCCGTCCCCGCGGTAGTGGTCCATCTTCTGGAACACCTTCACGAAGCCGTCCTGCAGGATGTCCTGCGCTTGTTCCCGGCCGTTGGCGTATCGCATGCAAATGCTCATCATCTTCCGCGCATAGGACTTGTACAGCTCGCGCTGCGCGATCGGCTCGCCTTTCAGGCACCCAGCGACCAATTGCTCGTCCGTCATGGCGTTCCGGGGTAATGATGCGATCCGCCCGGTAAAAGTTGCCTGCATGAGCCCGAAGATACGGCCATTGCGGCCGCCAGCCCCGGCGGAAAGGCCCGCCAGCAAGGGATCCCAGCTGCATAGCCCAGAGTGCTCCTAGTGCCGTGTGGTATGCACGAAGCGCTGCACGCTTGTGCCCCCACCGATCGCAACGCGCACCAAGTAGGTGCCTGTCGCCAGATCGTTCAGATCGAAACGAAGTCGATCGCCGGTGTGCCGTACCGACCGGATCAACCGCCCATCCAGTTCCAGAAGGTCCACCTGGGCTGGCCCTCCGCTCGAAAGCACCACGTTCACATGCTCCCCGGCGGGGTTGGGCGATAGGGAGAACGTGCGGCTGTCCGGACCGCTCACGCCGGTAGCGCCCGCCACTACGCGCACATGCAGTTTGTACGTGCTTTCCAAGGGAACGGGGTCATCGTTCTGCGCCTGGTAGCTCACCAGATGGATGCCGATGTCCTGCACCTGGGGGTCGATCAACGCGAGCACTTCGATGTTGTCGGCCACTGGGTTGTTCAGCTGCTGAAAGGAGCTCAGGGTGGCGCACTGGGCGGTGGCGCTCACCAATTCACCCGGCCCCCCTGCCAGAATGAGCATCCGCACCAACGCCAGTTGCCCCACTTCCACCACGATGGTGTCGCAGCCGTAGGTGCTGGCGAAGATCGGCGGCACCCCATTGGGATCCATGGTGTTCAGGTAGAAATGGGTGCTGTCCAACCAATCCACTTGATCGTTGCCGAGGAACGGACCATCATAGCCACTGCCCGGTGCGTCGAAACGGCCGATCTGCGCGAAGTCCACGCCGTTCGCCAGGTTGACCCCGACGCTCGCGGGTGTTCCGCCGAACCCCAGGGTGCCTCCGGAGGCGTCACCGGTGGTCCATTGCATGTCCTTGTAGCAGAAGCTCACGTTGTTCCCAAAGGGTATCGCCGGGTCGAGCCCATCGGTGATGATCACCTGGAAAGTGTTGAGCTTGTCCACCGCGTCATTGAAATAGCCCACATGGCTCCAGTTCACATAGAGGGCGGTCGGGGTCACTTTGTATTTCACGCTGTTGATCCCGACCCCAGCGCCGGCCAGGTCCACATCCGCCCAGAAGGGGGCCACCATGTTGAAGCCGGAGGCGGGGAAGCCCGTGGAACTGAACCCTCCGAGGTATCCCCCCAGGCTCAAGTTGCCGTTCACGTTGATATAGATCGAGTCGCCCACCAGACCGAAGAAGGTGAAGGAGAAGGGCAACGCGATCGGACCATGGCCACCGTCATCCATATTGTTGGTCCCGCCGGCGTTCCACATCGAATCGTTCAACACCGTAACGTAGCTGCTGTCCGGCTCCACCCAGCAATCGCATGTCTGGCCGCCCCCTTTCGGTCGGGCGATGGGTGGTGGTGTCAGGTTCCGCACCGCGGGCTGGGGGGTGGCCAGCGCGGCCTTCCAAGCATCATAAGCGGCCGCATCCTGTGGCACCTGGGCGGTGAGCAGGGAAGGGAACAAAAGCAGGGCAGCGAAGGTGTGGCGTTCTAGCATGGGTGGGGAAAGCGCCGATGAAGGTAGCGGTCCGCACCACTGCGAGGGTCTGCGCCTACCCCGGGAACGGCTACTTTTGCACGCTTTTCTCCGCCACAGCTTTTTCCAAGGCGGACCACTACCCGAAGCGATCCCATGGACCATATCCGCAACTTCTGCATCATCGCCCACATCGACCACGGCAAGAGCACCCTGGCCGACCGGCTGTTGCAGATGACCGGCACCATCGCCGACCGCGACATGCAGGCGCAGGCCCTGGACGACATGGATCTGGAGCGCGAGCGGGGCATCACCATCAAGAGCAAGGCCATCCAGATGGACTATGTGCAGGATGGGAAGAAGTACGCCCTGAACCTGATCGATACGCCCGGCCATGTGGACTTCAGCTACGAGGTGAGCCGCAGCATCGCCGCCTGCGAAGGCGCCCTGCTGATCGTGGACGCCACCCAGGGCATCCAGGCGCAAACCATCAGCAACCTGTACCTCGCGCTGGAGCACGACCTCACCATCATCCCCATCCTCAACAAGATGGATCTGCCTTCGGCTAACCCCGAGGAAGTAAAGGACCAGATCGTGGACCTCGTGGGTTGCAAGCGGGAGGACATCCTGAGCGCAAGCGGCAAGACCGGGCTGGGCGTGGAGAAGATCCTGGAAGCCATCGTGGCACGCGTGCCGGCCCCCAAGGGCGATCCCAAGGCACCGCTCCAGGCGTTGATCTTCGACAGCGTCTTCAACAGCTTCCGGGGCATCATCGCTTACTACCGCGTATTGAACGGCACCATCCGCAAGGGCGACAAGGTGAAGTTCTTCAACACCGGCGTAACCTACGCTGCGGATGAAGTGGGGGTGCTGAAGATGGAGCTGCGCCCCAAGCCCGAAGTGCTGGCCGGCGATGTCGGCTACATCATCAGCGGGATAAAAACCGCGAGCGAGGTGAAAGTGGGCGATACCATCACCCACCAGGAACGCCCCTGCCTGGAGGCCATCCACGGCTTCGAGGATGTGAAGCCGATGGTATGGGCAGGGATCTTCCCTGTGGATACGGACGAGTACGAAGAGCTGCGCGACGCGATGGAGAAGCTGAAGCTGAACGACGCGAGCCTCACCTGGACACCAGAGAGCAGCGCCGCACTGGGCTTCGGTTTCCGCTGCGGGTTCCTCGGTCTGCTACACATGGAGATCATCCAGGAGCGTTTGGAGCGGGAGTTCAACATGACGGTGATCACCACCGTGCCCAACGTGGGCTACACGGTTACCAAGACCAATGGTGATGTGATCGACGTCCACAACCCGAGCGAGCTGCCCGAGGTGATGCACATCGAGAAGATCGAAGAGCCTTACATCAAGGCGCAGGTGATCACCAAGAGCGAGTACATCGGCCCGATCATGAACCTGTGCATCGAGAAGCGCGGCGTGCTCATCGGTCAGCACTACCTCACCACGGATCGCGTCGAGCTCACCTTCGAGCTGCCGCTGGGCGAAGTGGTCTTCGACTTCTTCGACAAGCTGAAATCGATCAGCCGCGGTTATGCGAGCTTCGACTACCACCCCATCGACTTCAAAGAGAGCGACCTGATCAAGTTGGACATCCTGCTGAACAGCGAAAAGGTGGACGCGCTCAGCGCATTGATCCACCGCGATCACGCGCACGAGCTGGGCAAGAAGATGTGCAGCAAATTGAAGGAGCTGCTACCTCGCCAGCAGTTCGACATCCCCATCCAGGCCGCCATCGGCGTGAAGATAGTCGCGCGGGAGACCGTGAAGGCCCTGCGCAAAGACGTGACCGCCAAATGCTATGGCGGCGACATCAGCCGTAAGCGCAAGCTGCTCGAAAAGCAGAAGGAAGGCAAGAAGCGCATGCGTTCGGTGGGCTCGGTGGAGATCCCACAACAGGCCTTTCTCGCGGTGTTGAAGTTGGATTGATCCAGCGCCCTTCTCCCTCAACCGTCATCGCGAGGGTCCCGAGTTTTCGAGGGCCCGAAGCGATCCATTTCCAACCCGTGACCGATACAGGCAGGCGGTCGGCCAAAGCCCCGGATCTGATCCTCGCCATGACGTCTCTTTTTCCTGCCTGACCTCGTGATCGGATCCAGTGTCTCCCTGCGCCTACCGTTCACCGCTCACACCAGATCGGTCAGCGCGAACTTCTGGATGGCGCGTTGGTTTTCCTCGACCTCTTCTTTTGATAGTTGCGTGATCACATAAGGGCATACGCGGCAGGCATCCGGACCGGATTGCAGGTGCCACCGGCAACTTGAGCGGATGCCACAAGGAGGCAACCGGACCGATACGGTGAGCTTGTCCAGGTGCTCCACGAGCCGGTCCGCGATCCCGCATCCTTTGCCGTTCCATTGCTGACAACCGCCCTCCACGCACTTGTTGGTGAAACGGAACTTCTGTTCGGCGGGCGATGTCCGGTTCGCTGTTTCGATGAACGTCTTACCGACAGGGAGGGGCTGCGGGAGGATGGCCACGGTGCCATCCTCCTGCCTTACGCCCAAAAGCTGCGCCCCTTCCTTCGCTTGCGAGGAGGGGCACATGGTCTTTTGATCGCTGCGGGCCATGTAAGAAGAGGTCAGATCACAACCCGAACTCCTGCTCCAATCGCGCGGTCATGAGGCGCACTTTGAGACCGGCCAGTTCACCACGTCGGCCGGGAAAGTTCACCGGCATGATGACGATCTTCTTCTTCAGTTCCAGTTTCGCCAATTCGCCGACTACGGCTTGTTGTATGGCCGCGCTGATAGCGCCATTTTGGGCTGCGCTCAGTTGGAGCGTTCCGAGGTCCACTTCGAATTTCGTGTTCTTCATTTCTCTTGGGGGTTTATGGACCTATAGGGTCCTGTTCTCATTACGAGCGAAAGCTATCGGGCGTGTCAGTGGGCCGCAATCCCGATTTTCCGGGGGGTAGGTCACCGTTGGTCCCCGTCGGTCTCCCTTCAACGGTCATCGCCAGGGTCCTCCCGGAGCGATGGCGGCGCGAGCGCGGGGAACCATCGCATTATGGATCGGGCCCGAAGCGGTCTCCCCTCAACCGCGTTCGCGAGGGTCCGTCTTCGGTCCGAAGCGATCCCATTGGATCCGTGTAGGGCTCACTGCCCGCCACGCACATCCCGCGCACCAATCAAAGATCGCTTCGGACATCTCCCCTTGCTTCGCGGAAGCGGCTTCGCGAAGGCACGGTCGGGCGCTGCCCTCGGATCCGATCCTCGCGATGACGTGTTTTGGGGAACGTCATCGCTGGCTCCGCTCACTTCCTCAGCCCCTCGAAATACCCTTTGTTGCCACCGAGGTTGAAGAAACTGATGAACAACGCGATGTAGCTGAGGTAGAACAGCGATTGGAGCGACACCACTAGTTTGCCCATGCCGCTCACGGGGAAATACTCACCGAAGCCGATGGTGCTTGTGACCACGAAGCTCACATAGACCGCATCGGTCCAATGGGCAAAGGGTTGGTTCATGTACTGCCCGGCCATATGCAGCATGGCGAAGCTGAACACCACCTCCAGATAGTTGAGGAAGATGAGCAACTTGGAGCGGCGGAAGGAGCGGGGTGAGGGGAAGGTATCCGATGCGAAAATGAGCGTGGGGATGTACATAAGCGTTTCCGCCATCAGCCACACCACCAGCCAGTAGGCGAACGGATCGTTCTCCCAACCCATGTAAAGCACGAACACGGGCAGCGCGGTCTTGCACAGGATGAGTACTTCGATCGCGAAATCCTGGTAGAGCGGGCCGCTGCGCCAGAACAGATGCTTGATGTACATGCCCGGGAACAAGAACTGACTGAGGGAGAGGATCAGCCGCACCACCTTTTCCAGTCCGGCATCCTCTTCGAAGGTGTTGTTCCAGATGGCGACCACGTTCTCCCACCGCCCTTGTATCGTGGGGCGTCGTTCGTCCTCGGCTTTTTGGCCGCGACCCACGATCAACTTCCGTATGGTGCTGCGCATGCGCGGGGGTGGATCTCCGTGGGTGTTCGCGCAATGTAGAGGAAGGCCCGCGATCGATGGCCCCCAACCACGTCATCGCGCGGGTCCGAGCCTTCGAGGGCCCGAAGCGATCTCCCCTCAAGCGCGTTCGCGAGCGTCCGCTTCGGCGCGAAGCGATCCCACTGGATCCATGTAGTGCTCACTGCCCTTCACGCACACCACCCCCACACAATTGGAGATCGCTCCGTGCTTCGCCAAAGCGCTTCGCGACGGCGCGGTCGGCCGTCCCCATCCGGCTTCGCCGTCACCGCCGATCCTCGCGATGACGGTCAGTGGGTACCGATGTACGTATCGAGCCAGCCGAACACCGTCTTGTGCCACTTCATGGAGTTCTGTGGCTTCAGTACCCAGTGGTTCTCATCGGGGAAGCGGAGGAAGGCGGACGGAACACCTTTCGCCTGCAACGCAGTGAACGCACCGATGCCCTGTTCCACACCGATGCGGTAGTCCAGGTCGGAGTGGATCACCAGCATGGGTACGGACCAATCCTTGGCCTGTAGCATAGGGTTGAACGCATCGTACTTCGCGGGGTCGGTGAACAC
>JAGNSU010000238.1 GCA_017987895.1 Flavobacteriales bacterium | reverse complement strand
CGGCTTGGACGAAGGACATGGTGCGAAGGTATCGGGGGACTTCGAAGGTTCGTTCAGGAGGAGTTCGCACATTCAGCGACCTTCGCCGTTACTGTTTGGGGCTCCAGCCCCTTCCCAGAACGTATGCGCCTACTGGATCTGTTCGTCGCAGCCACCCTGTCCCTGTTCGCGGCACCACCCGTCAAGGCATGTACCTTCTTCAAGCTCACCGTTGACGGCAAGACCATGGTGGGCAACAACGAGGACGCGTGGAGCATCGACCCGCGCATCTGGTTCGAGAACGGTAAGAGCGGCGAATACGGCGCGGTCTATCTCGGGCAGAACAACTCCACTCCGCAAGGCGGAATGAACGAGGCCGGACTGATGTTCGATGGGCTGAAGTCGCCTGTAAAGTCTTTCGTGGGAACCGTCGGTAACCCGCAGATCCGCTTCGATGACCTAGCGCGCCGCGTGCTGCGCACCTGCGCCACCGTCCGCGAAGCCGAGGCGCTGATCCGCAGCTTCGACTTCAGCCAGCTCAATGGCGCCTACCTGATCCTCGTGGACCGCACCGGCGGGTATCTGGTCGTGGAAGCTGACACGCTCTTCACCGGGAACGATGCCACCTACGCCGTTACCAACTTCTGCCTTTCAACCTGCACGGACTTCGACTCGGTGCCGAGCGAACGTTACCAACGCGGCCGTGCCATGCTCGCCGCTGGTGCGGATACTTCGCTGGCCTATTGCACCTCCGTGGTGAAGGGCATGCACGCCTGCCGCAAGAAGTTGGGGGAGGGCACGCTCTACTCCAACATCCTCGATCCGCAACGTGGACTGGTACACCTCTACTTCTACCACGACTACACGCAACTTCGCACCTTCAACCTGAAGGACGAACTGGCGAAGGGCGACCACAGCCTGGATATGCTCACGCTCTTCCCGCCGAACGCGGAGTTCGCGAAGCTGGTGGCGTACCGCACGCCGTTCCACAGCAAGGCCGTGTTCGGATCCCTGTTGTTCGCAGGAGCGGTGGCGCTGCTGTACGCCGCGTTCGCGGGCATCTCGCTCTTGTCCCATGCCATCGCACGTATTCGGGGAAGGAAGAAAAAACGGCCCGTGCTTTCGCTGCTCGTTGGCGCAGGGAGCAGCCTCATCGTGTTGTTCCTTATCCCTACGCTGCTGATCAACCAGGGGGTGTTCTACTTCGGTCTGGGCGATGCAACGGATCGGATCCTTCCGATATTGAAGTACTTGCCGATGCTCTTGTGCGTGCTTTCCGTTTCGCTTGCCCTTCTCTCCTATCGCGAATGGCGCTCATGTGCATCCTCTATGCTCACACGCTGGAGTATGACCGTGCATACCGCAGCGCTCCTTGCGGTGGTGATCGGGTTGTTCTACTGGGACCTGGTAGTGGTGTGATCCCAGGTTCCAACAGGTCGATGCACCAAGCCTCCCTGACGCTTTCCATAAGGCAAGTTTCAAGTCAGTACATTGGCTGGGGAAGAAAGTATGGCGACACGCGCAACACTTGCCCTGGCATTCGCCGCATGTTTTTCGACATGGGCGTTCGGGCAATGTGGTAACGATAACTTGCTCACCGGTGCGGCGGTCACACCACCCTGCCCGGGTAGCACCACAGTGCCGTGCGTGCAAGGCGGACAGTACGTCCTGGTGAACGTGGTGGCAGGGAACACCTACACGTTCAGCACCTGCGCCGCCACGTTCGATACGGAGATCACGCTCTACAACAACGCGGGCGGTGGATCGATCGGCTACAACGATGATGCCTGTGGTGCGGTCGGTTTTCAATCCACGGTCACTTGGACGGCGACCTTCACCGGGCAGTTGCGTGTGCTGGTGGATGCGTTCCCCTGCGCCACCAATGCGATCTGCGCTCCCTTGGTCATCGCCTGTTCACCCCCGCCAGCCGGGGATTGCATTTACACGCTCACCATGTCCGACGCTTTCAGCGATGGCTGGGGCACTTCGTTCGTCACCATCACCATCAACGGCGTGGCCACGAACTATACGGTGCCGGTCGGGGTCCCATCGGTCACGTTGCAGATCGGCGTGAACATCGGCGATGGGGTCGTGATCACCTACAATGCTTCCGGGGCTTTCCAAACGGACAACTCGTACATCGTCACGCTCGGGGGCTCCACCATCTTCAACTCGGGCTCGCCTCCGCTGGGCGGCGTTGTATACGTCGGCTCGGTCACTTGTATCCCGCCGCCGCCGGGACCGGAGGATTGCTTGGGTGCTGTAACCATTTGCAGCAATGTGGCCTTCAGCAACAACACGACCAACACGGGGAGCGTGGTCGATATCAGCGCAGCGAACTCGGGTTGTCTGGATATCGTCGAGTTCCAAGGCACTTGGTACGTCTTCTCCCCGAGCGCGGCCGGCAACCTGGGCCTCACCATTGCGCCCTTGGGCCCGGATGATTACGATTGGGCGATCTGGGGACCCTACCCGCCCGGCTCCACACCGAACGGGATCTGCCCGCCCGCTGGCCCACCCATCCGTTGCGCCGCTTCGAGCGGCCCGGCCACCTTCAACAGCACGGGCAGCTATGCCACCGGCATGGGCGACCCCGTCTACTCCCCGCCTCAATTCGCAAGCACGGCAGTGAGCTATGGACTACCTGCAACGCTTAACGTCTGCCCGCTCGTGCCACCGCAGTATTGCGGCTGGGTGCCGGGGATGCAGGTGAACGTGGGCGAGGTCTACCTTATGTACATCAGCAACTGGAGCCAAAGCAGCATCGGCTTCGATCTGGATTGGAACCT
>JAGNSU010000113.1 GCA_017987895.1 Flavobacteriales bacterium | reverse complement strand
CGCTCTTCACGGTGCCCAGGTTCCAGGTGCCGCTCGCATCGGCCAGCAGGCCCATCACTTCATCCGCATAGATGCTGATGGCGGCGATGGATCCCGCCTCACCACGCACGGAGCCCTGGTAGTGCAGACCTTCCGGCACGCGGACGGCGAGGCCCGTACTGGTCACCTGCACCGCCAGATCATTGGTGGTGAGGTCCACCTGCTGGAGATCGATCGTGATCGTGCCTGACGCGGTAGGCAGTTCAAGTGCGATGCGTTCGGGTCGCTCCAGGAGCAGTTCTGCCGCAGCGACCGCATCGAAGTGCATCACATCCGCATGGCGGACCGCTCGGTCCCAAAGAGCGTCGATCGTTTTCGAGGGTGGAACCGCTTGGAAGAGTCGCGCAGTGCGGAAGTCCGCCCTTTGATCCTGCAACATCGCGATACGCTCGGCCACACGACCAAGGCGCTCTGGTATTTGCGCGTGCAACGAGGTGGTGAGCAACAATGTGGCGGGCCAGAACATGGAACGAAGGCCGGAGCGAGGGGTCATGAGAAAAGGAATGAAGTGCAAGGAGCCCAGCAGCGTTGGCGGTTTCCGGGTCAGGTTCTGGTCAGCAAGATCGTGAAGACAGACCAAAGACGCGCTGCGCGATGGCCCGTTGCCTGTTGTGCGGCACCGGGGAACTATCCTGCTACGATCCTCCTTACCTTCAAACGGGCAAAGCAGCGGAACGACCAACCTATCCAACGATCACTTCGTCTTCCTGGCGAACCATGTCCCGCCGCGCGCCATCGCTTCTCCTCATCGCAACAGCGCTTGTGTGCCAGCTAGGAGCCCTGCGGGCTCAGGTGGTGATCAACGAGGTCTCCGCCGCGAACTGGGACCTGTTGCTCGCGGACGGCGAGTACGAGGACTGGATCGAGCTCTACAATGGCGGCGCGGCGACGGTGGACCTCACCGGCTACTACCTGAGCGACGATGACACACAGCCAGCCAAGTGGCCGATCCCCGCTGGCGTGATCATTCCCGCGGGCGGGCATTTGGTATTCTATGCCTCGGGCAAGGACGGCATCATCGCCGGTGCACCGCATACCAACTTCAAGCTCACGCAGACCAAGCAGGAGTTCGTGGTCTTCTCGGATCCATCGCAAAATGTGCTGGACCAGTTCTGGATCGAGTTCCCCAACCAGAAGAACCACAGCTGGGGCCGCAACACGGATGGCGCCGCCGCCTGGAGCATCTTCCTCCTACCCACGCCCGCTTCCGCGAACGCCGGTGCCACGCCCTACTATGAGGAAGCGCCCGTGATATCGCCCGTGGCAGGGGGATACGTCGGCAGCGCGAGCGTGACCATCACCGCTGCTGCGGGAAGCACCATCCGATACACGATCGACGGTACTGAACCGATCGCGACCTCGCCGGTGTTCGTAGGCCCCATCAACGTCGCGGCGACGCAATGCATCCGTGCGGTCGCCTTCAGCGCCACGCCGGGCGTGCCACCGAGCTTCGTCGGAACGAGTACCTACTTGATCAACGAAACACATGTGGTGCCCATCTGGTCCATCGCGGGAGGAGCGGACATACTCACCATCCTGAACAACGCGGGCAGTCCAGTGATCGCCGAAGCGAATATCGAACTCTTCGATGCCGCGCAAGTGATCCAGGACGAGACCTTCGGGGAGTTCAATGAGCACGGAGGAACCAGCAATTCGAACGACCAACGCGGCATCGACTATATCGTGCGCGATGAGTTCGGGTACGACCACCGGATCGAGAACCAGCTGTTCCGGGGCAAGAGCCGGGACAAGTTCGAGCGCATCATTCTGAAAGCCGCCGCGGGCGACAACTTCCCGGGCTATAGCGGCGCCCACATCCGCGATGCGTACGTGCAGTCCCTGAGCCAGAAGTGCGGCCTGAAGCTGGACGAGCGCACCTACGAACCCTGCGTGCTCTATGTGAACGGGCAGTACTGGGGGGTGTACGAAACCCGTGAGAAGGTGGACGACAACGACTATACGGAATACTACCATGACCAGCCGGGTGAGCAGGTGGACATGATCCAACAATATGGCGGCGTATGGGCCGACTACGGGGACGTGAACGGGTGGTGGGACCTGTACAACTTCATCGTGAACAACGACATGACCATCCCCGCGAACTACGCGCAGGTGCAGGACACGTTGAACACGCTGAGCATGATCGACCACATGATCATCAATGAATACGTCGCGAACGGCAGTTGGCTCCTTTACAACACGATGTGGTGGCGGGGAAAGGACCCTGCGGGTGATCACAAGAAGTTCGGCTATGCGCTATGGGACATGGATTGGATCCTGGGCTCACCACAGCATGAGTTCGGCTTCCCACTGTCCACACCACAGAACGACCCCTGCGACCATGAGACCGTGGTGGTGGGTGGCACGCCGAGCCTGGGGAACATGGCCGGTACACACTTCGCGATGTTCAACGCCTTGATGGCGAACACGGACTTCAAGCAGCACTACCTGGCGCGCTACGCGGACCTGATCAATACAGGCTTGAGCTGCGCATCGACAGTGGGGCACTTGGACAGCCTGATCGCCTTGATCGATCCCGAGATGCAACGCCACTGCAACCGCTGGGGCGGCACGTATGCGGAATGGCAGCTGAACGTGCAGGGGATGCGCGACTTCCTCCTGCAACGGTGCGCGTTCATCGCCCAGGGCATCGAGGATTGCTATGAGGTCGCGCCGCGCGACATCGTGGTGATGGTTGATCCGCCCGGCAGCGGCATGGTCCATCTGAACACCCTTGATCTTCTCAACTTCCCATGGAACGGTGTCTACTTCGACAGCACGGGGATGGAGTTCACCGCAGAGGCATACGCCACCTACGACTTCGACCATTGGAGCACGAACAGCCACACGCCGCTCCCCTCCACGCTGGACTCGGCGATGCACTTCCTGCTCTTGAACACCGACACCATCGTGGCGCACTTCCGGCCGGAAGTGCAGTACGCCATCGTGTTCGACACCGAGCCGCACGACGCGGGCAGCATCCGTTTCGGAACGAACGAATGGAGCACCTTCCCACAGACCGCTTCCGTTCCAGAAGCAGTGCCATTCCCTTTGGAGGCGATCCCAGCGGAGTATTATGACTTCGTGCGTTGGGAGATCCGCAACAACACGGTGAACCTCACGAGCCCGAGCGATCCGGCGCTGGATAGCGTGTCGATCACCTTCTTCGCTCCGGATACGATCATCGCGCATTTCAAGCCGCACGACTACGGCTACTATGTGCCGAACGCGTTCACGCCGAACAATGATCATATCAACGACGTGTGGCTCCCCCTCGGCGACCGCATCGACCCGGACCACTATGAGGTATTGGTGATGGACCGGTGGGGTGAACGGATCTTCGCTTCCACGGACCTGTTCCTCGGATGGGATGGAACTTGGAGCGGCGCACCGGTGCCGATCGGCGCTTACGTGTACCGCATTTCCGTTCGCGATGCGATCACGCAGGAACGACACATTCTTCAGGGATCTGTTTCGGTGGTGCGCTGAATCGTACGCCGCGACCTCCTAGTTTTACTTCCAATTCCTCCTCCATGAAGAAGATCCTATATGTCCTCTCCGCATTGCCGGGCGCTCTTCTCGCGCAGCCCACGATCCCAGCGAGTGACGTTCCTAACCCGGGTTCATCGTTGGCCTATTGCCATCTGGATGACACACCTACGATCACCCCTGGTGCCGACCAGGTCTGGTTCATGGGAGGAACCGTGAACTATTATGACAGTTTCGATTTCATGCCCACCAGCCTCGCACCAGGCGGCAGCAACTTCCCCACGGCCACGATCGCCTTCAGCGATGCAGCGCAGGAATTCTACGGGTTCTTCGCCTTTGCTGGCGCCGACCTGAACTACTTGGGGTTCTTCGACAACAACAATACAGCGGACTATCACTTCACCAACCCGTGGACGTACATGAAGTATCCCTGCTCCATGGGCACGCAATGGACGGATACCTACGCGTTCGAGAACGGTCCTTTGCAAACCATCAGTTACGTCGCGGATGGCTACGGCACCTTGATCGGACCGGGTGGTTTTCTGGAGAACGTGCTCAAAGTGCGCTCGACCGAAGTATGGAGCGACACGATCATCAATGGTGTTCACCTCCAGACGGTGGACATCAGCGATCGTTTCTGGCGACCGGGGGAAGCGTTCCATGTCGGCTTCGTGCTCAAGACCGAGAACCGCGTGGATGGCGTAGTGGTGAACGAGAACTACAGCGTTGAACTGAAGAGTTCCCTCGCTGTGGGCATGGAGGAGAACCAAGCCGATGCGATCGGTGTGCAAGCACGCCCGAACCCCGCGACGGATCAAGTCACCCTCACCTTCGGCGCGCAAGGCGCCGTGCGGATCGAGGTGATCGACGCACTGGGACAGGTGATGGGAACACCGGTGCAACGCACCGTGGCGCCCGGTGTCAGTTCCGAAGAACTGAACGTGCAGGGCTGGCCCGCCGGTCAATACTGCGCGCGGATCACCATGGCGAACGGGGATCAGGGCAGCGTGCGCTTCATAGTGCAGTGACCTGCGGCCCGACGGATCACTCGATCCGCATCAACGTCGCTGAGCTGTCCCGGCGGTGGTCCTCGAACACCTGCACCGTGAGCAGCAAGGGCTTGGCAGCAGGTTGGGCGCGCAGCTGATAGAAAAGGCTGTCACCGCTGCGGCGGGTCTCCGTCAGGATCACTTCGGCCTGTGGAACGGATGTGCGCAGTTCTTCGAGCGTCAGCCCCGTTGCGCTCAATGCGGCGGCGGCTGAAGGCGTGGCTTTCGTCAAGGTCTGCGCGATGCGCAATTTGATGCGCTCCTTCGGTGTCCAACTGGCGTTCAGCAGGCGATCACCAAAGGCGAAGTAAGCCGCGGCTCCGCCGATAAGAAGTCCGACACCATACAAGGCGAACCTTCGCTTGATATCCATTACGATCGGAAGGCCGCCAGCAGAATGTCCAGATCCTTGTAAGGGATGTGGAAGGCTTCGCCGAGAATGCCGCTGGTGAGCTGGCCATTGTACAAGTACACGCCGTGGCGGAGACCGAGGTTGGTTTTGATCAGTTCCTCGAAGCCACCTTTGTCGCCCATGCTGAGCAGCAGCGGACCGAAGATGTTGCTGAGCGCATAGCTGGCCGTGCGCGGCACGCGGCTGCCGATGTTGGGCACGCAGTAGTGGATCACCCCGTAGCGCTTGTACACCGGATCGGTATGCGTCGTGACCTCGCTGGTTTCGAAGGTGCCCCCGCGGTCGATGCTGATGTCCACGATCACTGAGCCCGCTTTCATGTCGCGTACCATCTCTTCGGTAACGACCATGGGTGTGCGGCCCTGCTCGGGGCGCAAGGCACCGATGGCCACGTCCGCGTGCTTCAAGGCCTTCTTCAGTTCCTCCGGTTGGATCACGCTCGTCCAAAGGCGCTGGCCCAGGTCGTTCTGCAAACGGCGGAGGCGGTAGATGCTTTTGTCGAAAAGCTTGATGCTGGCACCCATACCCAACGCGGCACGACAGGCGAACTCGCCCACGGTGCCCGCACCGATCACCACCACTTCCGCAGGGGCCACGCCGCTGATGCCCCCGAGCATGAGGCCCGGTCCACCCTTCTCCGAACTCAGGTATTCGCCGGCGATCTGGATCGAGGTGGTGCCCGCGATCTCCCCCATGGCACGCACGATCGGGTAGATGCCCTCGCGGTCCTTGATGAAATCCCAGGCCACGGCGGTCATGCGCTTTTCCATCATGCGGCGCAAAGTGTCCTTGGGCTGCACGGTGAGTTGGAGGGCGGAGATGAGGATCTGCTTGGGCCGGAGCATCTCGATCTCCTTGTGGCTCGGGGGAGCGACCTTGAGGATCAGATCCGCTTGGAACACCTCTTCGGCACTGTCCACCATCATGGCGCCGGCCTCGCTGTAGTCGCTATCCTCGAACTGGACCGCCTTGCCGGTGTTGCGTTCGATCAGCACCTGATGCCCACGCCCGGTGAGCACGGCCACACTGGTGGGGGTGAGCGGGACGCGATGCTCCTGGAAGCTCGTTTCCCTCGGGATGCCGATGAAGAGCTTCTTCTTGCGGCGACCCACTTCCAGCATCTCCTCCTGGGGCACCAGCGCCACCTCGCGGGCCAGTTGCTTCAGCAGTTCGCTGGACGTGCTCATGGTTCCAGATGGATGGCGCGGGTCCCGTCCTTGGTCACTTCAAAACGCACTTGCACGGTGCCCGGCGGTAGCTGGCCCTTGGCCAGTTCAGGCCATTCCACGAAGCAGTAGGCGCCGCTATCGATGTACTCTCCGAAGCCGATCCCCTGGAGCTCTTGTACATCCTTCAAGCGGAAGAGGTCGAAATGGTAGATGGGCCCTTTGTGCTCCGTGTGGTATTCGTTCACAATGGAGAAACTGGGGCTGGTGGGCTTGTCCTCCACACCGAGTTCCGTGCAGAAGGCCTTGATCAACGTTGTCTTGCCCGCACCGAGCTCACCCCGGAAGGCGAACACGCGCTTGTCCGGACAGGCGTGCAACATCGCGGCGGCGAGGTCCTGCGCTTCATCGGCGCTTTCCATGACAAGAATGGTGCTCATCGGTCAGCGGGCTTTGAGGGTCACCACCGGCACCATCATTTCTTCCATGGAGATGCCCCCGTGCTGGAAGGTGTGCCGGTAGTAGTTCACGAAGTGGTTGTAATTGTTCGGGTAGACGAAGAAGCGGTCCTGCTTGGTGAAGATATACGTGGTGCTGACATTGGCCCTGGGAAGGAAGGCCTTGGCCGGGTCCTTGATCACCAGGACCTCTTTCTCCTCGTAGGTGAGGTTGCGACCGTGTTTGTAGCGCAGGTTCGTGTTGGTGTTGCGATCGCCCACCACTTTGCTCGGGGTTTCCACGCGGATGGTGCCATGGTCCGTGGTGATCACCAGGCGACCCTTGCGCTCGGCGATGCCGATGAGGATGTCGCGCAGCGGACTGTGCTCGAACCAGCTCTTGGTGATGCTGCGGTACGCCGCATCGTCCTCCGCCAGCTCGCGGATCACTTCCATCTCCGTGCGGGCATGGCTCAGCATGTCCACGAAGTTGTAGACGATCACGTTGAGGGCATTGCCTTTCAGATTGTCCAGGTTCTCGGCCAGCTTCCGCCCGGCGGCCAGGTTGGTGATCTTGTGGTAGCTGTACTTCACGTTCTTGCCCAAGCGCTGCAGCTGCCCGCCGATGAACTCCTCCTCGTGGGCGTTCTTGCTGCCCTCTTCCTCCTCGCTGATCCATTTGCCAGGGAACTTCTTTTCGATCTCGCTGGGCATCAGGCCGGCGAAAATGGCATTGCGCGCGTATTGCGTGGCGGTAGGCAGGATGCTGAAGTAGAGTTCCTGCTCCTCCACACGGAAGTGTTCGCCGATGATCGGTTCCAGCACACGCCATTGGTCCAAACGCAGATTGTCGATCAGCACCATGTACACGGGCGACTGCCGCTCGTCGATCAGGGAAGCCACTTTCTGTTTGAAGATCTGATGGGATTGCAGCGGCACGTCATTGCCTTTGCCGTTCACCCAATCCACATAGTTGTCGGCCACAAAACGGCTGAAGAGATCGTTGGCTTCGTTCCATTGGCTGCGCAGAATGTCCGCCATGCCGGGGTCGGCGCCACCGCCGCGGGCCAGTTCCAGGTCCCAACGCACCAACTCCTGGTACATCGCCATCCACTCCTTGGTGCCCAGGCGATCGCCCATGCGCATACCGAGCTGGCGGAACTCTTGCTGGTAGTTGCTCGAGGTCTTTTCGCCCACCAATCGGCGGCCTTCCAAATGCTTCTTCAGAGCGAGCAGGATCTGGTTCGGGTTCACCGGCTTGATCAGGTAGTCGCTGATCTTGCTACCGATGGCATCCTCCATGATGTGCTCCTCCTCGCTCTTGGTGATCATGATCACCGGCACATTGGGGCGAATGCCTTTCAGGCGTTTGAGGGTCTCCAAGCCACTTAGGCCGGGCATGTTCTCATCGAGGAAGACGATATCGTAGTCCTTGGTCGTCGCCTTTTCGAGGGCATCGATGCCGCTGTTCACAGTATCCACCGCATAGCCTTTCTCTTGCAGGAACAGTACGTGCGGACGAAGAAGGTCGATCTCGTCGTCGGCCCAAAGGATGGAAGCGTTCATCAAGGTGTTGAAGGGGAGGTCGGAACCCTCCTGAATGCATCCCAGGAGGCGCGTGAAGGTACGCCGGTGCGGAGGATCAGCTCCCCTCATCAACGGATCAACTCCCCTCCTGGCGATCGATCGCTCGATCGCCGTGCGCAGGGAGGGGTTGGGTCGCACTTCGCCATAGCCGGCGACGGCGCGGTGGGTTCCGACCCGTATTGCTGAAAACCCAGGTGGATCAGCTCCCCTCCGTCGATCGCACACGCGATGGACAACTCAGGGAGGGGTTGGGGTGGGTTCCACATCGCGTTGGTAACAACCAAATTCAAACCATATGTGCCCCTTCTGTCCACCTGCGGGCTGGCCCGGAGTTCCGACCTTCGGCACGATGACGCAGCGGAAGAAGATCCTGAACGACCCCATCTATGGTTTCATCACCGTTCCAACGGGTCTACTGCCGCTGATCGATCACCCGTGGTTCCAGCGACTGCGCTACATCAAGCAATTGGGCCTTTCGCACCTGGTCTATCCCGGTGCGCTCCATACCCGCTTCCACCATGCCCTTGGCGCCATGCACCTGATGGGTGAAGCGGTGGAAGTGCTACGCGGCAAGGGCCATCCCATCACCGACGAGGAAGCGCAAGGTGCGGCCATCGCCATCCTCTTGCACGATATCGGGCATGGCCCATTCAGCCATGCGTTGGAGACCAGCATTGTGCAAGGGATCGGGCACGAAGAAGTGAGCGCGCTGGTGATGGACGCCCTGAACGCCGAACTGGGTGGCACCCTCGACCTGGGCCTGGCCATCTTCCGCGACACCTACCCCAAACACTTCCTGCACCAGCTGGTGAGCAGCCAACTGGATGTGGACCGCATGGACTACCTGAACCGCGACAGCTTCTACACCGGCGTGAGCGAGGGCGTGATCGGCGGCGACCGCATCATCAAGATGCTGGAAGTGGAGAGCGATCGGCTCGTGGTGGAGGAAAAAGCGATCTACAGCATCGAGAAATTCCTGGTGGCGCGGCGGCTGATGTACTGGCAGGTCTATCTGCACAAAACCGTGGTGAGCGCTGAAGTGATGCTGGTGGAGGCATTGAAGCGTGCGCGCAACCTGGTGATGGATGGGCAGACCGTCTTCGGTTCCCCACCCTTGCTGCGCTTCCTCGGTGCGCCGCACGATCGTGCCAGCTTCCGCGACCGCGCCGTGCTATCCGACTTCCTGAAGCTCGACGATCACGACATCATGGGCGCCGTGAAGGTGTGGGCCGGTCATGCTGACAAAGCGCTCAGCACCATCTGCAGCGATCTGGTGGAGCGCAGGACCTTCCGCATCCGGTTGCAGGAGAAACCCTGGCCATCGGACAAGCAACGAGCCCTGCGCGATGCGGTGGCCACAGCGCTCTCTATCCCGCTGGAGCAAGCCGCGCACTTCGTCCTCACCGACCGCATCGTGAACAACGCCTACGATCCCACGCAGGACCGCATCGAGCTCCTTTACAAGAACGGCCGCCTGCGCGATATCGCCGAAGCAAGTGACACCCTCGGCATACAAGCCCTGGCGCGGCCGGTGGAGAAGTGGTATCTGGCTTGGCCGCGGTGGTTGGCTTCGTGATCGACGATCACTCCACCATCACCTTCCGGCATTGGCGCTGATGGGTGGCGACGTCCGCAATCGTGATCACATAGAGGCCGGCTGCCCATCCCGCCGTGTCGATCGTCATCGGCCCTCGTGCCCTGCGCGCCATCAAGCTGCGCCCTTGCGGATCGCGCACTTGCACCATGGCCGGTCCTTTCACCACGACCTGGATCGGTTCGCCCGGTGAAAGCAAAGAGGGGAATACAGCTAACCCTTCGGGCTCTTGTTCCTCCACCGCTACGGTGGTGAGCCAGGCACAGAAGTCCGTTCCCACCCAGCCCGCGAGGGTGTCCAGGGTGATCCCGGAAGTATCGATCGTGATCGCAGCGTCGGACCAGTAAGTCTGTACAGCACCCAGATTGAACGCTGACCCGGCCGTGCCTGTGACCGTAGCTGGCTCCAGGAAACACGCGTTACTCA
>JAGNSU010000026.1 GCA_017987895.1 Flavobacteriales bacterium | reverse complement strand
GCTGGGCGAGTGTATTGAGGGAGGCGGGATCCGTGGCACTTCCAATGAAGCAACCGGGCGCCGCGATAACCGCTACGCGCATGCCTGCGGAACGCAGTTCCGTCAACTGTTCCACAGAAGCACCGAGGTCCGCGGCTTCGGTGAGCACCACCACCGGTTGTTGGGCCGCCGCTGCGAGGGCACAAAAACAACCAAGGAGGGCGGAAAGGCGCATGGCAGCAGGGAACAAGCAAAAGTACGGGGTTGGACCGCGCCGTTCCAGTGTAACAGCGGGCTATTTTGGGCCGCTTATGAACCTCGCATCCCTCCGGCGGACCCCGTTGCTGAGCCTTACGCTCATTGCCCTGGTGCCCCGGCTTCTAGCGGCCTTCTTCTCAGGAGGGTATTTCGCGCACGACGATCACTTCCTGGTGATCGAAGCCGCCCAGAGCTGGGTGGATGCCGGCGACTACAATACCTGGCTCCCCTGGAACCAGGGCCCGGACGCCGTGCCTTCGGGCCACAGCTTTGTCTACGTCGGCCTGCACTTCCTGTTGTTCTCCTTGCTCGGCGCCGTGGGGCTGAAAGACCCCATGGCGGCGATGGTGGTGGTGCGCTTGCTGCACGCCCTGTGGAGTTTGGTGACGGTGCGGACGGGCTATCGCATCGCACTTCGGCTCAGCAACGAGGAGGTCGCCTGGCGCACGGGGTTGTTCCTCGCGCTCTTCTACTTCATGCCCTTCCTCAGCGTCCGCAACCTGGTGGAAGTGGTGTGCATACCCTTCCTGATGCTCGCGGCCTGGCAACTGGTGAAGAACCCGGAACGGCCCGGACCGAAACAGGTTCTCTGGGCGGGGGTCCTCATCGGCCTGGCCATCAACATCCGCTTCCAGACGATCTTCTTCGCCATTGGGCCCGGCTTGGTGTTCCTGTTCCAACGGCGCTGGTCGGATACGCTGCGCTACGGCACCGGCGTGGCGCTCGCGCTGGTCGCGTTGCAATCCCCGATCGACCTGTGGATCTGGGGACGCCCGTTCGCGGAGATGACGGAATATGTGCGCTACAACCTGGCCAATACCACCAGCTACTTCGATCAACCCTGGTACAACTACCTACTGCTGCTGGGGGGGATCTTCATTCCGTTCTTCAGCCTGGCCGTGTTGTTCGGTTTCTTCCGGCGCACTTCGCCCCTGCTGTTGTGGGTGCCGGTGCTGCTGTTCCTGACGATCCATTCCTACTTCCCCAACAAGCAGGAGCGCTTCCTGCTGCCCATCGTTCCCCTGGTCTTCGTCTTGGGTTATGTGGGTTGGGAACAGTTCCGCGCTGGGTCCATCTTTTGGCAGCAACGCCCTGGCTTGTGGCGCGGAACGTTACGCATCACCTGGGCCATCAACCTGCTGTTGCTCGTGGTGCTCACCTTCACCTTCAGCAAGCGTAGCCGCGTGATGGCCATGCTGGCGCTGCGCGATGGGCCACCGGTGCATGGATTGATCGTGGAGGATACCGTGGAGAACGAACCGCCGTGGATGCCCATGTACTTCCTGGGCCAATGGCAGGCTACGCAATTGCCTGAGCCCTATTCCGATCCTGCGATACTGCTGAAGGACCAGATCGCACTTCTTCCGCCTGAAAAACGCCCGGACGCCGTCCTTTTCATCGGCCTGGAGGACCTGGAACAACGCAAGGCGCGGATCATATCCCTCATCGGGCCTCTGAAGCCGGTCGCCGTGGCGGAACCAGGGCTGGTGGATCGCGTGGTGCACTGGCTGAACCCGGTGAACCGGAACGAGACCATCAGCGTGTACCGCCTCGAAAAAGCGACTCCATGAGCTTGGTCCGTCCATTGTGTGCGCGCACCTTCGCCCACCCCGACCAGCCGCATAACTGCCGACCGAGCGATGTGGACAAGGTGATCGGTCATCTCAGCGGGGATCTCGCGGCCGTTGTGGATAGCCTCCTGGACTTGGTGAGCCCGTTGAAGGGCGTTCGCATCGAAGGCGCGAGCGGCTCCTTGATGGTGAAGGCTCCGGCCACCTTCCTGAGCATCCGGCCGCGCTCCAAGGACATCCAGGTCTCCTTCATCCTCGACGAGGAACTGGATGTCTTCCCCATCACGAAGAACCTTCGCTTGAGCAAGCATCGCGTGGCGCACGCCGTGCATCCGGACGCACCCGACGGCTTGGATCGCCAGTTGATCCATTGGATCCACAGGGCCCACGCCCTATCGATCGCGCGAAAGGCCCGACACCACTAGCGTTACTTCACCAACGCGCGCCGTTGCGTTCTTTGTGCCCGCGACACCATGGACTTCGACATCTCGGTTCTCTTCACCACGGACGGCCTCATCTCGCTGCTCACCCTCTCCATCCTGGAGATCGTGCTGGGCATCGACAACATCATCTTCATTTCGCTCCTGAGCGGTGAGTTGCCCGAGCACCAGCGGAACCGTGCGCGGATCATAGGGCTGGGCCTCGCCATGTTCACCCGGGTGGCGTTGTTGCTCTCGCTCAGTTGGGTGATGAGCCTGACCAAACCCTGGTTCACGCTGGCCGAGCACAGCTATAGCGGCCGGGACCTGGTGCTACTGTTCGGCGGCCTGTACTTGATCTACAAGAGTTCGGTGGAGGTCTTCAAAATGGTGGAACTCCGCGACTCGAGCACGGAGCATGTGAAGGCCGCCTCGTTCTTCAGCGTGATCGTGCAGATCGTGTGGATCGACATCGTTCTGAGCCTGGATTCGGTGATCACGGCGCTGGGCATGAGCAACCAGATCCCCATCATGGTGCTGGCGGTGGTCTTCGCCGTGCTGATCATGATGTTCGCCAGCGGCCCCATCAGCGCGTTCGTGAACAAGCATGCCAGCGTGAAGGTGATGGCCCTCGTTTTCCTCGCGATGGTGGGCGTTGTACTGATGATCGAGGGCATGGGCACCCACATCAACAAGAACTACGTGTACGCGGCCATGTTCTTCAGCCTGCTGGTGGAGAGCTTGAACCTGCGCATGCGGCGCAACGTGAACAAACGCGGACCCGGGCAGGAGTAGACCCAGGCTCTAAGGGATCTGCGCGCTGCGCGTGGCGGTGGGCGTGGTGCCGCCGATCACGGTCAGGATCACATCGCGATCGTTCGAAGAACCGGCGTACTTCACCGAACCGTCCATGTTCAGGTCCTCGGGCAGATAGCCACTGGCAGTGGCCGTAGGTACTGTACCGCCGACGCGGGTGAGGATCGGATCGCGATCGTTCGCACTTCCCGCATACTTCACCTGCCCATTGCGTGTCACGTCGCCGGCGATCAAAACACGCACCCCATTGACATTGTTGGTAGCCGCTGCCCCCCCGTTCAACGGTACAGAACCGTTGGTGAGATCACGGAGCACCGGGGTCACGCTCAGCGATTGCGGATCCTGCGTCATGATGCCCAGATGGTTCCGGTGGCGCACCGCGATGTAGTAGTCGTCCACTGCGATCTGGAAGGTCACATCGCTCGATCCGTTCACGCCCACCACACCGCCGTTGCGGAGCAGCAGCGCGCTGCGGGTCGCCACCACCTGGCTCGCGTCGTTCTTGTTGCGCAACTCCACGACCACCCAATCCACCGGCGAGGCACTTCCCGTTAACGCCAGCACGGCGGGTGTCGTGGTCTCACCACCACCACCACCCGCGTGTGTGTAGCCCAGCGCTGTGTATGGTTCGGTGGGCGGCACAAGTCCGTTCGCGCGCAGCGTCCCGTTCATATTCAAGGTCTGTGTGTTGTAGGGTCCTTCCAGAAGAACCTTGAGCCGAACCGGCAGCGTGGGTAGTGGTGTGTTCGCCGGATCGTAACCGTCCAGCGTTACGGTGGTGTTCGCAGGGTCCAACCAATCGCGCAGCCGTGTGCTCGCGGAGGCACCGTCCCAACTTGCGCTGAACTTGCCCGAACCCGCTGTGTTCTGTGCAGGAACGGTGCAGCTATAAGCGCCTTCGGCCATGTGGCCTACGATGCGCTTGTTCTGGTCGAAGCACGGCGCACCGCTGCTAACCGCTTGCACCACACCGCTGTCCCAAGTGCTGCCCCACATTTGGATGCCGATCCCATCCACGTAGCTGGTCGCCGGGCCATAGTCGAAACTGATCTTCTTCACATCGTAGTTCGGGTGCTGCACGATCGTGGTGCTGGTGGGCGTGTTCCCGCTGCGGTCCCAGCCAGCATAGTATGGGCCATAGCTCAGGGGTGGGGCACTGTTCAATTGCAAGAGCCCGAAGTCATCATAATAATAGGCCGCCTTCAACGTCGCTCCGGTGATCGTTTCGGTGGTCGGGCCCACGGTACCGACGCAGGTGGGCGACTCGTAGTTGAAATAGAACACCCATTGGTTGGCCGTAGGCGTGTAGCAATGGTTGGCGAAGAAGAAGTACGGTGTTCCCGGTTGTGCGATGTTGTTCACCAGGGAGCCTGTGCATCCGTTCCCATCCGGCCGGAGGAACATCGCCGTGGAACTCACTTGCTGTTCCCAACCAGCCGCTACGGGGCAGACCACGTTGTTATGGCAAGGTGCGCTTTGGAAACCCGGGTCGTAGTCGCGCAGCAGACCTTGTGCCCCGAAGTCGAATATGTCCCGATACCCATGGGTGATACTGGCCACGTTCAACGCGGACGTGCCCTGGGCGGACAACGGTTCCACATATTCGATCACCACGGCATCCCCGGGTACCACGGCTGTGGCCAGGGTTCCGTCGGGTTGTGCATTGTCGCTCGTGAAGCCACCGATGAAGAACTGGCGGTCCCTGTCATAGAGATATACCCTGGCGTGCGGCGCGAGTTGAAAGGTCCCGAACTGCACGCTCAACATCACCGCCCCCGGACTGCTGATCACCAGCCGACAGACCCGGCGGTCGTCGTTGGTGGTGAGCCAGCTACCCTCCGCGAGCATATCGGCCTGGACGAACCGCTGCACTCCGTAGCGGACCCCTGAGGCGGCACTATCCTGCTCCTGCTGGATCAATGCCGCACGGTCCAATGCCGATAGGCCTACCTCGGGCATGTTCCCGCCGTGCGGAAGTGGTTGTCCCCAACCTACGGGTCGGCCACCGTGCGCTACCTGTGCTTGGCCAGCCCCGAAGGCAAGGACGCAGAGCGGAAGAAAGAATGATCGCATGGCGAAGTGTCATCAACAAAAGTATTGTTGATAACTATACTTGATACTTCTTCACAGAATTTCTATCGACCCACGATCACGAACGCCGTTCGGCGGTTCTCCGCACGGCCGGCCTCGGTGTCGTTGCTGGCCAGCGGCTTGGTGGGCCCATAGCCTTTGAAACTGAGCCGGGAGGTGGCGATGCCGTGCTCCTGTAAGTAGCCCATCACCGTGAACGCGCGGTCGTTGCTCAAGGCCATGTTGTCCTCCAACCGGCCCACGTTGTCGGTATGCCCTTCGATGCCGATGCGCACGGTGGGGTTCTCCTTCAAGAAGTCGATCAGCTCATCCACGATCATCTCGCTGGCCTTGGTGATCTCGGCGGAACTGGTGGCATACTTGATATCGTTCACGCGGTAGGTCTTGCCCACCTCGATCTTTTGCACGGTCATGGCGAGTTCCGCCACGCCCCCGCGCACGGTGTCCTCCTGGCTGAAGGCACGAGAGTCGAAGACGTGGTCCTTCTTGGTCACCGTCATGATCACATCGGTACCGGGTTTCAACTTCACCACGGTGGCATAGCGGCCATCGGCGGGGTCCACGGTCAGCACCTCGCTCTTGCGCGTGTCCATGTATGTGATCTCCACTTTCGCATCGGTCACGATCTCGCCGTTCTCGTCCCGCACTTCGCCCTTCACGATCAGAATGTCCTCGGGCCGCACATCCTTGGGAAGTGGTATGGTGTAGATGTCCAGCCCACCCACGCCCTTGAAGCGGCTGCTGGCGAACAGCGCCGTGCGCCCGTCCACGCTCACGATCAGCCCGTGGTCGTCCTGTTCGGTGTTGATCGGATGGCCGATGTTCCTGGGTTTGTCCCAGGTGCCATCGTCCTTCATGCGGCTGAAGAAGATGTCATAGCCGCCGATGCCCCTGTGCCCAAGCTCCGGTCGCGGTTCGCCGTTCTCATCCACCGGACCGCGCGCCGCGAAGTAGAGGGTTCTGCTATCGCTATGCAGGAAGGGCGCCTTCTCATCGCCACTGGTGTTGATGGGGCCGGGCACGGGTTGCGCCTTGCTCCATTCACCGGAGTCGCTGCGCGTGCTGAAGTAGAGGTCGGTGCCTTTGCTGCCCGGGCGCACCGTGGCGAAGAAGAGCGTGCGGCCGTCGGCGCTCAAGGTGGGCTGGCTCTCCCAGCCGTCCGGTGTGTTCACGTTCGGGCCGAGATCCTCCAGGCCGGTCCAATCCCACTTCTGCTGGCCGGTGCCGAAGTCCATGTGGGTGTTGTAGTGGGAGCGGAAGATGTCGCAATTGCGGTAGCCCTTCGCATCCGGTGCTCCACAAATTGTGACGAACATTTCGCGGTTGTTCACGCTGATGGTGACCCCCCCGTAGCTATCGCCCAGATTGAAGGGATCGGGCAGCGCCCTTCCTTTATCGTGCTCCTGCGAACCTTTGGGTTTTCGGCTTTCGGTGAGTTCCTCGACATCCTTGGGCACGAGGTCTCCTTTCGCCTGGTACTTGCTCTTGCGCGTAAAGAAGAGCAGATCGTTGTCCGGGCTCAACATCGGCAGGTACTCATCGCCCGGCGTGCTCACGTTGCGCATCACGATGGGATCCAACGGAGCGGTGTTCTTGTAGAAATCTATGTAGAACTGGAGCTCGGGCATCAGTTCTTCCACGTCCGCGGTCTTCTTGTCCACGTCCTTGGCGAACTTGGTCTGGTCCTCGGTGGGGAACTTCAGGAAGGTCTGGAACGCTTTCGCGGCTTCCGCGTATTCGCCTTGCGCGTACCGCATCGCGCCGAGGTAGTACGACACGTCGCTGTGGTAGTCCGGGCACCTGGCCTGTAGCCGATCGAAGTAGCCGATGGCGGGCTTGAGGTCCGCGCCCGCTTCGCGCGCCCGCTTGTAGGCGGAGGTGCCCAAGAGGAAGAGGCACTCGGCGCAATCCGCGTCCACCTCCTGGGTCTCCTTGAGCTTTTGGTGACGCTCCAGCGGATCCTTCGCCTTGGCCGCTTCCTCGAGCAGCTTCACGATCTTCTTATCGGTCGGCTTGTCGCAGGGGCCGGGCTCATCCTGGGACAGGGCGTTGAACGATAGAAGGACCAAAAGACAAACGGTCGCAACGGATCTCATGCTCACTTTTCGATCTGGCGCGGAGTTCCGCGCGACTACTTGATCGTGGTGTTCGTGGCCTCGGCTTTCGCGATCAGGGCGTCACCCTGCTTGCGGGCCCCTTCCACGATCGCGTCGGCGCGCTTGTCGGCTTCGGCCACGGCTTTCTGTTCCTGCTTGTCCGCTTCCTTCTTGGCAGCGTCCGCAACGGCCTTCGCGGCCAGTTTGGCCAATGGGTTGGTCACTTTGGCCAGCTCATCGTCCGCCGCTTTGTAGCCTTGGGCCTTCGCGTTGGCAGCTTCACGGCGGGCGGTGGCCTTCAGGTTGTCCGCTTGTTTCTGTGCTTCGGCCAACAATTTGGCGGCCTCTTCCCGCGCTCTCGCGACGGCCTCTTCCTTGGCCTTGTCGATCTGCTGGTTCAACTCCTCCTTCACCTCGGCCACCACGGTCTGCGTCAAGTTGCCTTTTCCGCCGGCGAACACCGGCTTGATCACCGGCTTGTTGATGGTCCCGGTGATCGAGGCCGTTACGTCGATGTCCTTGGGCATTTGGAAATTGCTGCCGATGGCTTGATTGGCCTGGCCCAGCCAGCCGCTCACCAACTGGTTCGCCTGGGCACCGAACATGTCCGTGGGCACCTTGGCCTTCATGGTGTAGTCAATGGCTTGGTCGGCGAAGGCGGTGCTGCCGCCCACGTTGGCCTGGATCCGATCGATCTTCACGTCGAAGGGCTTGGTGATCATCTTGCCATCGCGGAACTCATAGCTGAAATCCACACTGGGTAAGGTGGTGTTCTCAATGCCTTTCACCTTGAGCGCTTTGGCCAGGTCCACCAAGGGTTGGAAGCCGTCCACGCGAACGTTCTTGGTATGCAAGGTCCCTTCTCCGGTAAGGCTGCTCACGATCGGGCTCATGGCCTGGTCCAGCTCGGTGCGCATGCTCAGCGTAGTGCTGTATTTGCCTTTGCAGGTCTTGGCGATGGGCACCATTTTCTGCACGGTCTCGATGTACTGCACCGTCTTCTCGATGTCCATGTCGCGGATGTCGTAGCGCAACTCGGCCAACGGATGCGCCTTGTCCTGGGTGGAATAGGAGCCATCCAGTCCAACGCGTCCCTCGAACAGTCCGAATACCAATTGGGTGAGGTCCACGCGCTGATCGTGCACATGCACCCGACCCTGCAAAGCCGAGAGCGTGAGGTCGTCGTACAGCACCTCGCCGACCGCGGCATCCATGCGGAAGTTGATATTGCCCGGTACTTCGATCAACGCCATGCCAGCCGTATCCTCCGCAGCTGGTGAGGAGGCCGTGGCCTCTTCCGGTCCCATCAGTTCGTTCAGGTCGAAGCGCTTGCTCTTGAGATCGAAGGTGCCGGTGAGGGTGCTGTCCTTCAGCCACCAGATCAAGTAGTTGTCGAACCGTCCGCTCGCTCGCACATCGCTCTTGCCCAGCGTCCCATTGAAGGCGTTCAGCGCCAGATAGCGCGGGTCCAGGGCGAGGTCCAACGTGGAGATGCCAACGGGCCAGGGAAGTGAATCACTGCGATACACCATGTCGGTCAAGAGCATCTTCCCTTCCGCAGTGAACTTCTCGAAGCGCTGCGCCTCGATATCGCTCACGGCCCCTTTCACTTTCACATCGATGTCCAACTTCCCGTTCATCTCGTCCCCCTTCTCCATGGGTACCACGGACTTCAGGCTTGCGAGATCCACTTTGGCCTTCGCGGCCATATCCACCCGCGGGTCGCTCATGGGGCGCTCGAGGTGCAAACGGGCTTCCACCGGGTTGCGCGCCAACGTCATGGCGAACAGCGGCATGTCGATCACCATGCCGTCCATGTCGTTGCCCTGCGGGCTCACGATGCTCGCCTTCACAGTGATGTTCTCTACGCTCTCCGGCAGGTCGGGGTATTTGAAACGGCCTTTATCCACCGCGATGTTCAAGCCGAAACCCGGCATGGTGTTGTCGTTGTAGGTCCCCTTCACGTAGCCGTTGAACGCGACCTGACCGCTCATATCCACGCCTTTCAGGTCCGTGGCGAACTCGGCAGGCACGAGGGACAACAAGGCTCCGAGGTCGTTCTTCTTCAGGTCCCAGGTGATGTCCATGTCGATATCATCCGCAGGCATGGCCAGCCAACCATTGAAACCGAGGGAAAGCTGGTTGATGGTGGCCTCGTTCTCCTTGAAGGTGAACTTCATGTTGGCCATGTCCATGTCCAGGTCCGCCTTGATATCCGCCACCGCGCGCTTCAAGTAGCGGATGCCGTCGAACGTCACATCGACGGTGTCGGCATGGGTGGTGGTGCTCAAGGTGAAGAGGTCTTGGGTGAAATCGCCGGTGCCCTTGTGGTCCAATCCGGCGAGATCCATAATGAAAGCCAACGAAGCATCGTCATAGATCACGTGGCCATCCTCGATCCAGTATTCGCGCAGCCCGATGTCGAATTTGCTCGCGGTATCCGCCGTCTGAGGCGTCGGTGCGGTGTCCGGCATGGCGATATCCCAGTTCGCGCGGCCATCCTCCAACACCTTCGCATGGATCATCGGACGGGTGAGCCCCACACGCTTGATGTCGATCCTGTCCCCGAAGAGACTCTTGATGTCGATGGTGGTGGTGAGCGCACCGATATCCGCCAGGCAGACCCCTTCGAAGGGGGCCTTGTTGCACACTTTCACGTTCGCGATGTCCACCGTGAGATCGGGGAAACTCTTCAGCAAGGTGATGTCCCACTCGCCCCATTCCACGGTGGCGTTGATGTTGGCGTTCACCTGTTCCTTCACCAGGGCTTCGATCTTGTCCTTGAACAGGATGGGGATGAGAATAACGGCCCCGAGCAGGAGCACGATGAGCACCACGCCGGCGATCACCAGCCGTTTGAACCATTTTCCCATGACGGATCGGAATGAATGAATGAGGGGCAAAGATCATGCTGCGGAGCCCGGCGTTCGTCAGAAGTGCCCAGCAGTTCCGAACAAGGATCGTGAATGAGGAGAGGGAGAAGGAATAAGGAGAACGGCTGAAGGAGAAAGGCTGAAGAGGAAATAGCGGGAGAGTAAGGAGGACGAGGCCCCCTTTGCTCACAACCGCGCGCTGCGCTGGCGCAACCAGTGGTCGGCGATCACCAGGCAGGCCATGGCTTCCACGATAGGCACGGCGCGGGGCACTACGCAGGGATCGTGTCGGCCTTTGGCCTCGAGGGTCACCGCCTTGCCGCCACGGTCAACAGTGGCTTGGGCCTGGGCAATGGTCGCGGGTGGCTTGAACGCCACATCGAAGATCATCTGCTCACCGCTGCTGATACCGCCCAGGACGCCACCTTGTACGGCCTGGTTGTGCTCCGACCCGCGCATGGCCGCGGCGGTGAAGCCCATGCCGATCTGGAAGCCCTTGACCGCGTTGATGGAGAGCATGGCCTTTGCGAGGTCCGCATCGAGCTTATCGAAAACCGGCTCGCCGAGACCGGCAGGCAGCCCGCGCACCACGCATGAAACGATGCCTCCGATGCTATCGCCCTCACTGCGCACTTGTTCAATGAGGGCGGTCATGCGCGCTACGGCGCCGGGATCCGCCGATCGCACATCGTTCCGCCAAACGCCCTCCCAATCCATGTCATCCATCGCGCGCCCGGCCAGCTCCATGCCCACGGAGGTCACGCCCGCGTTCACCTTCACCCCTTCCCGTGCGAGCAACTGCCGGGCAATGGCACCGGCCACTACACAGGCTGCCGTCGTGCGTGCGCTGCTTCGTCCGCCTCCACGATGATCGCGCAGCCCATACTTCTCTTCCCAGGTCCGGTCGGCATGGCCAGGACGGTACACATCCTTCAGCGCATCATAGTCGCTGCTTTTCGCATCGCGGTTAGGGATCAGGAAGGCGATGGGCGTTCCCAAGGTCTTCCCTTCGAAAACTCCGCTGAGCCACTCCACTTGGTCCGTTTCGTTGCGCGCTGTTCCCAAGGGAGTGCTACCCGGTCTGCGGCGGTCCAACTCGGTCCGCACGGCCGCGACATCCAGTTCCAGCCCGGCCGGACATCCATCCACCACGCCACCAATGGCCGCGCCATGGCTTTCACCGAACGAGGTGAGGCGGAACAGTTCTCCGATGGTATTCCCGGCCACGGCGCGAATGTAGAGGGGCGCAGCGGGTCTGAACGGCGGATATACCTTGCCGCCATGAAGACGGAAGCGCAATACCTGGCGGGAATGATGGACCGCACGCGGGAATACACCTCTTTCTACTTGAACCGGCTATTGGAACGCGATCCCGACGGCACCAAGGGGCTATTGCACAGGCGCTTTGTATGCGAAGGCACGCAACTCAACTCGGCCTTCTGGCTCATGGCGCATCTGGCTACCACCCAGAACGGTCTCCTGCTGCGGAGCACTGGTGGACCAGTGATCAAATTCTCCTGGGCGAAGCACTATGCCAAGGGTGCTTCAGGCGCACCGGAGGAATTACGCCCTTTGGTCGAAGATGTGCGGCACCAATTCCACGAGGTACATCGCCAGGGCATCGCCCATGTGGCCACGTTGGACGAAGCAGCGCTCGACGGGCCCAATATCACAGGACTGCCGCTCGGTGGCAAAGGCCAGGTGCGCGACGTGATCATGCACGCCATCCGGCACGAGGGCAGTCACATCGGCCACATCGGCTGGCTGTGCAAACTGCATGGGATCGTAACGATGTGAACCCGCCGATCATGCGTGCCACATCAGCCAGAACGTGAGGATCCCCCCGAAGTAGCCCAGCGCCGCGGGCAGCGCCATACGCCGCACATACCATCCGAACTCGATCCCCAGGATGCCCATCACCGACACACCTGCGGCGGATCCGATGATGAGGATGCTGCCTCCAGTGCCGGCGCAGTAAGCCAGCAGCTCCCAGAACTGGTGGTCCGGTGGATAGGTGGTCATCGGGTACATAGCCTGGGCCGCTGCCACCAACGGCACGTTGTCCACGATCGCGGAAAGGAGACCGATCGCGGTGGTCACCGCGAAGATGTTCCCGAAGGTGCGATCCAGGACGATCGCTACATCCGGCAAGATCCCTGCGGTCTCCAAGCCCGCAACCGCGATCAGGATCCCCAGGAAGAAGAGGACGCTGCTGTGATCCACACGGCGCAGGATGCTCGTTACTTGCAATTGTCCGCGCTCTTCCATCGACCCGGTATGGATGAACTCCGTGTAGACCCACAGCACACCCAGGCCCAGCATAACGCCCATGAACGGAGGGAGATGCGTGAAGTGTTTGAAGAGCGGGACGCCAAGAAGCGTGAACAACCCGATCAAAAAAACCGCGATCCGTTGGTTCTTGCTGATGCGGGCCGATCCCCTGGCGATCACGGCGGGCCGCTCGATGCTTCCCTTCACCGTTCGGCTTATCCACAACAGCGGCAACACGAGGCAGACCAAGCTCGGTACGAACAGCTTCACAATGATGTTCCAGGTCGTGACCTGACCATCGATCCAGAGCATGATCGTGGTCACATCGCCGACCGGGCTCCAGGCGCCGCCGGCGTTCGCCGCGATGATCACCAGGCCCGCGAAGGTCCATAGGTCGGTGCGGTCGGCGATCATTTTACGCAGCAGGGCGCACATCACGATCGCCGTGGTCATATTGTCCAAGGCGGCCGAAAGGAAGAAGCTGATGATCCCGATCACCCAGAGCAACGCCACTTTGTTCTTCGCGGTGATGCGGTCCGTGATGATCTGGAAACCCGCATGCGCGTCCATGAGCTCCACTACCGTCATCGCACCCAGCAGGAAGAAGAGGATACTGGCGATGCCGCTGAGGTGATGAAAGAGCTCATCGCTCAGCTGGGCGTGGTCGTGCGTGCCCTCCGCGAAAAGATCACCATGACCCACCATGATCAGTGTCCACACCAACATCCCGGTGAGCAGGGCCGCCGCCGCTTTGTTCACCTTGAGCGGATGCTCCATGACGATGGCGGCATAACCCAGCACGAAAACAATGGCGATCAATAGGTACATCGGTGGAATATCAAGTGGCAAGGATAGCCATCGCCGCTAAACTTGCAGGATGCTGGCCGCCCGCTCCAACATCCGTTTGCAAACGCTGGTCCTTCTGGCCGGGATCGGATTGATGGGCATCAAGTTCCTCGCCTGGCGACTTACGCATAGCAACACGATCCTGAGCGATGCGCTGGAGAGCATCGTGAACGTGGTGGCCGGTGCCTTCGCGCTCTACAGCCTGGTGCTGGCGGCGAAGCCGCGCGATCGGGAACACCCGTACGGGCACGGGAAAGTGGAATTCATCAGCGCGGGGATCGAAGGCGGACTGGTGGTGATCGCCGGTGGCGTGATCATCTGGCGCGCGGTGGAGGCACTTCGGGCAGGCCAGCACTTGCACGATCTGGACACCGGCATCGCCTTGACCGGTGCTGCAGGCGCGCTCAACCTGCTCATGGGGCTAACACTGAAGCGTCGCGGTACCAAGGCGCACTCCATGACCATGGAAGCCAGTGGCACGCATCTTCTCAGCGATGCCTGGAGCACCGTGGCCATGGTGGTCGGTCTCGTGTTGATCCGACTTACCGGGCTGCTCTGGCTGGACCAGGCCTTCGCGATCGTCTTCGCGGTCTACATCATCATTACCGGACTGCGCGTCTTCCGGCGATCAGTGGCCGGTATCATGGACGAGGCTGACCTGGACCTCGGCGGTGCGGTTATCGCCGTGCTGCAAGAGCACCGCAAGGCGGGATGGGTGGATATCCACAATTTCCGCATGATCAAGTACGGCAGCATCCTGCACGTGGATTGCCACGCGACGCTCCCCTGGTACTACACCCTGGAGCAGGCGCACAAGGAGATCAGCGCCATGGAGCAATTGGTGAACGAGCGCATGGGCCGCACCGTGGAACTCTTCATACACATGGATCCCTGTGTGCCTGCGAGCTGCTCGATCTGTGACCTCGCGGATTGTGCTCAACGTCAGCAGCGGTTCGTGAAGGAGGTACCCTGGTCGATCGAGACCGTGCTGTCCAACCGAAAGCACGCCGTAGAATGACCATCCCCCTGTGGCTGAGCCACAGGGGGATGCTTTGGGGGTGGAAGACCGGGCTTGAACCGGCGACCTCCGGAATCACAATCCGGCGCTCTAACCAACTGAGCTACATCCACCATTTCCCCTGGCATCGCTGCCATCGGGGCCGCAAATATAACCGCCTGCACGCGACCGCCGCGCGGAAGCCGCCTAGCCACCCGCCCGCTGCGCCGTCCGGCCGTAATTTGCGCGGCTCCCCCGACAAGCGGCCCCGATGGATCGGGATGAGAGAGATGAAACACATGCATGTACTTGTCCTCCCCAAGTGGTATCCGGGCCGCCACGACCCGCAGCTGGGGGACTTCATCCGCAAGCAGACCCTGGCGGTGGCGCTCCAGCATCGGGTGAGCGTGGTCGCTGTGATCGCATTGTCCGGATCCACAGAGCATCCTGTTGAGGAACTGGACGAACGCGACGGCGCCTGGGAACTGCGCTGCTACTACCGGCCTTCGCATAGCGCGTGGAAGACCTTGCGGAAAGTCATCAATCTGTTGCGTTACTGGACCACGGGACTGCGCGGCTTGGGTCGGGTGTGGAAGGAACGCGGGGCGCCGGACCTGGTGCATGTGCAGATCATGGTGCGGCCGGCCTTGCTCGCGTTCTGGTTGCGCCTGCGCCATCGGATCCCCTATGTGATCAGCGAGCAGAGCAGCGAATATCTCGATGGCACCTGGGTCGCGAAGAGTTCCTTGTTCAAGGCCATCAACCATTACCTGTTCCGCCGAGCGTCGGCGGTTACGGCAGTTGGCCCAACTCTATCCGAAGCGATCACTTCGCTCGGGCTCTACAAGAACGTCGAGGTGGTGCCGAACGTGGTGCCCGGGCTCGATCTGCCGCTCCCCGCCACGGGTCCGGCCCACCGCTTCATGGTGGTGGCCGATCTGGTGGACCGTACGAAGAACGTGAGCGGCGTGCTGCGCGCCCTGGCCTCGTGCCGCGAACAGGGGATCCCAGCGGAACTCGACATCATCGGTGATGGAACGGATGCGAACGCGCTCCGCGCACAGGCCCAGGCCCTCGGCCTGAACGGCAGCGTCCGGTTCCATGGAAGGATCTCCAACAGCGAAGTGTTGCGCCATATGGCCGGCACGGGTTCGGTGATCATCAACAGCAACGTGGAGACCTTCAGCGTGGTGACCGGCGAAGCGCTCGCCTTGGGAAGACCTGTGATCGCCACACGATGCGGCGGGCCCGTAGCGTTCATCACCGCGGAGAACGGGATACTGATCGATGTGCGGAACGATGACCAATTGGCGCAAGCGATGGTGAACATGGTGGCAGAACACCATCACTATGGACCTGATGCGGTGCGCCGCTCCGTGGGCCAGCGCTTCAGTCCAGGCGCAGTGGCGGAGCGGTTCTCGGCCGTATACGAAAAGATCCATGCAGGCTGAGGTCTTGCGCGTCGGGATCCTCTGCAATGGATCCACCTTCCAGCGCTGGCAGGCGGAGAGCATCGCTGCCGTGCGCGCCGTGCCTGGTGTTGCGGTCGTGCTGCTCATCGAACGCGACGCGGAGACCACCAGCCCGAAGAGCACATGGACACGTGCGCTGCACTATCCCTGGCGAACGGTGCTCTATCGGCAATACCGCAAGCGCTGGTTCCGTCCGAAGGCGATGGAACCCATGGATCTTTCGTCCGAGTTGGCGAACGTTCCGAAGATCCGCTGCCGACCTATTCTCCGCGGCCCTGCTGAACACTTCGAAGAAGCCGACCTCGCGTTGATCCGTTCGCACCGCCCTGATGTCCTGTTGCGCTTCGGTTTCAACATCCTGGGCGGCGATATCCTTACCGCCGCGCCCCATGGCGTGTGGAGCCATCATCATGGGGATGAGCAGCAGTACCGCGGCGGGCCGCCTGCGTTCTGGGAGATCATGGACGCCCAGCAGGTGATCGGCGCTGTATTGCAGCGCCTCACCGAAAAACTCGATGCCGGCAGGATCCTTTACAAGGGCTGGTTCAGCACCGTGGACCATTCGCTGGAAGATACCGTGGATACCGTGCTCTGCCATAGCGCGCAATGGCCGGCATTGGTCATGCGCCGGATCGTTCAAGGCGATGCGATCGCTGCGGAAGGAACGATGAGCACCTCGAAAGCGCCAGTGCGCAAGTATCCTACGAACACGGTCTTTGTGCGCTTCCTCTGGAAACGGATGCGGAACAAAGTGCGGTTCCACCGGGACAGCCTCCATGCGCATGAGGAATGGAACATCGGCATATTGAACAGTCCGATACACCAACTGCTGCAATCGGACCCCAGCTTGAACGTGCGCTGGCTGCCGGCACCCGCGCAGAACTCCTTCCGCGCCGATCCGTTCGGCTTCGTTGGGAGCGACGGGCAGCTGCACATCCTGTACGAGAAATTCGATCACGCCACCGGCAAGGGGGAGATCGCACGGCTGCGCCCGAAGCGCGACAATGTGCTGAAGCGCTCGCGTACCGTGCTCGAACTGCCGGAGCATCTCTCCTACCCCTTCGTATTGGAGCGGGATGGTGAAGTGCTCGTGATCCCCGAGCAGGCCGCGCGCGGAAGGGTGGATCTTTATCGCCTCAACGCCGAAATGACCGTATTGGAGCCGGTGACCACCCTGTTGGAAGAGCCGCTCTTCGACCCCACCCTGATCGAATGGGAAGGCCGTTGGTGGATGTTCGGTACGAAGGCCCCGCTCACCAATGTGGAATTGTTCGTTTACCACGCCCCGGGCTTGGAAGGCCCTTGGACCCCACACACCTTGAACCCGGTGAAAACGGATATACGGTCCGCGCGCCCTGGAGGCACGCCCTTCGTTCACAACGGTGCGCTCTACCGCCCCGCACAGGACAGTTCGCTCACCTATGGGGGACGCATCGCGCTGAACCGGGTGATCGTGCTCGATCCGGAAAGGTTCGCTGAAGAGACCGTGCGGCACATCGGCCCCATCGGTGGAACGGCCTACAACAAAGGCCTGCACACCATCGCGGCAGTGGGTGACATCACGGTGCTGGATGGCAAACGGCTGTTGAAGGTCCCCGCCAAGGCCGCGCGGGAACAGAAAGCGAAACTGCTGCGCTTCCGCAAACGGCTTCAGGCATGATCAAACCCGTGATCGGTTCGGTGCTCGCGCGGGTGTGGACCACCCTGGCGAACCTGCTCGTGTTCATGGTGGCCGGGCATGCGCTCGGCGCGGAAGGGCTCGGGGCCATCAGCTTGATCGTGCTGGGCATCACCCTCGTACAATTGCTGAACAATGTGGTGGGTGGAGGTGCTTTGGTGCACCTGATGCCACGCGCTCCGCTCGGTGCCTTGTTGAGGCCCGCCTATGCGTGGGCGGTGATCACGGCGTTCGTCGCCGCAGCTATTTCCTTCCTGCCGCTGGTATCGGAAGGGTTGTCGCTGCATGTGGTGATCCTCGCGTTCATGCAATCGCTCTATTCCATTCACCTGAACGTGCTGGTGGGGCGTAAGCGGTTCCGTGCCTATAACTGGATCGTGGCCGCACATGCCGCTCTATTGCTCGCCATGTTCGTGCTCCTTCTGCGGATGTCGGGCCATCGCGATGTGGTGAGCTATGTATGGGCGAGCTACGTGGCCTTCGGCGCCACCTTGCTGCTGAGCACATTGGCGATCTTCTTATCGTCACAACCTGCCACCGTCCAAGCGGAACCGGGGTTGTTGCGACGCATGGTGAGGCAGGGGCTGCAGATCCAGAGCGCGAACGTGATGCAGTTGCTCAACTATCGTCTGGCGTACTACCTCATCGAGCACTTTCGTGGATTGGCACCGCTGGGGGTTTACTCGGTGGCCACCCAACTGGCGGAAGGCGCCTGGCTGGTGCCGCGCAGCCTGGGGCTCGTGCTCTACGGATCGGTGAGCAATGAGGCGGCCGCCGCTCGCCAGCGTTCGCTCACGCTCACGGTCTTCAAGGTGGCCGTCATCTCGGCAGCAGGTGCCATGATCATCGCCTTGCTGTTGCCGGACGCGCTGTTCGCATGGCTTTTCGGCAAGGAGGTCCAAGGGTTGCGACCGATCCTGCTGGTGCTGGCGCCGGGCATCGTGGCCATGGCCGCGTCGCAGGCCTACAGTCATTACTTCAGCGGCGTGGGGGCGAACAAACACAACGCCATCGGATCGGGCATCGGCTTGATGATCACCGTGGTTTTCGGTATTTTCCTAGTGTCGCACCATGGGCTTCTCGGCGCGGCGGCGACGGCGTCCCTCGCCTACGGTGCGAACGCCATCTACCAAGGTTGGATCTTCAACCGGCTCACGGGCGCGCGCCTCGTCGATCTCAAACCGACCGCGGCGGATGTGGAACGGATCCGCATGGCGTGGTCCCGGATATGATCGCCAGCGAGCGCTCCTATCCCAGATCCATCAGGTCCCGCACGGCAGGGGGACGCACGGTGGAGAAACCTTCCCCGTAGGTCACGCCGATCAACCGCCCCATTTCCAAGCTGCGTCCTTTCAAGAAGGGCAGGAAGTCCGGGCGTGCGATCGGGCTCACGGGCTCTTTGCTCGCGGGATCGTGGAACTGCGAGCCGAAGCACAGCAGCGACTCCATCTTCTTGTCCCAGTGCGGCGTGATATCCAGCACCAGGTCGGGATCGATCCATCGGTCCTGCACCGCATGCAGTACAGTAGTTGGTCGCCATGCTTCTTGCTCCGTGCCTCCGTCCGAGGTCACTACACGGCGCAGCCCACTGAGGAAACACGCCTCGGCCACCAACGTCGCGGCGCGGCCATGATCGGGATGCCGATCACGGATCGCGTTCGTGAGGACGATGCGTGGGCGGTGTCGGCGGATACTTCCCATTACGCGCAACAGGCTATCCTCATCAGCGCGGAAAAAGCCATCGCGCAGCCCGAGTTGATAGCGGAACTCCGCTCCCAGCACTTTGCGACCCGCTTCCGCTTCTTGCGCACGGATCTCCGGAGTACCGCGCGTGCCCAGCTCACCGGCGGTCAGATCCACAATACCGACGCTATGGCCAAGTGCGCGGTGATGAAGCACCGTGCCGCTCATGCTGATCTCCACATCGTCCGGGTGCGCCGTGATGCACAAGATGTCCACCGGGCCGCCTTGCATTGGGAATTGCCGCATGGTGCAAAGATGCCGCTGTCATCCGTTCCGGTCGACCGTTCCGCTTTCGCTCAGCATCGACGAAGACACTGGGTCGACGTCTCGGCGCTAGTGCTGTAGCCAGGACATCACCCGATCGTCCAGGGGGCTCATTTCCGCAGAAAGGCTCATCACCAGGTGGCCTTTTGTATCGATCAAAAACTTGTGGAAATTCCACTCCACCTCGGAGTCCTGCAAGCCGTTCAACGCTTTGTGTGTGAGCCACTGGTAAACCGGATGTTGCCCCGCACCCTTGGTATGCACCTTGCTCATCATGGGAAAGGTGATGGCATAGTTCTGCTGGCAGAAGGTCTTGATCTCCGCTTCCGTGCCCGGCTCCTGGCCTCCGAAGTCGTTGCTGGGAAAGCCCACGATCACCAATCCCTTGTCCTGATAGGTTTCGTACAACTCCTGTAACTGTGCGTACTGTGGCGTATTGCCACATTCGCTGGCGGTGTTCACGATCAACACTTTCTTCCCCCGCAGCGAACCGAAGGAGAAGGGTTGCCCGTGGATATCGGTGGCGGTCAAACTGTACAGGTCCTTCACGTCGGTCTGGTCTTGCGGTTCATGGGTCATGGGCAGGGGCTCTCCGCAGGCCAGGAGCAATACTGTGACAGGGATCAACAAGGTGCGCATGCGGTTCACGGTTTTGCTTCGTCCACAGGGCGGATCAATGAAATGATCTCCTCGCTCAATGGATCGGTGCCCGGATCGAACACCGCGACCAAACGGCCCTGCTCGTCGATCAGGTATTTCTGGAAGTTCCACTTCACCTTGCTGTCCAGTGCGCCGTTGTTCGCTTTCTGCGTGAGCCAAGCGTACACCGGGTGCATCGCCTTGCCCTTCACCTCCACCTTGCCCATCATGGGGAAGGTGATGCTGTACTTCTCCTCGCAGAACTTCGCGATATCGGCATTGGATCCGGGCTCCTGCCGCAAAAAATCGTTGCTGGGGAAGCCCACGACCATCAGGCCCGTGGCCGCATAGCGCTTGTGCAACTCCTCCAACTTGGCGTACTGCGGTGTGTTGCCGCAGTTGCTGGCCGTGTTCACCACCAGCACCTTGTGCCCCTTGAACTGGTCCATGCCTACCTCCTGCCCGGCTATGTCAGCGGCCTTGAGGCTGTAGAAGGACTGCGGCGGATCGACCAGCGGCAGCGGGTTCTGGGCCCGGCTGGAACAGCCGAAGAGCGAGGAGAATAGACTGATCAAAGCGAGCTTGCGCATGGGAAAGTAACGCGCAAAGGTCGGGATGGTTCGGGGAGATCAGGTCCTTTCGAACGACGAACATTCGTGATCCCTGGCGGTTCGCGTCACAAGCAGCCGGTGTCCCGCCGACCGGTACCTTGGTGGCGAACGATCCTAGGCACATGATGCACCGCTACTTCTCCGCCCTGCTTATGCTACCTGCATTCGCGTCCACCCAGGCCCAAACGGTGCAGAAGTGCTGCGGCAGCAGCAACAGCACCTTCCTGCTCGGCAATCTGGCCACCGCGAACCACAGCCAGTGCCTCTATCTCCCCGCCGATCTTACCGGCGCGACCGATGGCGAGATCACGCGCATCTACTACCGCTATGGTACCACGGGACAAACGAGCGGCAATACCCTCACGAATTTAATGGTGCGGATGACGCAGACCTCCGCCACGGCTTTCGCCGGTGGTGACACGTTCTTCACCGGGCTCGATACAATTCTTACCCTGGCCACCTACACCATCGCCCCCGGCACCACCGGTGATTGGTTCGTGATCCCCTTGGACACCGCGTTCGTGTTCGATGCCTCACAGACACTGGTGGTGGACATCAGCTTCACCGGCAGTGCCACCACCAATTTCGGGACCTACAGCACCAATCTGGCAGGGCGCAAGCTCTACTGGAACGACCTCACCTCCCCTACCGGCCAAAGCGTGGTGACCACCTGGCAGGATATCGGCTTCGATCTCGCGCCCACCACGGGTGTGGTCGATCAATTCGCCGCCGCACCGCTCATTCCCTATCCCAATCCCACCATCAGCAGCGTACAGTTGTCCGGTGTCGCGCCCAACACTCCTTTTCAGCTCATCCACACCGATGGCCGCATCCTGCGAAGTGGAACGCTTTCACCGGAAGGCATCGACATGAACGGTCTGGATCCAGGGCTCTATTTCGTGGGGATCCCCGCGCGTTCGAGCTGGCGGTATTCCGCTGTGGTGAAGGAGTAGCGCAAGGCCTCTAGGCGCATGGCCCGCGAGCGCTTCTGAAGAGGCGCTCCAGGGCCCATGTTAAGCTTTCGGTCCGATGGTACCTTTCGCCACGATCCTCCGTACCAAGGTCCATTCCTACATCATGAGAACCGTTCTCCTCACCGCCCTGATGATCGCTGCGGGCCTTACCACTGTGGCCCAATACGAAGTGCGCATCACCCATCCCGAGGCGTTGCGTGCCAGTAACGACGTGCTGAAGGGCAAAGCCGCCAAGGCCGGTTTGCAGGCAGCCGGGCTGCCGGAAGATCAACAACAGCAGGTCCTGCTGAACAGTTCGACCGACGTATGGCCGACCGGTCTGGCCAACGACAGCGCCCGGAAAGCCAACGCGCCGTACATCAAGAACTATTCGGCCTTCCGGCTCTTCAGCTATACCGAAGAGGAGGTGCCGCTCACCGTGGTGATGCTGCCCGCCAAGGACAATATCCACATGCCAGAGGAACTTCGGCCCGCCGCCGATCTCTTCGTGGTGCTGCCCGATTCAGCGCTCACCGCGGTGGAAGCCCCCAAGACCCGGCCCGAGATCAGCCGGGGACCGCAGTGGAAGAACCGTGACATGGCCTTGATCCTGCGCCCCGACGAGCTCTATGCCACCTACGACCTGGGCAACGACGAGATCGCCCGCAAGGCGTTGGAGGCGAGCGGTATGAGCCAACCCGAGATCGATGCGGTGGTCTTCCGCAGCCACGAGCGCAATTGGCCCGACGGCATCGATTCCTTCGATGAACGGGCGCCCTTGCTGAACAACTTCAAGAAGTACAAGGCATACGTAGGAGCCGACTGGGACGACAAAGTGCTGGTGATCGTGCCCGTGGAGAAGAACAGGTCCCTGCCGAAACTGATGCGCCCCTACGTGGACGTTTACTTCGTGTACGCCAGGACGGCGCTGCAAGTGAAGGCGCAGAAGAAAAAGAAGGGTAAGTAGCTCGCCTACCTTCGCGGCCGCGATGGAAGGATCCCTTCCTCGCGCTACGATGCGGCCCAAGGAGATCATCGGACTGGTTCGGTTGGAAGTGGCGCTGGACCTTCGGCAGAAGGCCAGTTGGGCCGGCATGCTGCTCTACACGGTGAGCGCTGTCTACCTCTGCTACCTCGGCGTGCGCGGCGGACTTCCCCTGCCCACCTGGAACGCGTTGTTCTGGACCGTGCTGTTGTTCGCCGCCTTCAATGCCCTGGCGCGATCGTTCCAACGCGAGGATACCGGCCGCCAGATCTACCTCCACACACTAGTGGATCCGCGCAGTGTCGTGTTGGCACGCACCCTGTACAATATGGCCGTGATGCTCGTGCTTTCGCTGTTGACACTCGCCGTCTACGTATTGATGTTCGGCGGAGCGGTGCTGGACGAAGCGGAAGTGGGCGTCTTCGTGTTGAGCGTGGTGCTGGGAGGCACGGGCTTCGCCACGGTGCTCACGTTGATCTCCGCGATCGCGGCGCGTGCGGGAAATGGCATGGGGCTGACCGCGATCCTGGGGTTTCCGCTCGTGCTTCCATTGCTCCTTAGTGTCATGCGCGCGAGCAAGTTGGCGCTGGACGGAATGCCCTGGAGCATCACCAGTACCTACCTGCTCTGGCTGGTGCTGATCGACGTGCTCGCACTGGCTTTGGCCTACTTGCTCTTCCCCTACCTTTGGCGCGACTGAAACGGTACTTCGAGCAGCCTCGAACGGATGGCCCACTAGGCTATCGTTCGGCCAGACGAGGCGCGACGATGGAAGGCTACTGGAACGAAGTAACCGACTGAGGAGTAACGAAGTATGGCCGAACGAGAGCCGCGTGCCCGAAGGGACGAAGCAGAGCGGAGTGGCCGCCGGATCGACGCTGTTCGTAGTGCTTTAGGGCAGTGGTGGAAGGCCCTTGGCGTGGTTCTCCTTCTGGGGGTGGTTCTCATAGGTCTTCGCACTCCGCTCTCCCCCGCCCTGGTCCATGTGAGCGAGGACAAACTGGCCCCAGGGCCCGTGGAGATCGAGGTGCTCGCCTACAACACTCATTTTTCGTCCGAAACCGCTCCGCAGGCCTGGATCGAGAACGATGGACAGCGTGTATGCGCGACTTCCGTCACCGTGCTCGCCGAGAATAAGCTACGCTTGACCTTTGACGTGCCAAAGGGCCTGCGCAATGATCTGAGCCATCTTGTGATGCACGATCAAGTGGATGGGTGGAATAGCGCAACTCTATATGATGCCTTTTGGACCGTATCGCCGGGCAACGGTATCACCGAAACCCCATGCCCTCCCTGGAAGATCACAGTCTTGAATTCAATGGAACCGTTCCGCTTCCCGCATCGCAGCCTGCTGAACGAAAGCGTGCGCAACCTCTTCTTCCACGTCCCCATGTGGTTCGCGATGATGGTGCTGATGACCATTTCGGTTGTGCACAGCGTTCGTTATTTGCGCGGCTACGAGCTCGCACAGGATGACGGCGCCCTGAGCGCGGCCCATGTCGGGCTGCTCTTCGCCGTGCTCGGCCTAGTAACGGGTAGTATTTGGGCACGCGTTACCTGGGGTGGCTGGTGGACCGATGACACCAAGTTGAACGGCGCTGCGGTGACCACTTTGATCTACTGCGCCTACCTCGTGCTGCGCGGCTCCGTGCCCGATGAGCGCAAGGCCGCGCGGCTGGCTGCGGTCTACAACATCTTCGCCTACGTCTTGATGGTGGTCTTCCTCATGGTGCTGCCGCGCTTGAGCGATTCGCTACACCCGGGTAACGGGGGAAATCCCGCCTTCAGCCAATACGACCTGGACGACCGGCTGCGTCTGGTGTTCTATCCAGCGGTGCTTGGCTGGATCCTGCTCGCCACCTGGGCCTATACCCTGGCGCGCCGGGCACGCCGATTACAAACCCTCATGCACCATGCGCACGATGCGTAAGCACGCCATCGCCACGTTCGTGGCCCTGATCCCACTGGGTACCTTTGCCTCCTCCACGGCGCCCTCCTGGATGGTCGACACCTTGTACCGCTCCGGCAAGATGACCGCCGTGATCGTCGTGGTGGCGGTGGTACTGGGAGGTATCGCCCTTTGGATGGCGGCGCTCGATCGCCGGTTGACACGCATGGAACGGGACATGAAGCACAGAGATCCGCAGGCATGAAACGCACGCACATCATCGCCATCGCCCTGATCGCCGTGGCCATCGCCGCGCTGATCGGTTCGTTGAGCGACAGCAGCACCTATGCCGACCTGAACGAGGCGCTTGCCAACCCCGGCAGGGAATACCATGTGGTCGGCGTACTGGACCGCAGTCAGGAGATCATCTACGAGCCCAGCCAGAACGCCAGCCTCACCCAGTTCACCATGCAGGACCTGGAAGGGCGTAGCTGCCGCGTGAAACTGGCCAAGGCCAAGCCGCAGGACTTCGAGCGCAGCGAACGGATCGTGCTGATCGGCGAAGCTTCCGCCGACGGCGAGTTCCACGCCCGCGACATGCTGATGAAGTGCCCGAGCAAGTACAACGAGCAGAACAAGGTGGATGCCTAGGGCGATGGTCCGTGTAGCGACGACCCACCAGGTCGACAAGCTACAGGTCGAAGAAGCATGAACGAGATCGTCCACTCCGCGGAACACACCTGGGCCGGTAGCTGGGGACACGCGTTCACGTTGCTGAGCTTCGTGGGTGCGCTGCTCGCGCTGGTGGGCTACCTCTTCGCGGAACTGCGCAACGACGGTGCATGGAAGTCCGTAGGTCGGATCGGGTTCCGCGTGCATTCACTGGCCGTGCTCGGTGTGATCGTGGTGTTGTTCATCATGCTGTTCAACCACTGGTTCGAGTTCGACTATGTGTGGAAGCACAGCAACCGGCAGATGCCGCTGAAGTACATCCTCAGTTGCTTCTGGGAAGGCCAGGAAGGTTCTTACCTGCTTTGGACCTTCTGGCATGTGGTGTTGGGGAATATCCTCCTGTGGCGCGCGAAGGATTGGGAAGCTCCGGTGATGACCGTGTTCGCCTTGGTGCAGATCTTCCTTTCCACCATGTTGCTGGGTCTGTACATCGGCGACGTGCGCATCGGCAGCAGTCCTTTCCTGCTGATCCGTGAACTGCCGGAGAACCTCGGCCTGCCCTGGACGTTCATCCCGGACTACCTCAGCAAGATCCCTCAGTTCGCCGATGGCCGCGGCCTGAACCCACTGCTCCAGAACTACTGGATGGTGATCCATCCACCGACGCTCTTCCTGGGCTTCGCAGCGACGCTCGTACCGTTCGCGTACGCGATCGCGGGACTTTGGCGCCGCCAGTTGCAGGCATGGATCGCACCCGCACTTCCCTGGACCTTCTTCGGTGTCATGATCTTGGGCACCGGCATCCTGATGGGTGGAGCATGGGCCTATGAGGCTTTGAGCTTCGGTGGTTTTTGGGCGTGGGATCCGGTGGAGAACGCCTCGCTGGTGCCGTGGATCACCTTGGTTGGCGCGGGCCACTTGATGCTCGTGAACCGCAACCGCACCACCTCGCTCTTCAGCACTTTACTGCTTGTGCTGGTCACCTTCCACTTGGTGCTCTACAGCACGTTCCTTACCCGCAGTGGTGTGTTGGGCGATACCAGCGTACACAGTTTCACAGGCGATGGCATGATGCCGGGACTCACCGTTTTTCTGCTCTTCTTCGTGTGGCTCGCGGTGATGCTGCTGCATGGCGATCGCGGTCAGCGGTGGTTCTACACATTGACGTCCATCGCCCTGCTCGGCATCGGCGTGGGCCTGGAGCAACAGGTGCCCGCGATCCTCGGCTTCATCGCATTGAGCACCATTTGGTCGGCACTGGCCTATCGCCGTCATTTCCCCGCGCCCGAACAGGAAGAATCCCTCTGGAGCCGCGAGTTCTGGCTGTTCATCGGCGCGTTGGTCCTCCTGCTCAGCGCCGCGCAGATCACCTTCACCACCTCGGTGCCGGTCTTCAACCTGTTGATCGCGCCGTTCCAAAGTCCCCTCGCGGTGCTCGCACAAAAGATCGACAGCGAATGGCTCCTGAGCCTCTCGCAGGCGAAGCTCGCTCCTCCCGGTGAAGCCATTGCCCATTACAACAAGTGGCAGGTGCCCTTCGCTTTCATCATCGCCATGCTCAGCGCCTTCGTGCAATACCTGCGCTACAAGGACACGGATATGCGGCAGTTCCGCAGGCGCATCCTCTGGTCGTTCGGGATCGCGATCGGTATCACCATCCTGGCGGTGCTGCTGTTGAAGTACCAGCTCTCCGAACTGAACCTGATCCTCCTGTTCTTCGCCACGGCCTTCTCCGCCGCTGCGAACATCGCCTACGTGTGGCTCGGCGTGAAAGGCAACTTCAGCCACGCCGGGCCTTCCATCGCGCATACCGGCTTCGCGCTCGTGCTCTTGGGGGCCTTGATCAGCACCTCGCGTCAGAACGAGATGAGCCGCAACACGCAGAACATGGACCTGCGTTTTCTGAGCGAAGGCCTGGACAACAACACGGACATCCTGCTCTATCGCGGCGACACCATGCGCATGGGCGACTACTTCATACACTACCGCGAGAAGCGCAGCGAAGGGGTGAACCTGCACTACGTGATGGACTACCACGTGCAGGAGCCGCGTGACTACCGCGAAGGGGACACTGTCCGTGTGGGTGAGATGCTCTTCCGCGCGAAGGACGCGCACCGGCCCGGGCCCATCTTCCTCAACGACCAACCCACGCATTGGACCGCCATCGAGGACTTCCCACGTCGTGCGCTTTGGAAGGCCAAGTATTGGAGCCCGGTGCGTCCCGGTGAAAAGGCCTTCGAGCTGGAGCCCTTCATCCAGCTGAACCCGCGCTTCGGCAACGTGGCAGAGCCCAGCACGAAGCACTGGCCAGAGAGAGACCTGTACACCCACATCCGCTACGCCGACCTTGCCGCGGACGACAGCACCGACATGGCCGGCATGCACTACATGCCGGAGCGGCTCTACGAAAAAGCCATCGGCGACACGATCATCACCCCGACTTGCTTGATCCTTCTGGACAGCCTGCGCGCGGTGCGCGATAGCGTCACCCTTCGTGTGTTGGGGCCAGAGTACACCGTATACGCCTTGCGCATGCGGGTGCGCGACCTCTACGATCGTGAGCGCTGGTTCGAGGCGAACCCGGTGATCATTTACCGCGATGGCCAGCCGGTTATCGGCAAGGGTTTCGATGTGCCCCAACTGCGCGTGAAGTTCGAACTGGCCACGGTGCAGGGGAACCAGGTGGGCGTGAACGTCTTCGAGCGCGAATACCTCGTGCTACAAGCCATCGTGTTCCCGGGCATCAACATCCTGTGGACCGGTTGCGTCCTCATGTTCCTGGGTACGTTCATGGCGGTCCGCAAGCGGTTCCTTCAGCGACCCAGCAAGGCCTAAGATGTCCGCACGGGATGGCATCCTGTTGATCGGTACGGGCCGTTTGGCCTTCCACTTGGGGCATGCGCTCGTACGGGCCGGCGCATCGCTCGCCGGAATAGCGGGACGCCACGCGGAACGCACACAAATACTGGCGCGAGCGCTTCGCACGACGCCCTATACAATAGACGAAGCCTGGCCCGAGGTCGGCCTCTATCTACTCGCCGTCAGCGACGACGCGATGCCCAGCCTTGCTACACGGATCACGCCGCGCGATGCGGTCGTCGCGCACACATCCGGCGCCCAGGCTCTCGACGGGCTCGCTCCGCACCTCCACCGTGGTGTGTTGTGGCCTGTGCAGAGCTTCAGCCCTGGCGAACCTGCGGATCTCACGCGTACACCAATTGTCGTGGACGGGAACACCGAGAAGGCGACCACCCTTCTGCTGGATGTGGCGCGCAGCCTCAGTGGCAACGTGGTGCGGCTTCCTTTGGAACAGCGGCGAACTGTCCACCTGGCGGCCGTCTTCGCTTCCAACTTCCCGGTGTTCCTACTGCACGAAGCCCAGCGCCTGCTGCGGCAGGAAGGACTGGACCCCGATATCCTGTTGCCCTTGTGGTCCTCGGTGGCGCAGAAGGCGGCGCTGGTGGGGCCTGGCGATGCGCTCACCGGGCCCGCTCGCAGAGGCGACACCACCACTGTGCAGCGGCATCTGGATCAGTTAACGCACGATGCCGATCTTCGCCGCGCTTACGCCCTGCTCTCCGAAATGATCGGCAAGCGCTTCGGGCCACACCGCGAATGACCTCCGACACCCGTAGCTACAAGGAACGGCTCGCGCACATCGACTGTTTCCTCTTCGATGTGGACGGCGTGTTCACCGACAACAGGGTATTGCTGTTCCCGGGGCTCGATCCGGTGCGCACCTTCCACAGCCGTGATGCCTATGCCGTGCAGCATGCCGTGAAGGAGGGCCTCCGCATTGTGATCACCACCGGCGGAAAGAGCGCAGGCGTGGAGGAATCGTTCGGCCGTTTGGGCGTGAAGGAGTTCTTCTACCATGTGCGTGACAAGAGCGCGAAGCTCGACGAGTTGATCGCCACCACCGGGCTGGATCCCGCACGCACGGCCTATATGGGCGACGACATCCCCGACCTGCGTGTGATGCAACGCGTCGCCCTGCCCTGCTGTCCAGCTGATGCCGCGCCGGAGGTCAAGGCGATCAGCGCCTTCATCTCTGCCCGGCCAGGTGGGCACGGTTGCGTGCGCGACCTGCTCGAACAGGCGCTGAAAGTCCGTGGTCAATGGCTCACGGACAACGCCCATACTTGGTGACATGCTGGGCCTCTTGCGATTGACCCGTCCGCTGAACCTGCTCATCATCGCGGGTACGATGGCGGTGATGCGCTACGGGGTGATCGGGGGATTGCTCGGTGCCAGTGGGTTCGTGCCTCAGCTCAGCACCACGCTGTTCGCGCTGTTGGTCCTGAGCACCGTGTTGATCGCCGCCGGAGGGAACGTGATCAACGACTACTTCGACACGCGCATCGATCGCATCAACAAACCGGATGCGCTGATCGTGGGACGCTCCGTGAAGCGCCGCGTGGCCATGGCCGCGCATCTCGTGTTGAGCGGCCTCGGCCTCCTGCTCGGGCTGATCGTGGTGTGGCGCACCGGGCTTTGGCGCCTGTCCATCATTCCGGCCTTCGCCATCGGTGCCCTGTGGACCTACAGCACCACGTTCAAACGCCAACTCATCATCGGCAACGGATTGGTGGCCACGCTCACCGCGCTGGTGCCGCTCACCGTTGGACTTTACGAGATCCCGCTCGCGCAACGCGCTTACACCGCCGAGATGCTGACAGAGCTCGCGGACGAGGGCCTTGTCCATTTCTATTTCCGCGTGATCTGGTATTGGGTCTTCGCGTTCAGCGCCTTCGCCTTTGTGGCCACGCTGGTTCGGGAACTACAGAAGGACATGGCCGATGTGCCCGGCGACCTGGCCGATGGATGCCGCACGGTGCCCATCGCCTGGGGCATGCGATGGTCCCGCGCATTGGTCTTTTTCCACACCGCCGTGCTCGTTGTCGCCATCGTGCTGTTGCGGCGCACCTTTCTGCAGGACGCACTATCGTTCTGGTACCTGGGCGCGCTGATCTTCCTGCTGCTCATCAGTGCGGGCATGACCTTCATGGCACAGGACCGTGCCGCTTACATGCGCGCCGGCGCGGTGATGAAGGCGGCCATGGTGATGGCCGTGGCTTATGGCGCGCTGGTCGCCCGATCGCTCGACGCATGATCGGCCCGCCCATTCACCCCTGGCGGCTGGTGCTCGCCTCCGCTTCTCCCCGAAGGCGCCATTTGCTCGAAGGCTTGGACCTGCCGCTCACGGTCACCCAGGTGGATGTGGACGAAACGCCGCCGCCCGGCCTGCCGAACGAAGAGGTAGCGGAGCACCTGGCGATCCTTAAAGCGCGCGCATGGCACGGCGAACTGGCACCGGATCAGGTCCTCATCACCGCGGACACCACCGTGCTGCTCGATGATCTTCTGCTGAACAAACCGATCGATGCGGCCGACGCGCGACGCATGCTCGGCCAGCTCAGCGGCCGCACCCATCGTGTTGTCACGGGCGTCTGTCTACGGACCTCTTCGGCACTTCGGCACTTCGCGGATGTGGCGCACGTCACCTTCCGTGCGCTAAGTGAAGCGGAGATCGCGTACTACGTGGCGCGCTACGAACCGCTCGACAAAGCCGGGGCCTACGGTGTGCAGGACTGGATCGGCTATACGGCCGTCGCCCGCATCGAAGGGAGTTTCTACACGGTAATGGGGCTCCCGATGCACCGGCTCTACGAAGCGATACACGACCTGCCCGTACCTTCATCCTGACCCACCGTTCGTACCATCATCCGTTCTCGATGCGCATCCACCTCTTGCTACCCGCACTTGTGCTCTCCCTTTGCGCTACGGCCCAGGGTATGTTCCCGAAGCCTGTCCGCCCTCCCGCGAAGAAATGGTACGTCACCAACGGCACGGAATGGATCTTCACCTTTCCTGTGCTGGATGTGCGCACCTATGGCCAGCCGAACGACCATACCGGCGGCATCGTGCGCTTCGCCCCGGTGTTCAATCCGCGTGGGCTGGTTCAGTACGACTTCACGGACCATGTCGGCTTCTTCACAGGGCTGGGCTTCCGCAACCTGGGTTTCATCTATGCGGTACCCGACACCACCGTGCGCTACAAATACCGGGCATACACCGTGGGCGTACCTGTCGGTCTGAAGATCGGGCGCATGCACCGAACGCTGTTCTTCGTGGGCTACGAGATCGAGCTGCCCTTCAACTACAAGGAGAAACGCTTCGAGAACGAGAAAAGGGTGGACCGTTTCAATGTGTGGTTCAGCGATCGCACGGAACCGATCTACCACAGCATGATGCTGGGGATCCAGGGACCTGCCGGAACCACCATCACCCTGAAGTACTACTTCACCAACTTCCACAACACCGAGTTCGAGGTGCAGAAGGACGGGATCACGAGCAAACCCTACGATGGCTTCAACGCGAACATCGCCTACGTGTCGATCGGTTGGGGGCTGTTCGCGGGCCGCGTGCGGCCCTCCCGGCTTCCAAGCGCGGAGCCCACACACCAGCCCCAGGCACGCGCCTGGTAGATCAACGCAGCAAGACCACGTGGCCCTTGTGGGCGTGGACCTCGTTGAAGGCGTCCTGCAAGCGTATCGTCCAAGCATAGATCCCTTCTCCGGCGACAGCACCCAACGCATCACCGTTCCATCCTTCCATCAGGTCGGTGCTGCGGAAGATCACCGCGCCCCAACGATCGAACACGGTGAACTCGTAGGACTTCGGACGTTGTGCCGTGCTGATGGGCAGGTAGTGATCGTTGATCCCATCGCCATCCGGTGTGAAAGCGTTCGGAGCGAACAGGGCGTAGGATCCTTCCACACAGATCTCCAGGCCTGCCTGATCGGCGCATCCTGCCTCTCCGATCACCTGGAGATCGACCGGGTAACAACCCACCTCGGTGAACGTGTGCGTTGGTGAGGTCTCGGAAGAGATGCCGCCCTCACCGAAGGACCACGCAAAGGTCAATGCCCCGGTGGACGTATTCTGGAACACCACCTGGGCCTCCCCTTCCGCGAACACCTCTTGTGGCACCGTGAAAGCCGCTACAGGCGACACCGTGGAGTGGATCGTATCAGCAGTTCCGCTGGCGGTGCAGCCGAACCCATCTATCGCGATGAGCGTGGGTAGAAAGTCCCCATTGGTCACGTAGCAATGCGTCACCGTACTCCCCGTAAGCACGACCCCATCGCCGAGATCCCAGGTGGTGCTCGCCGATCCCGGGATACCATCGTTGAAGGTGATGCACAGTGGTGTACAACCTTCCAGGGCATCCGCGGTGGGGATAGGAACGATCGGTGGAGCTACGTCCACCAGAACGTTCTCCGGTGCGCTCATACAGCCGTTCACATCAGTGGCCACCACGGAATATGTTCCGCCTACGGTCGGAGTGATCAATGGTCCGGTCGGGCTCCAACCGAACGCGTAGGGCGCAGTGCCTCCACTGGCGGTCGCGGTCAGTTCCAGCGAGGCTCCATCGCAAAGCACGGTATCCGGCATGGTCACGGCCGTGACCACAGTTGCCGCATTGATCGTTGTGCTGGCCGTGGCCGAACAACCGCTCGGCGCGCTGACGGTGACCGAATACACACCCGCCGTGAGCCCGGTGATCGTGGCGGTCGTTCCTCCCCCGGGTTGCCAGAGGATGGTTTCGGTGCCATCGCCCCCCACTATCGTCGCGGTCGCGGAGCCAGGCACACCGGTGCATGTAGGGTTTGTGCTAACGATCGTTACACCCAAAATGCCGACGCTCACGTCGATGTTCGAAGGATCGCTGCACGGTCCATCCGTTGAAAAGGATACCACGTAGTTCCCCGGACCCGGGTAGGTATGCGAAGGGTTCTGCGAACCTGTAGCGTTCAGACCACCCGAACCCGGATCGCCGAACGCCCACCCCCAGGTGGAAGGGCACCCTGGGGACGCATCGGTGAAGTCGATGGTGTTGCCGTTGCAGGTGTAGGTGAAGGCAGCGGTGGTGGGAGCGGCTTCCTGGACGAGGATGTCATCGATCGCGACGCCATCGTAGTTGTTGCATTGTGTACCTGCACCGAACAGGAACCGGAAGATCACCTGGGGCGCGTTCGCCACGGCCGGCACGCAGTGTTTCGCCGTGATCCAGCCACCGCTGCCGGAGCCTCCCTGGCAGGATCCCGAAGTGGCGCCCAGCCGTCCGCTCCATCCATGCTTCGGGCTGGCCCCGCTGAGATTCGTGATACTCGCAGCGTTGAACCAATTGTCGTTGAGGCAATCCACCGGATCGCCATAGGCCCCCACGTTCGCCCAAGTGGATCCGCCGTTCAACGAGTACTGCAGGTTCATACCGTCGTACTGCCGTTCACATTCCCAGAAGATCTTGAAGCTGATCCACGGATGGTCCAACGTGCTCATATCGAAGCACGGGCTCTGCAACCAGCTCGACTGCCCCAGATTGTAGAAGGAACCCGTGAGCCCACCCACGCACCAGCTGTTCACACCGCCTCCCGCCGTGTTGATGGTAGGATGGGCGGGTGTGCCCCATGCCCAGTCGCTTCCTGTGCCACCCGGGGTCCAGTTCGGGGCGCCTTCAAAATCCTCCTGGTACGGGAAGCTCGAGATCGGGCCCACGCATTGTGAACGCACACCGCCACCCGTCGCGAGGACGAGTAGGAGCATTGCGGAACAACGACTGGGAGAAAGCACCGATGGAACTCTTTTCGGGGCGCGAAGTTCGGGCTTTCCTGACCGGTCGCCGTCGTGCGGTCAACGCGCGGACCGATGCAACCTGAACTGCCCACCCAACACCACCGCGTATTGCCAGAACCAGAAGTGCTGACTTGCGCGGTCCTCGGCGGTGCCGGTGGTAAGCACGCTGGGCAGGTCGATCCAACCCGCCTTGCCGATCACGCGAAGGAAACCGTGGCGGAAGAATTCCAGGTGCAGTCCGGTCTGCGCACCAACGCCGTAGCCGGATAGGTGGAACTTGTTGTTGATGCCTTGGCCGAATAAGCGGACGTCCGTGCGCGGGATGACAGGTCCGGCATGCATGCCTTGGAACACCTGGAGCGCATGCCGGCCGTTCCTGCTTTTCCAAAGCGGATCGTAGTGGTCCACATCCAAACTCAAGAGATTGAGCCCGTCGCTATGCTCATAGGTCAATAGATCGGGATCGAGGGTCACCTCGTGCGCTCCTTCCGCCGCGGCATGCGGAAGCGAGCGGCTGGCATCAACAAAACCGTCCATGCGGACCTGCTGGCCCTGCACCACCACGTACTTCATGTGGTCCATGCCGAGCGAAACGCTCCATCGGTCCTGGAAGAACCAACCCAACCGATAGTTGTATTGCGGTAACGTGAGGGTGCGTGGATCGAAGTAGAGCTTCGGGTCGAACGGGATCGGACGGTCCGTGGCTTCCACATGACGAAGGGTGAAGTCATACCCAGGACCATCGAAGTGGATGTCGCTCCAACTATAACCGGAACGATTGTAGCCCCAGTAGAGGAAGATGTTCCCCTTGTGGGCGGAAACAGGTGGCAACTGTGCTACCGCCGGACCGTGACCGGCCATTGCAATAAGACCGATGAGGAGAACTGTGCGCATCGCCCGGATGATCCAATGCATCCGGCGTCGCGAAAGTAGACCCTACCACCCATTCGGGTGGGCGCTCACGGCACTTGTTCCACCCGCGTGTTCGTAGGCACGGATCCCCCGATGTTCACCAGGATGGGATCGCGGTCATTGGCGCTTCCCGCATACTTCACGGTGCCATCCAGGTTCACGTCCTCTGTGCGATATCCGGGCGTGGTCGCCGTGGGCACGGTGCCTCCGATCGCGGTGAGGATCGGGTCCCGGTCATTGGAAGATCCGGCGTACTTCAACCGGTCGTCGCGCATGACGTTCCCAGCGAAGAGGGCACGTTGCGTTCCGACGGTCTTGTGCGCATTGGTCCCGTAGGTCGCCGTGGTGCCGCTGCGGAAGTCGACCGTCACAGCGGTCGCGCTCAGGGAGATGGGCGCCGCGCTCATGACGCCGAGATGGTTCCGGTGCCGAACGACCACATAGTAGCTACCCGCACCTACCCCAAAGTCCAGGTTGGCCGTGCCGTTCGCTTTCACGATGTCGCCATCGCGTTGCACTAGGCCATGTGCGGAGGCTACCACAATGCCCGGCTCGGTCGCGCTGCGTAGCTCCACACGCACCCAATCCACGATCGCGTTGTTTCCCGTGGTTGCCAACACAGGTGTCGTGGTGGTTTCGCCACCGCCACCCCCCACCTGCGGGAAGCCCAGTGCGGTGTAAGGTTCGGTGAGCGGCACCAAGCCCGCCGCACGTAGGGGGTCGTTCATGATCAACGTGGTCGTATTGAGCGGGCCTTCAAGCAGCACCTTCGGGTCCACGCGCACAAGGGCCGCTGGATCGATGATGCGCGAGAGCACGCCGCTCTCAGTGTTGCACACGTAGAGACCGCCGGCCGCGTCCTCGCCGAAGGCGGCCAGACCAAAACCGCCGCTCGCCATCAGCGTGTCCGTCGTCCACCCCCCCACCCCGTTGGGCTGGAGCGAATGGATGCGGCCGTGGCAGTAGTCGGTGTAGATGTATTTACCATAGAGGTTCGGGTACGATCCACCCCGGTAGACATATCCACCGATCACCGAGCAAGAGCCATCCGAATGGGGATGCACATGGACCGGTGGAACGTAGCTCGAAGCATCCGCACAACCGGCGGTGTTGTATGGCGTGTTGCCTTCATAACAACGCCACCCGAAGTTCGGTCCGGTGTTGTTGCCAGCGGGCCAGTGATCGACCTCCTCATATACGCTTTGTCCTACATCGCCGACCCACACATCCCCCGTGACCGCATCAAAGCTGAATCGAAAGGGATTGCGGAAGCCGCTGGCCCAAATGGCGCGGAGCGTATCGGCTGGATCGGCATCCGCGAACGGGTTGCTCGGCGGTATGGTGTACGGAGCACCGTTGCCAACATCGATCCGCAGCATCTTACCGAAACCCAAGGTCATGTTCTGGGCCCGGTTGTCCGGATCACCGGTACCACCCCCATCACCCAGTGCGAACCACAGATAACCGTCAGGTCCGAATTCAAGGTCCCCACCTTTGTGATTGGAGAATGGTTGGACGAGGCTGTAGAAGATCACTTCACTGCTCGCGTTCGCGACATCCGGATCGCCTGTGACCGCGAAGCGGGATACCCTCGTGGTCCCGTTCCCAGTGCCAGCGGTGTACTGCACAAAGAAGAACCCGTTCTGCGCGTACTGCGGATGGAACGCCAGCCCGAGCAAGCCCTGCTCTCCTCCCGTATCGTTCACCCTGGCGGTGATGTCCAGGAACGGCACCGGATCCAGACTTCCGTTCGGATGCAGGATGCGGATGATCCCCGCGCGCTCCACGATGAACAGTCGGGCATCCCCCGCGTTGGCGATATCCACCGGGTTGGTGAGTCCCGTAAGCACCGGCTCCAACTCCACCGTTTGTGCGAACGACATCCCCGCGATGAGGATGAACATGTACGAGAGCGTATTCTTCTTCATGCCCTTTAGGGGATCTTGCGGTTCTAAGTTCTCCTCAGTCTCCATGGCCTCGCCGGGAGTATTCGCTCGATGGGATACGATCCCTGTTCGAGCCGGGACACCGCCCGACCAATTCCCCACTTGGGCCGAAGACCCGATCATCGATCCGCACCTTCGACCGAAGGGCCTCTCGAAGCCGGATGGTGATCAGCTGATCACCATCGCGTCCGGGTACCGCTTCTTCCAGAACTCCAAGGAGCGCATGTTCGAGAGCGTGATGACGGTGCGGCGGTCGAGTTGCACCTTGATGGCTTTCAACCCCTCTTTAATGGGTTGTGTGAGGATGAGCTTCTTGCGACGTGCCATGCTGCTGTGTGTTGGTAACAACACCACCTACGCAGATGTGTGCCAAAAGGAGGGGACCACCGCCACCACCCATGGGGAGAGGGAGAGCGCTTAGAACGATGATCCTTGCATCACTGGATCGTGTCTTCTCGACGCCCCACGATCGTGGAACGCTCTCCACATTGGGACGCGGGGAACGGGAGCGTTCCGCTCACTCGCTCTTTGCCCGATCCCAGTAGGCGTCCATTTCCGCCAGGCTCATCTGGCCCAACACCTTGCCGTCCTTGCGGCTTTCGCGTTCCAGGAACTGGAAACGCTGTATGAATTTGCGGTTCGTGCGTTCGAGGGCTTCGTCCGGATCGATGCCGAGGAAGCGCGCATAGTTCACGATGCTGAAGAGGACATCGCCAAGCTCTTCCGCTTGGAGGTCCGAACCCGCGTCCACTTCGCGTTTCAGCTCGTCCAACTCCTCATGCACCTTGTCCCACACCTGCTCCCGACGCTCCCAATCGAACCCCACACCACGCGCCTTGTCCTGTATCCGGATCGCCTTCACCAGTGAAGGAAGCCCTCGTGGTACTCCTTCCAGTACGCTGATGTTCGTCGCATCACCGGAAGCGTGACCGGCCTTCGCCTTCTCCTCCAACTTGATCCGTTCCCAGTTCGCCTTCACTTCTTCATCGTCCTTCACCTTCACATCGCCATAGATGTGCGGGTGGCGGTGGATGAGCTTCTCGCAAATGCCATCGAGCACTTCCGTGATGGTGAACGCGCCCTTCTCCTGTCCTATCCGTGCATAAAAGACCATATGCAGCAGCAGGTCGCCGAGTTCCTTGCGCACCTCGGCGAGGTCGTTCTTCAGTATCGCGTCACCCAATTCGTACGTTTCTTCAATGGTGAGCGGCCGCAGCGTTTCCATGGTCTGCTTGCGGTCCCAGGGGCATTGCTCGCGCAGCTCGTCCATGATCTTCAGCAGGCGGAGGAAGGCGGCGGCGCGCGGGTCCATCGAACTCATCTATCGAACGCCGAAGCGTATGGGGCGAAGGCGTGCGGCAAAGGTGCGGCATCGAGCTGGACACCGGTCCCCGTTCCTGCGGCGCATGATGTTCCTTTGCGGTGTCAGCTCAATTCCAGAACAATGGGCAAGAAGATCGGTATCCTCGGCACCGGCATGGTGGGCCAAGTGCTGGCCAGCGGTTTCCTGAAGCATGGCCA